>NZ_SDKK01000002.1:0-96917 GCF_008107625.1 Zoogloea oleivorans
CCGAACTGCTGGCCGCCGGCGTCACGCCGGAAACCCTTGCCGACCCGGCCTACGTGCGCGCCGGCGCGGTCATCGACAACATCGACTGCTTCGACGCGGCCTTCTTCGGCTACAGCCCGCGGGAAGCCAGCCTGATGGAGCCCCAGCAGCGCATCTTCCTCGAATGCGCCTGGGAAGCCCTTGAACGGGCCGGCTACACGCCGCATGCGTCCAACACCCACGGTGGCGCCATCGGCGTCTTCGGCGGCTCGGCGATGAACGGCTACCTCATCTACAACCTCGCCACGCGCCCCGACGTGGCCCCCGCCCTGTTCGAATTCCAGGTCCAGATCGGCAACGACAAGGATTATCTGGCCAGCCGCGTCGCCTACAAGCTCAACCTCACCGGCCCCAGCGTGGTCGTGCAGTCGGCCTGCTCCACCTCGCTCACCGCCATCCACGTGGCCTGCCAGAGCCTGCTCGGCGGCGAATGCAACCTGGCCTTGGCCGGCGGCATCTCCATCGCCGTACCGCACCGGGTCGGCTACCTGTACCAGGAAGGCGGCGTCAATTCGGCCGACGGCCACTGTCGCGCCTTCGACGCCGATGCGCGTGGCACCGTGCTCGGCAGCGGGGTCGGCATCGTCGCCCTCAAGCGCATGGCCGATGCGCTGGCCGACGGCGACCACATCCACGCCGTCATCAAGGGCTCGGCCATCAACAACGACGGCAGCGCCAAGGTCGGCTTCACCGCCCCCAGCGTGGACGGCCAGGCCGCGGTGGTCGCCGAAGCACTCGCCATCGCCGGCATCGAGGCCGACGAGATCGGCTACGTCGAAACCCACGGCACCGCCACCCCGATGGGCGACCCGATCGAGGTCAAGGCCCTCACCCAGGCCTTCCGTGAAAGCACCGACGCCACCGGCTACTGCGCCATCGGCTCGGTGAAAAGCAACATCGGCCACCTCGACGTGGCCTCCGGCGTGGCCGGGCTGATCAAGACCGCGCTGATGCTCGAACACCGGCGCATTCCCGGCACCCTGCACTACCGCCGCGCCAACCCCGAGATCGACTTCGCCAGCAGCCCCTTCTACGTCAACACCGCCCTTTGCGACTGGCAACAGCCGGTGCGCCGGGCCGGCGTCAGCTCCTTCGGGCTGGGTGGCACCAACGCCCACGTGGTGATGGAAGAAGCCCCGGCCCGTGCCGCGGCCGCCGCGTCGCGCCCCTGGCAACTGATCCTTCTGTCGGCCCGCAACCCGGAAGCCCTCGGGCGCATGGGCGAACGCCTCGCCGGGCACCTCGAACACCATCCCGACCAGCCCCTCGCCGACATCGCCTACACCCTGCAAACCGGCCGCCAGGGCTTCACCCAGCGCCGCATGCTGGTCGTCGCCAGCCGCGACGATCTGGCCCGCACGCTGCTGTCCGGCGAACGCCAGCGCAGTGCCG
Organism: Zoogloea oleivorans; assembly: GCF_008107625.1. Lineage (GTDB taxonomy): Bacteria > Pseudomonadota > Gammaproteobacteria > Burkholderiales > Rhodocyclaceae > Zoogloea > Zoogloea oleivorans. Next base: position 1,432 of record NZ_SDKK01000002.1, read on the forward strand.
ATTCCGTGTGCGAGCACAGCAACCGGCCCGTGGTCTTCATGTTCCCCGGCCAGGGCGCCCAGTACCTCGGCATGGGCCGCGGCCTGTACGACAGCGAACCCCTGTTCCGCGCCGAAGTCGACCGTTGCTGCGAACTGCTCGCGCCGCACCTCGGCCACGACCTGAAAAGCCTCATGTGGCCCGAAGACAGCGCCACCGCGGAAGCCCTCACCGCCACCTGGATCGTCCAGCCGGCGCTGTTCGTCATCGAATACGCCCTCGCCCGCCTGTGGATGAGCTGGGGCGTGCAGCCGGCAGCCATGATCGGCCACAGCATCGGCGAATACCCGGCCCTGTGCCTGGCCGGCGTGATGAGCCTGCCCGACGCCCTCAAGCTGGTCGCCGCCCGCGGCCGCCTGATGCAGGAAATGCAGCCCGGCAGCATGCTCGCCGTCGATCTGCCCGAAAACGAACTCGGCGATCTGGCCGCCCGCGGCCTGTCGCTGGCCGGCGTCAATTCCCCCGGCCGCAGCGTGGTGGCCGGACCAAGTGAAGCCATCGCCGCCTTCCGCGCCGACATGGAAGCGCGTGGCCAGCAAGTCAGCGCCCTGCACACCTCCCATGCCTTCCACTCGGCCATGATGGATCCGATGCTCGAGCGCTTCGCCGCCGTCGTCGCCACCATTGCCCTGCAGGCGCCGCAGATCCCGGTGGTGTCCAACCTCAGCGGCACCTGGCTGACTGCCGCACAGGCCACCGACCCGGCCTACTACACCCGACACCTGCGCCACACCGTGCGCTTTGCCGACGGTATCGTCACCGCGGTGGGCGACGGCGACCCGCTGCTGCTCGAAGTCGGCCCCGGCCGCACCCTTGGCACCCTCGCCCAGCAATGCGCCAGCACCTCCGGTGCCAAAGGCGCCCTGTGGTCGATGCGCCATCCGCAGCAGGACGAGCCCGACCAGGCCATGCTCCTCACCACCCTCGGCAAGCTGTGGCTGGCCGGCGTGAGCGTGGATTGGGCCGGCTTCTACGCCGACGAAGCGCGCTGCCGCGTGCCGCTGCCCGGCTACCCCTTCGAGCGGCAGCGCCACTGGATCGAGCCCGGCAAGCTGGTCGCCCAGGCTGCCGGCAACGCCCCCGCGGCCCGTTCGGCCCCCGGCAAGCGCCCCCTGTCCGACTGGTTCTACACCCCGGCCTGGAAGCAAAGCCCGCTGCCCGATGGCGGCCCCGCGGCAAGCGGTCCGTGGCTGGTCTTCACCACCGGCGAAGGCTTCGCCGAAACCCTCGCCCGCGATCTGGAACAGGCCGGCCAGGACGTGCTGCGCGTGCTCCCCGGTGCCAAGGCCGGCTGGTGTGGCGAGCGCCGCTACAGCGTCAACCCCGGCCAGCGCGCCGACTACGACAGCCTGATCAACGCCCTCGCCACCGCCGGCAAGCTGCCGCGCAGCGTGCTGCACGCCTGGAACCTCGGCGAAGCCGGCGACACCACCGACCACGACAGCTTCGGCCGCGCCCAGGGCCTCGGCTTTCGCAGCCTGCTGTGCCTGGCCCAGGCCCTCGGCGCCCGCGACTACACCGAATCCGTGCGCATCGGCGTGCTCGGCAGCGGCATCCAGGCGCTCACCCCCACCGAACTCCCGCAGCCCGACCGCGCGCCACTGGTCGCCGCCTGCGTGGTGATCGCCCAGGAGTATTCCAACCTCGACGCCCGCTGCTTCGACATCATGCCGCCCGCCGCCGGCACGCCGGCCGAGCAGGGCCTGGCCCGCCAGATCCTGCGCGAGATGGGCAGCGACGCCCCCAACCCCGTCGTCGCCTGGCGCGACGGCGTACGCTGGGTGCAGGATTACCGCCCGCTACACCTGCCCGCAACGACTGAAAACCCGACCCGCCTGCGCCAGCAAGGCGTGTACCTCATCACCGGTGGCCTCGGCGCCATCGGCTTCGCGCTGGCCGAAGACCTGGCCCACAGCGTGCAGGCGCGCCTCGTCCTCACCGGTCGCAGCGCCATGCCCGCCGCCGCCGAATGGGACGCCCTCATCGCTACCCATGGCGCCGACCACCCAGTCAGCCAGCGCATCGCCAAAGTCCGCGCCCTCGAAGCCCTCGGCGCCGAAGTGCTGGTGGTGGCGGCCGACGTGGCCGACGCTGCCGCCATGGCCGGGGCCCTGGAACAGACACGCAGCCGCTTCGGGCACATCGACGGCGTCATCCACGGCGCCGGCATCGTTGCCGAAGAAGCCTTCCTCGCCGTGCAGGACACCAGCCCGGAAAACTGCACCGAACACTTCCGCCCCAAGGTGGATGGCTTGTTGGTCCTCCACGACCAGCTCAAAAGCGATCCGCCCGATTTCTACGTGCTGCTGTCGTCCATCTCCGCGGTGGTCGGCGGGCTCGGCTACGCGGCCTACGCCGCCGCCAACCGCTACCTGGATGCCTACGCTGCCCGCCAGAACCGCCTCGGCGGCACCGGCGGCCCGGCCTGGCTGGCCATCGGCTGGGACGCCTGGCAATCCGCCGCGTCCCGCTCCGACAAGCGCGGCATGGGCGCCGTCGTCAACGAAGTGGCCCTGTCCACCGCAGACGGCGTCGATGCCTTCCGGCGCATCCTCGCCAGCAATGCCAGCGACACGGTGCTCGTATCCACCACCGACTTGTCCACCCGCATCGCCCAGTGGGTCCTGCGCAAGCCCCGCGCCAGCGCAGCAGCGGCCAGTGCCGCCGCAGCCGCTCCGACTGTCGCCTACGCCACCGCAATGCAGACGGCCATCGCCGGCATCTGGCAAAGCGCCCTGGGCGTCGGCCACATCGAGCCGCGCGACAACTTCTTCGACTTGGGCGGCGACTCGCTGCTGCTGATGGAAGTCATCGCGCGCCTCAAGAGCGGCTACGGCATCGTTCTCAACCCGCGGGAAATCATGTTCCAGACCCTCGCCCAACTCGCCGCCGTCTGCGAGGAAAGGCAGGCCGCGAAGAAGGCCGGCAGCACCAGCACGCCGGCGCCCAGCCCGGTACCGGCCACGGCACCCGCACCCGCACCAGTGACACCGGCCTCCACAACTCCCGCGCCGGAGCCCGAACGCCCCGGCGGCCTCTTCAGCGCCCTGAAGCGCAAGCTGCGCGGCTAAGCGCCGCCCCCTGTGGGTCGGACTTCAGTCCGACTACACGGGTGCAGGCAGCGGCTGTAGGACTGAAGTCCGACCCACGGAGCGCCCGGCCAGCTATGCTTCATGCTGACAGCGCAGACCATCGGAGCCCCCGTGAGTGACGTGTTCATCAGCTACGCCAGCGCAGACCGGGAACAGGCTGGACGCCTGGCCCATGCTTTCGAAGCGCTCGGCTGGTCTGTCTGGTGGGATCGCAAGATCATCACCGGCCAGGTTTTCGATCAGGCCATCGAACACGAACTCGACACGGCGCGCAGCGTGGTCGTGCTGTGGTCACCTTATTCCATCGTCTCCGAATGGGTCAGGAACGAAGCCGCTGCCGCCGCAGCACGGGGTGTGCTGCTGCCGGCCCTGATCGCACCGGTACGCCTGCCCCTCGAATTCCGCCGCAAGCAGACCGCCGACCTTGGCAACTGGCGGGGCGACCCGCAGGATCACGGCTTTCAGGCCCTCTGCGCAGGCATCCGCCACCTGCTCGGCCAGCCGCCAGCCACGTCGAATCCCCCACCCCCGTGGCCCCCCCAGCTCAAGTGGTCCGCGCTCGGCGCCCTGATCCTGGTGGCGGTGATCGGCTTCTTCACCAACAACGCCCGGCAGCCCCCCACCGACACCGCAGTGACTCCGGACGCACGTCCCATGACCGGCATGGCCTCCTGGACCACGCCGCTGACGAGCCCCGCCGGGCTGGCCGATCTGATCGTCGGTACCTATTCCGGTGACGTGATCTCCGACGCGCATGGCAGTTCGCGCAGCGGCGTGCTCATCACCGTTACCCGACTGGGGCCCGACCGGGTCCGCATTCACTCCGACTACACCCGTGTGGGCACGACCGACATCGCCCTGCAACGCGTCGACCAGCAAGTTCTGGCCGACGGGGGCGATTCCAGCCTCATCGTGTACCTGGATCGCCAGCCACCCGCCATCCTCTTCAACCCGCGCCTGGAACTGGCCTATGCCGGAACCCGGCAATAGAAGGTTTCACGCACAGCCCCCGGAGAAACCATGTCGACACCCTTGACCCGGCGGACGGCCATGGGGCGCTTGCGGCTCGCACTGATCTGCTGCTGGACACTCATCCACGGGCTCGTCCTCTCCGCCGGGGTCCGCGCCGAAGCGCCGGCCCCACCACCGCGTCCGCTCCACGTGGTCAGCGACGATAACTACCCCCCTTACCTGTTCCGCAACTCGGAGGGCAAGGTGGAAGGCTACCTGGTGGATCTCTGGGCCTTGTGGGAGAAGAAAACCGGCATCCGGACCATCCTGACCGCCACCAACTGGGCCGAGGCCCAGCGGATGATCCAGGCGGGCGAAGCCGACGTGATCGACATGATCTATCGCACACCGCCCCGCGAACCGCTGTACGACTTCTCGCCTCCCTACGCCGACCTGCCGGTCGTGATCTACACGCATACCTCGATCGGCGGCATCAGCAGCACAAGCACGCTCAAGGGCTTTCAGATCGGCGTCCAGGCGGGCGACGCCTGCATCGACATCCTCGCCGGGAACGGCATCACCACCCTGGTGCAATACCGGAATTACAGCGACCTGATTACCGCCGCCCAACGCGAGGAGATCAAGGTCTTCTGCCTCGACGAAGCCCCGGCCAACTTCTATCTGTACCAGGCCGGTGCCCAAAACATCTTTCGCCACGCATTCGAGCTTTACAAGGGGCAGTTTCACCGGGCCGTGCGCAAGGGCGACGCGGCCGCCCTGCAGCAGGTCACACAAGGAATGACGGCCATCACCGCCGAAGAAGAAGCCGCCCTGCGCAAGAAATGGTTCGGCACGCCGCTCGCCGTCGATCTGCGCGCATACAGCCGCTACGTCGGCTGGGGCGTACTCGCAGCGGTGGCTGTCGGCACCCTGTTGCTGGTCTGGAATATCACCCTGCGCCGCCAGGTAAGTGCCAAGACGGCCACCGTCAGCAGCACCCTGAACGAACTGCGCCAGGCGCACCAGGCCACCGAAGAAGCCAGGGAAAACCTCACCGCCACCCTGCAGGCGATTCCCGACCCGCTGTTCGAACTGGATCTCACGGGCCGCTATGTGGATGTCTTCGCCAGCCAGGAATTCCTCCTGGCCACCCCCAAGCAGAACCTGATCGGCAAGCATGTGACCGAAGTTCTGCCCGCGGAAGCGGCACACACGGTGACCGAGGCGATCGCCGGAGCAGCCCGGGACGGTGGCGATTTCGGACGGCTCATCCAGCTTGAGTTCGACGGCAAATCCCACTGGTTCGAGCTCTCGGCCACCCGCAAGCACCCGGCAGCGGCCCCCCTCCCGCACGTTCTCATGCTGTCGCATGACATCACCCAGCGCCGCGAGGCCGAAGACGTCCTGCGCCAGGCCAAGGAAGCCGCATTGCTGGCCGAGCGCGACAAGCGCTTCCGCGCGCTCTTCAACGCCGCCCCGGTTGCCTTGCTCTACGCCCGCGGCAACGCCATCGAATCGATCAACCAGCGCTTCATCGACCTCTTCGGCTACCGGGAAGACGACGTTTCCGGACTGGACGACTGGTGGACGCTGGCCTACCCCGACCCTGCCTACCGTCAATGGGTGCAACACACCTGGAAATCCGCCCTGGAGCGCTCACGCAGCACCAGCGGCGAGGTAGCCAGCCTCGAGTACCGGGTCACCTGCAAGGACGGCCGGCAGCTGGACCTGCTGATCGGCGGGCAGGTGCTGGGCGACGGCCTCATCGCCACCTTCACCGACATCACGCCGCTCAAGGTGGCAGAGGCGGCCATGAAGGATGCGAAGGACGCGGCCGATGCGGCCAACACGGCCAAGAGCAGCTTTCTGGCCAACATGAGCCACGAGATCCGGACCCCGATGAATGCAATCCTGGGCTACGCCTACACGCTCAGGAAGAGCCCCCTGCAGCCCGACCAGATGGAGCGCCTGGAGAAGATCGAGGATGCCGGCAAGCATCTGCTGGCGATCATCAACGACATCCTCGACATCTCGAAGATCGAAGCCGGCAAGCTGGTGCTGGACGACACCACCTTCCACCTGGGCTCGATCGTCGACTACGTCCACTCGCTGATTGCCGAACCGGCGGCAGCCAAGGGTCTTCACGTCGCCGTGGAATACGACAACGAGCCAGCCCTGCTGGAGGGCGACGCCACCCGTCTGCGCCAGGGCTTGCTCAACTTTGCCAGCAACGCCGTCAAGTTTACCGAGACGGGCAGCATCACCCTGCGGGCCAGGCTCCTTGAGCGCAAGGGCGAACAAGTGCTGGTGCGCTTCGAAGTCCAGGACACCGGGCCGGGCATTCCGCCCGAAAGCTGCCAGCAACTGTTCCAGGCCTTCAAGCAAGTGGATGCGTCGACCACCCGCCGCTATGGTGGCACCGGCCTCGGACTGGCCATCACCCAGCGCCTCGCCCGCCTGATGGGCGGCGACGCCGGCGTGGACAGCACACCGGGCGACGGCAGCCTGTTCTGGTTCACCGCCCGCCTGCACATCGGCACGGCCGAAGCCCGGGAGATCGCGCCCGCGCCGTCCGGCGCCGAAGACATGATCCGTCGCCACCACCGCGGCACCCGTGTCCTGCTGGTCGAGGACGATCCGGTCAACCAGGAAGTCGCGCTGGAGCTGGTGGGTGAAACCGGACTGCTGGTGGATGTGGCCGAAAACGGCCAGCAGGCTGTGAACATGGTCATGGATACCCACTACGCGATCATCCTGATGGACATGCAGATGCCGGTGATGGGCGGCCTCGAAGCCACCGCCCGGATCCGCGACCTGCCCGGGCGCGGCGAAACCCCCATCATCGCCATGACCGCCAATGCCTTCGACGAAGACCGGCAACGCTGCATCAAGGCCGGCATGAGTGATTTCGTCGCCAAGCCAGTGGATCCGGACATCCTGTTCGACACCCTGCTGCGCTGGCTGCCACCCTTGAAAGATCAACCCGGTGCCCGCATATAGCGCTCACCACACAATGGAGAACCCAGCATGGCCATGGACGTCGTCGATTACGAAATCTTCGGAAACGAAATGCAGTACGTCGAGGTGGAGCTCGACCCCGGCGAAGCCGCCATCGGGGAAGCCGGTGTGATGATGTACATGCAGGACGGCATCCAGATGGACACCATCTTCGGTGACGGCTCCCAGCAGCAGGGCGGCTTCTTCGGCAAGCTGATGGGCGCTGGCAAGCGCCTGATTACCGGCGAGAGCCTGTTCACCACCGTGTATCACAACGAAGGCAGCGGCAAGCGCCGGGTCGCCTTCGCCGCGCCCTACCCGGGCAAGATCGTGCCGGTCGATCTGTCGACGATCGGCGGCACGCTGATCTGCCAGAAGGACTCCTTCCTGGCCGCCGCCAAGGGCGTCTCGCTGGGTATCGCCTTCCAGAAGAAGATCGGCGTCGGCCTGTTTGGCGGCGAAGGTTTCATCATGCAGAAGCTCGACGGCGACGGCCTGGCCTTCATCCACGCCGGCGGCACGCTGATGGAAAAAACCCTCGCCCCCGGCGAAACCCTGCGCGTCGATACCGGCTGCGTGGTGGCCTTTCAGCCCAGCGTCGATTTCGACATCCAGTACGCCGGCAAGATCAAGACTGCGCTGTTTGGCGGCGAAGGCCTGTTCTTCGCCACCCTCACCGGTCCCGGCAAGATCTGGCTGCAGTCGCTGCCCCTGTCGCGCATGGCCGACCGCATCGTGATGGCCTCCCGCGCAGCCGGTGGCGGTGGCAAGGAAGGCGGCTCGGTGCTCGGCGGCATCGGCCTCGGCTCCCTGCTCGGCAGGGACGAGTGAGCGACGCGCCCATCCCGGCGCGTTTTTATCCGGCGGGTGGCGCGGCTCACGGCCACCCGGCCCGTCTCGCCTGGCAGGACGGCACCTTGCTCGTCCTGCCCGAAGACTCACCACCCCAACGGGTAGACATCGCCGCCCTGCAGGTGGAGGCCCGCGGCTTCAACCACAGCCAGTGGGCCCTGCAGTGGAACGACGCTGACGGCAACCAGTTGCTGATGGTGGACGACGCGCACATCGCCCCTCTGCGCGACGCCGCACCGGCCCTCTTCGCCGGTGGCCACCAGATACGGCAACGCACCCACCGCCGCTTTGGCGCCGGCATCCTGTTCCTCATCGCCCTGCCGCTGCTCCTGCTGGCCGGCTTCTTCCTGTCCATCGATCCGCTGGCCGAGCGCGTCGTCGCCCACATCCCGTCCGGCATTGAACGGCAGATCGGCGCAGCCGTCCTTGCCCGCACCCGGGCCGAGGGCAGGATGATCGACAGCGGGCCGGCCTGGGAAGCCGTGCAGATAGTCGGTAAACGCCTGGCCCGCCCGGCCGAAAGCCTCGAATTCCATCTGGTGGACAAACCCGACATCAACGCCTTCGCCGCCCCCGGCGGAATCGTCGTGGTGTATGCGGGCCTCATCGACAAGAGCGCCTCCGCCGAAGAGTTGGCCGGCGTGCTGGCCCATGAAATCGCCCACGTGGAGCTGCGCCACAGCCTCAAGCAGCTCGTCAAATCCGCCGGCTTGCGGGTCATCGTCGCCGCCCTGCTGGGCGATTACGGCGGCCTCGGCGGCTGGGCCGCCCAGCTCGGTGAGCTCAAGTTCTCCCGCGACGCCGAACGCGAAGCCGACCTGCGCGGCCTGGCCCGCCTGCACGAAGCGCACATCGACCCAAGCGGCATGCCGCGCTTCTTCGAGACCCTGGCAAAGAGCGAAGCCGGCCGGATGCCGGCGCTGTTCTCCACCCACCCGGCCACGACCGAACGCCTTGATGCGCTGCAAAAAGCCATCGCCGCCGGCAACCGGGGGCCGGTGGAACCCATCGACGTCAATTGGAGCGCCGTCCGGAAAGGCCTGTCGACATCGGCTTCGGAGACGGCGCCTGGCCGTCGATGAACTCACTCATCGCGGCCACCACCTCATACGGGGCGCTGACATGGGGCAGATGCCCCGTGGCGTTGATGAGCGCCAGACGGCTACCCTTGATGTGCTGGTGAAGATACTCGGCGACCTCGAGGGGCACGGCAGGATCATCCTGCGACTGGATCACGAGCGTCGGGATGTCCAGCGTGGAGACATCGGCGCGGTGATCTGACTGGAAGATCGAGCACAGTACGGTCAGGGCGCGATCGGCCGGGATGCTCTTCATCGTCTCGGCAAAATGGCGTGCCAGCTGCGGCTTGTCGGCATTGCCCATGGCTGCCGGGGCAAAAGCGTCGGCCCATTCCGAATAGCGCAGGCTGACCTCCTGATACAGCGCCTTCAGGTCAGCCTCCGCGAAGCCGCCCCGATAACCTTCATCATCGAGGTAACGCGGGGAGGCGCCAATCATCACCAGACGGGAAAAACGCCCCGGCCGCCTGGCGGCCGCCAGCAGGCAGATCATCGCCCCCACCGAATGGCCCACCAAAATGGCATCCTGCAAGAGCAAGGCATCGCAAACCTCGAACAGGTCGGAAACGTAACCGCCCAGGTTCAGGTAGCGAGACTGCTGGAAGGCCGCGGGCTCCGACTGCCCCGCGCCGACGTTGTCGAGAAGGACCAGGCTGAAGTCCTCCCCGAAGCTTTCCGCCACCGTGCTCCAGGCCCGCTGATCGGTTCCGAAACCATGCACAAAAACCATCGCACGGCGGGCCTGCGGATTGCCCGCAAGGGTGACGTTGTTCCGTTCGAGCGGATCAAGTTTGTTCATGTGGCCTGACTCACACGGGTTCATGGCACATTCTAGACACGAATTTTAACAAAGCCAATTCCGTAGCTTGCCGGAGCGGACCGCCAGACACTTCAGTGCCGGGTGAATCGCCCCAATTTTCGGCATGGGCGGAGCAAGCTGACCAGGCGCGCTAAAATCACCTCATAACTGCGAGGAAAAAATGAGCCGTATCCTGATCGTCGACAATGAAGTCGACGTCCTCAAGGCACTGCAGCCCGACGCGGCGCGGCGGACTCTGTCCGGCTGCGCCGACCTGCCCCCAGAAGACTGAGCCATGCCCGATCAAGACGCCACCAGCCTGAGCTTCAAGCTGGTCTATTACGGGCCCGCCCAGAGCGGCAAGACAACCAACCTGCTGCGTCTGCACGATCTCCTGTCACCCGAACTGAAGGGCGAGGTGATGACCATGGAGACCAAGGATGACCGCACCCTGTTCTTCGACCTGCTGCCATTGGGTTTTCGTGCGCCCTCAGGCCTCCTGATCAAGCTGCGCCTGTTTACGGTGCCCGGCCAGGTGGCCCACGACGGCACGCGCAAGGCCGTGCTGTCGCGGGCCGACGGCATCGTCTTCGTGGCCGACTCCGACAGCGCCCAGGAAACCAACAACGGCGAAGCCTTCCAGAGCATGGCCGACAACTGCCACCGGGTCGGCCTGGATTTCGAGCACATTCCGCTCGTCGTCCAGTTCAACAAGCGCGACCTGCCGAGCGCCGTGCCGGAAGCCGAGGTCCGTGAACGCTGGGAGGCGGCCCCGTGGCCCCTGTGCTTCGCCGTCGCCCTCCGCGGCGAAGGCGTCGCAAGCACCTTCGAGGCGCTGCTGCGGGCACTCTACCGGCACCATGCCGAAGCCCTCGGGCTGGCCCGGGAACACGGCATCTCTGAAAACGCCTTCGTGGCCGGCATGCTCGGGCAAACCGGAACGCCCGCATGAGCGCCGCCGACTTCGACCGCGAATGGCATCTGGGCGAATTGTTCGACGCCACCATGCTGGCGCGGGTCGGCCCGCCGCTGGCCGAATTGCTCGACGGCGACCTGGCCATCCTCGACCGCAATGGCGAGCTGCTGTGGGGCCTGGCAGCCCCCGACGCCAGGCGCGAAGCACTGGTGCTGGAACTCGAACCCGCCGGTTTTCTGGCCAGCAGCGCCGCCAGCCAGGTACGTCTGCACGCCGCCGGCCGGATGTTCACCGCCCTGCTGCGCGCCGAAGCCCGCTATCGCATGGCCTCGGCCCTGCATCTGGAAGCGGTCACCCAGGATTTCGAGACCCTCAAGCTCGAACACGTGCGCCTGCTGGCCTCGGAAGCCCGTTACCGCAAACTGTCGGAAGAACTCGAAGCACGCGTCAAAGCCCAGGTCGCCGACCTCGAAGCGCGCCAGCAGATGCTCTACCAGGCCGAAAAATTCGCCTCCGTCGGCCAGCTCGCCGCCGGCATGGCCCACGAAATCAACAACCCGCTCGGTTTCGTCAGCAGCAACCTCGGCACCTTCAAGCTCTACCTCGACAAGTTCACCGCCCTGCGCGACCGGCTGGCCGAAGGCGAAGCGGCCTGGCACAACCTCGACCTGGATTTTGTCCTCGAGGACGGCGTCGATCTGCTGGCCGACTGCAGCAGCGGGCTCGGGCGAATCGCCCGCATCGTCGCCGACCTGAAGAGTTTCTCCCATGTCGATCGCCCCCCCGAAGAGCGGGCCGACCTCAACGCCTGCCTGCAGCATGCCGTCAGCGTCGCCGGCAACCCGCTGCCGGCCGGGGTCGCGCTGCGCACCGAACTGCACCCGCTGCCGCCCTTGAGCTGCAATCCGGGGCATCTCAACCAGGTCTTTTTCAGCTTGATCCGCAACGGCATGCAGGCCATCCAGGATGCCGGACGCCCCGGCGCAGTGTGCATCGACAGCGCCGCCGACGCCTCGGGCATCACGATCCGCATCGCCGACAACGGCGTCGGCATGAGTCCGGCCCAACTGGAGCGGGCCTTCGAGCCCTTCTACACGACACGCTCGGTCGGCGCCGGCACCGGGCTGGGGCTGTCCACCGCCCGCAACATCGTGCTCGCCCACCACGGCCGCATCGCGATCGACAGCACACCCGGCGCTGGCACGACCGTGAGCCTGTTCTTTCCGAACACGCCATGACCGACTACAAGCGCTTTTTCACCGGCAAGACGGGCGCGCCGCAAGCGCCGGCCAGCCATCTCACGCCGCCGAAGTACCGCCTGTTGCTGGTGGATGACGAGATCGGCATCGTGCGGGCGCTGGGGCGCGTGTTTCGCCAGGAACACTACGACATCCTCACCGCCGGCAGCGGCCAGGAAGGGCTCGAACGCCTGGCCGAGGGTCCGGTGCACCTGGTCATCAGCGACTTCATGATGCCGGGCATGAACGGCGCCCAGTTCCTGCAGGAGGTGAAACAGCGTTCGCCCGACACGATCCGCATCATGCTCACCGGCCACGCCAACACCGACGCGGTCATGGGCGCGATCAACGAAGGCGCGGTGTACAAGTTCATCCTCAAGCCCTGGAACGACGACGACCTGCGCGTCACCGTGGCCCTGGCGCTGGAGCAGTTCGATCTGATCAGCCGCAACCGGGCGCTCAAATCGGAGAACGAAAAGAAGACCAAGGAAATCTCGGCCCTGTCCAAGCTGGCGGCCACCCACCGCAGCCGGCTCGGCATCATGCTGCACAAGAAGAACCTGCTGTCGGCCGCCCAATTGCAGGAGCTGACCTTTCAGCAGGAGCGCCGCTCGGAACCGCTGATCGCCCTGTTGCTCGAAAAGGACTGGGTCGAGGAACGCAAGATCCGCGCGCTGCTCAAGCAGGACCTGCTCATCGAAGAGGTGCAGTTGCCGGAATTCCAGGTCGATCCGGCGCTGACCGACCTCATTCCCCGCAGCCTGTGCGCGCGCCAGTTGGTCGTGCCCCTCAAGCTGGACGGCAAGCACCTGCTGCTGGCCATGGCCGACCCGCTCGACGAAGGCCTGATCGACGAAATCCGCTTCACCGCCGGGCTCGACCTGCAGATCGTCACCGCCGACATTGCCGCCATTCGCAAGAAAATCGATGAGATCTACAGCGGCGACATGGATTTCAAGGCGCTGGAAAACCTCGTTTTCTCGGCCGATCCCTACGAAGGCATCGAGATCGTCATCGAGGACGTGGATGACACCCGCCTCGAAGACCTGCTGCGCGACACCGAGGCACCACCGGCGATCCGCCTCGCCAATGCCATCATTCTCGAAGCGATCCGTCTGGGCGCCTCCGACATCCACATCCAGCCGCGCACCACCAGCGTGGTTGTGCGCTATCGCATCGACGGCGTGCTGATCGACAAGATCCAGATCCCGCACCAGTTGCACAACTCGCTCGTGTCGCGCCTCAAGATCATGTCCGAACTGGACATTTCCGAGCGACGCCATCCGCAGGACGGCCGCATTACCGTCAAGACCCCCATGCGCATGGTGGACCTGCGCATCTCCACGCTGCCCACCCTCAACGGCGAAAAGGTGGTGATGCGGATTCTCGACCGCAACTCGTCGGTGCACAGTCTGGAGAAGCTGGGTTTCTCACCCATCGACCTGCCCCGGATCCACGACATGATCGCCCATCCGCAGGGCATCATCCTCGCCACCGGCCCGACCGGCAGCGGCAAGACGACCACGCTGTACTCACTGCTGCAGCACAATGCGACACCCGAAAAGAACTACGTCACCATCGAAGACCCGGTCGAATACCACCTCGACATGGCCAGCCAGGTGTTTGTCCGCGAGAAGATCGGCCTGACCTTCCCGTCGATTCTGCGGGCGATGCTGCGCCAGGATCCGGACGTGATCCTGCTCGGTGAAATCCGCGATTTCGAAACCGCCGAAGTCGCCTTCCATGCAGCCCTTACCGGCCACCTGGTGTTCTCGACGCTGCACACCAACTCCGCCGTCACCACCGTCGCCCGCCTGTTCGATCTCGGCCTCAAGCCCTACGTAGTGGCCAGCGCCCTCGAAGGCATCATCGCCCAGCGCCTGGTGCGCCAGGTGTGCCCGGACTGTCGGGAACCGGTCACCACCGACCCGGCGCTGCGCCAGCGTCTCGGTGGCACCTTCGCCCGCATCGAGCACAGTTTCCGGGGCAAGGGCTGCACCAACTGCCACGGCACCGGCTACAAGGGCCGGGTCGCGCTGTACGAGGTGCTGGCGCTGGACGACGACCTGCGCGACTGCATCGGCAGCGGTGCCAGCATTCTCGACATTCGTCGCAAGGTGCGCGAAAAAGGCCTGCGCGACATCAGCGAGCACGCCCTCGAAAAGGTTGAGGACGGCACTACCACCCTCGAAGAAATCCTCCGTACTTTGGGGCCGCAGGCAGGCGCGGGGTAATCACGGAGAATGGACAGCAAGGGCGAGATCCTGCGGCGTGTCCACGTCGCGCAGCACACCCGCGTCAGCGGTGTCGATCCTGCTCAGCAAGCCCCGGTTGTTGCCGACGACGGCGCGGGCGCCTTCGTCACCGGTAAGGGCGAGGAGTTGATCGCGCCAGCGGGCGGCGAAGGCCACCGGATGGCCGCGCTGACTGTTATGGAAGGGGGCCGCGAGCGCGGCACCGGTAGCGAGGGCATCCGCCACGCTGCGCAAAGTGGCGACCTGCACAAAAGGCATGTCGGCCAGCGCGACGAGCCAGCCGGCCGCCTCAAGGCTGGCAGCCACACCGGCGGCCAGGCTGTGACCCATGCCGGCGCTGGCCTCCGGGCAGATGACGACTTCCAGCCCTTCGGCAATCAGCAGCGCGGCGAGCGTGGTTTGCTCGGGCCGCAGCACCGCGATGGCCCGCGGGCAGGCCTCCTTCAGCTTGCGCGCCGAGGCGACGGCCAGCGGCGTGCCGTCGTCCAGTGGATGCAGCAGCTTGTCGCTGCCGAAGCGCCGGCCCTGCCCGGCGGCCAGCAGCAGGCCGACGATCTGCGCCACGCCCTTAACGCACGCCGCAACCGGCGCTGGCCGGGTTGGCCGGCTCCGGCCGGGCGACGCTGACACCGTTCTTCACGGCGGTCATTTCGGCGAGGATGGAAACGGCGATTTCCGGCGGCGTGCGGCTGCCGATGTGCAGGCCCACCGGGCCGTGCAATCGGCCGACCTCGCCCTCCGACAAGTCGAAGTATTCGAGCAGGCGCGCCTTGCGGGCCGCGTTGTTGACCCGCGAACCGAGGGCGCCCACATAGAAGGCCGGTGACTTGAGGGCTTCAAGCAAGGCCATGTCGTCGAGCTTGGGGTCGTGGGTCAGGGCCACGATGGCGCTGTGCGGGTCGGGCGCCATGGCCATCACCACGTCGTCGGGCATGCCGGCCACCAGCGGCGCACCGGGCACGTCCCATTCGACGGAATACTCCTCGCGCGGGTCGCAAATGGTCACCGCGTAGTCCAGCGCCTGGGCCATCTGGGCCAGGTAACGGGAGATCTGCCCGGCACCGATGATGAGCAGGCGCCAGTGCGGGCCGTGAATGGTGGACAGGCGCTGGCCGTCCCACTGCAGGGCTTCGCCGCGGCAGGCATCGAAGATGCGCACCTGGCCGCTGGCCAGTTCGACCTCGCGGCGCACCAGCTGGCCGCCTTCGAGACGGGCGGCGAGGTCGGTGAGCAGGGCATGGTCGGGCGCCGGTTCGACGACCAGTTCCAGCGTGCCGCCGCAGGGCAGGCCGAAGCGGTTGGCTTCTTCCCGGGTCACCCCGTAGGTGAGCACGAAGGGCTGGCTACCGCCGATGCGGCCGTCCAGCATGCGGGCAATCATGTCGTCCTCGATGCAGCCGCCCGACACCGAGCCCTGCACCCGGCCATCGTCCCGCAGGGCCATCCAGGCCCCCGCCGGGCGGGGCGCCGAGCCCCAGGTCTGGGCGACGGTCACCAGCGCCGCCCGGTGCCCTTCGGCCCGCCAGCGGCGCACGGCGGCAAGAACCTGGAGGTCCTGGCTGTCCATGGTCTAGGCCTTCAGCTGCTCGGTGGCGAAGGGCATGCGCGTGAGCCACTTGCCGGTGGCTGCGGCAATCGCGTTGGCCACGGCCGGCGCCACCGGCGGCACGCCGGGTTCGCCGATGCCGGTCGGCTTTTCGGCCGAGGCGACGATGTGCACTTCCACCTTGGGCATCTCGTTGATGCGGATCGGCGCGTACTCACCGAAGTTGCCCTGCTCCACCACGCCGTCCTTCAGCGTGATCTCGCCGTGCAGCGCCGCCGACAGCGCGAAGCCGACCGAGCCTTCGACCTGGGCGCGGACGTTGTCCGGGTTGATGGCCATGCCGCAATCGACGGCGGCAACGATGCGATCGACCTTCACGCTGCCATCGGCGCTCACGGTGACTTCGGCCACCTGGGCGACGAAGGAGTGGAAGGACTCATGCACCGCCACCCCGCGGCCGCGACGCTCACCGACCTTGCCCGGGGCCAGCGGCTTGTCCCAGCCGGCCTTGTCGGCGGCCAGCTTCAGCACGCCGGCGTGACGCGGGTGCTTGGCGAGCAGCTTGAGGCGCAGGGCCACCGGGTCCTGGCCACCTTCCGCAGCGAGCTTGTCGAGGAAGGTTTCAGTGGAATAGGCGGTGTGGGTCGAGCCCACCGAACGCCACCACAGCACCGGCACGTCGATGCCAGCGGGGGTGTGCAGTTCGACCTGCAGATTGGGAATGGCGTAGGGCAGCGTGGCCGCGCCTTCCACCGACAGGCCGTCGACGCCGTCCTTGATCATGAAACCTTCAAAGGGCGAACCCTTGGCGATGGATTGCCCGACCAGGCGATGACGCCAGGCGCGGATGCTGCCGTCGGCGTCCAGCGTGGCTTCGAGGCGGTGGTGGAACATCGGCCGGTAGTAGCCGGCCTTCATGTCGTCCTCGCGCATCCACACCAGCTTGACCGGCGCCTTGGCATGCGCGCCCTCGCCCAGCGCCTTGACGATGGCAGCGGCTTCGCGGATGTAGTCCACCGAGGTGCTGGCACGCCGGCCGAAGCTGCCGCCGGCGTAGAGCATGTGGATGGTCACCTTCTCAACGGGAATGCCGAACATGGCCGCCAGGGCGCCCTGGTCGACGGTCTGGAACTGCTCGCCGTTCCACACCTCAATGCCGTCGGCGGTGCGCTGGATGACGCAGTTCATCGGTTCCATGGCGGCGTGAGCCAGGAAGGGGAAGTCGTAGCTGGCGCTGACGACCTTGCCGGCACCGTCCAGCGCCGCATTGGCATCGCCATCCTTGCGGGCAACGAGGCCGGGGGTTTTGCCGAGGGCCTGGTAAGTGGCCCGCATTTCGTCGGTGCCGAGCTTGAAGGCGGCACTGTCGTCCCATTCGACGCTCAGTGCATCGCGGCCCTTCTTGGCCGTCCAGGTGTCCTTGGCCAGCACGGCCACGGCGCCGGGAATGGCGACCACGTCGATAACGCCCTTGATGGCCTTGGCCTTGCTGGCGTCAAAGGACTTGACCTTGCCGCCAAAGCGCGGCGAGTGGGCCACCACCGCCACCAGCATGCCCGGCAGGTGCACGTCCTGGGTGAACTGGGCGGTGCCGTTGGTCTTGGCGAAGCTGTCCTTGCGGTTGGCGTGCTTGCCGATCAGGCGGAAATCCTTCGGGTCCTTCAAGCTCACGCTGGTGGGCACGGCTTCGGCGGCGGCGGCTTCGGCCAGCTCGCCAAACGTGGCCTTGCGCTTGCTGGCAGCATGGCTGACGACGCCTTCACGCACGGTGATTTCGGCGGCCGGCACGTTCCAGCGCTTGGCGGCAGCCGACACCAGCATGGCGCGGGCGGTAGCGCCGGTCTGGCGCAGCTGGTCCCACGAGTTGGCCATGGCGGTGCTGCCGCCGGTGCCCTGCATGGGGCCAAAGGCCAAGTTGTTGAAGCGCTTGGCGTCGGCCGGGGCGCCTTCCACCTTCACTTGCGGCCAGGCGGCGTCGAGTTCTTCGGCGACGATGGTGGCGAGGCCGGTGTAGGTGCCCTGCCCCATTTCCAGGTGCTTGGAGAGCACCGTCACCGTGTTGTCGGCGCCGATGCGCAGGAAGGGGGTCGGTTCAAAGGTGGCGCCGGCAGCCTGGGCTGCAGCGGCACCGGCCTTGGCGGCGAAGGCCGGCAGCGACAGGCCAAGGGTGAGGCCGGCAGCGCCTTGCAGGAAACCGCGGCGGGAGAGGTTCTGGATGGGATTGTTCATGGTCGACTCCTTACGCCAGGGCCTTGGCGGCTTCGTGGATGGCCGCGCGGATGCGCACATAGGTGGCACAGCGGCACAGATTGCCGGCCATGGCGGCGTCGATGTCGGCGTCGGTGGGGTGCTTCTTGGTGTTGAGCAGGCTGACGGCGCTCATGATCTGGCCGGACTGGCAGTAACCGCACTGAACCACGTCGAGCTTGCGCCAGGCTTCCTGTACGGCCTTGCCGACGCGGGTGTTGTCGGCGACTTCGATGGTGCTGATCTTCTTGCCGGCCACGTCGGAAACCGGCGTGATGCAGGAGCGGACCGGCTGGCCATTCACATGCACGGTACAGGCACCGCACAGGCCGGCGCCGCAGCCGTACTTGGTGCCGGTAAGCAGGAGGGTGTCGCGCAGGGCCCACAGCAGCGGGGTGTCGGCTTCGACATCGACGCGCTGCTGCTTGCCGTTCACGTTGAGCTGGATCATGGTCAATCTCCGTTGGGTGACGCTTTGTTGTCCTGTCGGCCGGGGCAAGGAATCCCGACCTCTACACTCGGAAATGTAGCCCACGACGCGCCTTGCGGCATTGCAGAATCCTGTGAGATTCTTGCCTGATTATCCGGGATCGTGTCTCAGGCGCTTCACGGCAGCCAGGAAGTGGATAATCCCGCAAGCGTCGGCAAGAGGAATAAACCATGATTGAATCAGGCCCTTCCACCCGCAGCCCGTCCTTCAGACTGGATGCCGCCCGCGTTGCGCTGGCAGACCTCATTGAACGATATTGCACCAGCGACGGCCCCAACCCGACACCGATCCCGGGCCTCAGCCTGTTCCGGGCATCCAGCACGAGTACGCCGATCTGCGCCATTTACCGCTCGATACTGGCGATTGCCGCCCAGGGCACCAAGCGTCTGAGCGTGGCCGACGAGAAGTTCCAGTACGACAGCCGGCATTACCTGATCACCTCGGTGGACCTGCCGGTGATGGGGCAGATCACCGAGGCCTCGCCGGAGCGTCCCTACCTGTGCGCGGTGTTCGACATGGATGCGCGCAAGATCGGCGAGCTGGCCGGCACCATGCAGTTGCCGCCGCCCCTGCCGGGCAGCGGCAGCCTTGGTCTGGGCGTCAGTCCGCTCACCGGCACGGTGATGGACGCCGTGCTGCGCATCGTCCGCCTGCTCGATACGCCGGAAGACATCCCGATACTGGCGCCCCTGTATGAGCAGGAGCTGCTGTATCGCCTACTGACCGGCGAGCAGGGGCCGCGCCTGCGCAGCATCGCCGCTGCCGACAGCCAGGGCCACCGCACGGCGCGGGCCATCGAGTGGATCAAGGGCAATTTCGACCAGCCCTTGTCGATCGACGCACTGGCCGAGGCCGCCAACATGAGCAAGTCGTCGCTGCACCACCATTTCAAGGCCCTCACCGCCATGAGCCCGCTGCAGTACCAGAAGCAGCTGCGCCTGCAGGAGGCCCGCAAGATGATGCTGACCGAAGCCCTCGACGCCGCCACCGTGGCGCGCCGGGTCGGCTACGAAAGCCCGTCCCAGTTCAGCCGCGAGTATCGGCGTCTGTTTGGTGCACCGCCGTTGCGGGACATTGCGCGGATGCGCTGAACCTTGGCGGATGGCTGAGCGTGTGCTGTCGGACTGAAGTCCGACGTCGCACCTTTTCCGGCGATTTGTGTCGCTCCCTCTGGTGGCGTTCTGTGGGTCGGACTTCAGTCCGACTTCGCGCCCCCGGCCTCTGCAAAGGCCCCGTCGTCAAAGGCCGTGCAATACACGGCCCAATCCTTCTCCACCTGCTCGGCACAATCCCGCGCGGCCCCCAGCAGCGCCTTACGCCATTTGGCCTGGCCGAAGTCGATGAGTTCGTCGGCAATCGCCGAGCCGTCGCGGCCGCCGCTGCGCAACTGTGCACTGGCTACGATGCCACCCATGTTGCCCATCACCTCGGCAATCGCTTCCGGACTGGAGCGGGAGGCGTCAAGGGCGACCCGGTCCTCGGTCGGCTGCAAGTCACGCAGCATGAAAGAGCGCTCGCCAAACGTTACCGGCTGGAGGAAGGCCATCGATACGGCCTGCATGCGCCGCTGGACCTCCACCACCCGCACCGCCTCGGATTTCCATCTTGGCTGCGGGGTATCCAGATGCGCCAGCAGCGAGGACGGCAGGGCCTCCTTCAGGTCGAGGAGGTAGTTGCCGTCCGGCGAGCCCTTGCCACGCACCAGAATCACGAAGCGGTCCACACCCAGGCTGCCGTTGCCGGCAATGCGCCGGGCCACGTCGAGCACTTCGTAGAAATCCGGATTCTGGCGGGATTCGGCGAGTTCGCCGATCAGCTTCGTCACCCGTTCGCGCTGATCATCGCTGGCCGGCAGGGCTTTGCCGTTGTCGAGGCGCAGGTGGCGCCGCTTGCCCTTCAGTTCGGTGCGGCCGTCCAGGAAGTCCGGGCGCAGGCGGCCGTGCAGACCGTCGAGCAGATCCTTCACCAAACCACCGGCGGTTTCCCGTTCAATCCAGCCGGCCTTGCCCACCGCCAGCGTGGCCCGGTAGGCGTCGAGGAAGGCGTCGCTGAGTTCGGTGACGTCCTTGCCCTTGACGTGCATGGCCTCTGCGCCGACCAGCACACTGGTCAAAAAACGCAGCAAATCCCAGCTGGCCGGGGCCAGCGCCGATTCGTCGAAATCGTTGACGTCGAAATACACCAGCCGGTTGTCGCCCTTGTAACTGCCGAAATTCTGCAGGTGCAGATCGCCGCAGGACCACACGGGCGGCGCCTCCGCAAGCAGGGGCAAGTTTGGCAGGCGCTGGTAGAACAGGTGGCAGGTGCCGCGCAGGAAAACGAAGGGACTGCTGCGCATCCCCTTGTACTTGAGGGCCAGCCGGTCCGGATCGCGGCCGGCATTGAAAGTCTGAATCTCGTGGACGACGTCGATCATGGCCGGGCTACCGCAGGAAGTAATGCTGCATGGTAGCCCAGCCCCGACGCCCGGGATCAGGGCGTTTCGGTGTATTGCTGCGTGCTGCGGTTGGCGACAGCCGGCTTGGCCAGCGGCGACTTGCTGCGCACGTACTGCAGGAAGGAGTCGGCGTAGTCGAGGAAGGTGTCTTCCCGCTGGGCGGCGGGGATGGTCTTCAGGGTGTCGTACTTGTCGCCGCCGTCGGCAGTAAAGTTGTTGGTGATCACCTTGTAGCTGGCGGCGAGGTCGAAGGGCTTCCAGGTGCCGGTGCTGTCACGCAGCTCCAGATTACTGATCCGGCTGCCCTTGGCCTGGTTCATGTCCACCGCAAAGCGCAGGCCGCCGGTGTAGGGGTAGGCACCCGAACCCGTTCCGTTAAGCACCGAATCGACACCGTCTTCCAGCGCGGCCTTCATCTGGGCACCGGTCATGACCAGCCGGTAGAGGGTGTTCTTGAAGGGCAGCAGGGTGTAGACCTTGCCGACGGTGATGTCGCCCGCACCAATGTCGATGCGCACGCCACCCGCATTCTGCAGGCTGATGTCGGCACCGCCAAAACGCTGACCCTGTTCAAGGAAGGCCTCGGCGACGAGCTGCTGGATGTCGCCGCCGTGGGCAATCACAGTGGCGTCCTTGTTGCAGACGTCGCCGAGGGACGAGCGGCTGGTGTCGCGCTTGGCGCCGGGCACGCGGCGCAGGCACAGGTTGTCGGTGGTGGCGCCGGCGACCTGCAGGCCGAGGGCGTCCTTGGCCGCCTTGTACGGGGCCAGCACGGTGGTGGCAGCGGCCGACGGGGTGGTGATGCGGAACACGCCGGAGGCATTCAGCTGGCTGCGGTAGGCCGTGGCGTCGGCGTCAGAGGCGCTGACGCTGCCAACCTTGTAGGTATCACCGAGCAGCACCTGGGGCTTGCCGCTGCAACTGGTGACATTGCCGCTCGCGTCGAACTTCACGTCGAGCGCGCCGACCACGTAGGAATACTGCCAGGCCTGGGCAACGCAGACCTTCTTGCCATCCTTGTCGGTGGTCTGGGTCGGATAGGCGCCCGAGGGCGTCAGGCCGAAACCGGTCATGCTGTCCGGGCCGAGCAGGGTGTGGGAATCGCCACCGATGATCACATCCACGCCGGACAGCTTGGCGGCGATGGTCTTGTCGGCGGCATAGCCCAGGTGCGACAGCAGCACGATCTTGTTCACACCGCGCTGCTTGAGTTCGTCGATGACGCTCTGGGCGCTGGTGGTTTCGTCGGAGAACTGGGTCGTGGCATCCGGACGGGAGGCGAACCGGGTCTTGTCCTTCACCGTGAGGCCGACCACGCCGATTTTCTCGCCGTCCTTCTCGATGATCTTGTAGCTGCCCATGCGGCTGGCCAGGGGCGAGCCAGCGGCCGGCTGGATGTTGGCCGACAGCACCGGCGTCTTGCAGGTGCCGGCGTGGAGGTAGTCGATGAACTTCACGAGGCCAGCGTTGGCGCTGTCGAACTCGTGGTTGCCGATCGAAAAGGCGTCGAAGCAGACGGTGTTCATCATGTCGGCATCGGCCTTGCCTTCACTCTGGGTGAAGTACAGATCGCCGGTAATGGCATCGCCGGCATGCAGCTTGAGGACGTTCTTCGAGGCCCCCGCGAGGGCCTCGAAGGCTGCCGTCACGCGGGCAAAACCGCCCAGCTCGACCGTCACCGTCTGGCTGGCGCCGGCAGCGTTCTTCAGCGTCAGTGTGGTGCTCTCTGCATCCAGGTGGGAGTGATGATCGTTGATGTGCAGGATCGTCAAATCCAGCGCTTTGGCGTTGCTGCCATCGCTGCCACCGCAGGCGGACAGGGCAAGGGCGCAGAGGGACAGGGCAAGAGCCGGCATGGTCCGGTTGGAGCAGGAGGTCGTCATCGCAGTCGGCAGGGGTTTGGGTGCCCGGCAGACTAAACGCGCCCCGTTAACCTCTTGTGAAGGCCCGGCGACGCAGGTATTTCACAGCATCGCGTTCATCGCCTGCAGAAGCACCCGGCACAGCAGCGCAATACCCAGCGCCACACCCACCGACAGGCCGACGGAAAACAGCGCATCGCGCCGGCCAATGGTCTTGAGCATCACCGCGAAGGTGGACACGCAGGGCACGTAGAAGGTCAGAAAGACCAGGAAGGTGGCGATCTGTACCCAGTCGAGCAGCGGCGCGATGTCCTGGGTGCCGAGGGCCTGATACACCATCAACAGCGACAGCTCCTTGCGCAGCACGCCGAACAGGATCGGCACGCCCAGCACCACCGGCAGGCCCAGCCACCAACTGGTAACCGGCAGCAGCAGGGTGTTGATGATCGCATCGGCGCCGAAGTGGGACAGCAGCGCCAGCACCACGCTGCCCAGCACCAGTAGCGGCATGACGGTAGTTAGGATGTCGCTGGTGCGCTCCCAGGTGATGGCCAGCAGGCGCCGCCACTGCGGCATGGCATAGGGCGGAATGGCCTGGATCATGCCGGGGCTGGCCTGCACGTAGCGGTGGGTAAGCAGCTTGCCCGCCACCGCGATGATCAGCATGGTGAGCAGGAAGATCCCCAGCACGCCTTCCCAGCCCAGGTACTTGCCGCCGATGGCGAGCACGATGGCCGAGCGCGCCGAGCAGGGCACGAAGGTGATCAGCAGCGAGGCGACGATGCGCTCGCGCCCGCTGGAGCTGGCCGCCACCGCCGACAGGGCCGGCACGTTGCAGCCGAGGCCCAGTAAAAACGGCACCGCCACGCCGCCGTGCAGGCCGATACGGTGAAAGCCCCGATCCACCACGAAGGCGACCCGGTGCATGATTCCCGATTCCTCCAGGCTCACCAGCAGCAGCACCAGCGGCAGCATGTAGGGCACGACAATGCCGATCAGGCCAACCAGGCCGTCGGCCACCGCGCGGCCGATCACGCCGACGGTGGAGTCCGGTTCCCACTGGCCAACCCACGCGGCGAGCGGCGCAGAGGTCAGCGAATCGAGGGTCGTGCTGACCTCGAAAACCATGAACAACACCAGTGCGAACACCGCCAGCGTGCCGATCAGGCCCCAGCGCGGATGCAGGAAGAGACGGTCGAGGCCGCGCCTCCAGCCGGCCTTCTCGGCGGCGTGGCCCAGGCGGGTGACCTGTTCGTGGAGGGCCGCGGCGCGGTAGTGGCGGTCGGCAAAAAGCTCTTCGGCCAGCGGCCGCGGCAGATGGCGGGCAGCTTCGGCGCGGGCCTCCTCGACGGCCGGCATCAGGCTCGGGAAGAGACGCGCCATTTCGGCGGTAAAGAAAGTGTGATCCTTCGCCAACTGGGTCAGCAGCAAGGAGCGCGGGACGTGAAAGGCCGCTTCCACGGCCGGCGTATCGAGGATGTCGTTGAGCCCGGCCAGGGCCTTGCGCAGATGTGGCCCGGGAAGCTGGGGAATCGGGCAGGTCTTGCTGCGAAAAGCGTTGAGGGCCGTTTCGAAAAGGGTCGCCATACCCTTGCCCATGTGGGCCACGGTGGGCACCACGGGCACGCCGAGGGCTGCAGAAAGAGCTTCGACGTTGATGTAGATGCCCCGCTCACGCGCCTCGTCGAGGCGGTTGAGGGCAATCACCAGCGGCTTGCCGAGCTGGCAGAGTTCCTGGCTGAGGGCCAGGTTGGGCTCCAGCGCGGTGGCATCGACCACCTGAATGAGCACGTCGGGGGCCTTGAAGCCGCCCTTGCCACCATGCCCGGTTTCGCCGCCGAGCAAGGCCATCAGCAGGAGGCGGTCGGCATCCTGCAGGTCATGCAGCGTGCGCAGAGCCGGCAGATCGACCAGCGCAGCCTGCTCAAGGCCGATGTTCACCAGGCAGGCATCGAAGCCCAGGCGGCTGTCGGCGAGGAAGCCGGATTCGACCGCCGTACTGGAAGCAGCCTGAAAAATGGTGCTCTTGCCGGTTTGCGCGAGGCCGACCAGCGCAATCTGCGGACGCCGTGCGCCCCGCAGCAGATTGCGCGGTACCGCGACGGTGGCGATGGCGGGGGCAGCAGCGCTCACGGGCAGGCTTTGAGGATGCGAAGCACGCACAGCCACACGGCCGGGACTACCGGATCACGCTGCAGCCCACAAGCAAGAGTCATCGAGAACCGCCGATTTCAGATCAGTTGCGGCCGATTATAGGTACAAATAAGAATAGTTCGCAAATGAAAGGCCGGCGCAGGAGCCCAAAGCACCACGACACGCCGGCCAAAATCAGACCCGCAGACCCGCGCGGGTCATCATGAGCAGGGCCTGGGCCCGACTGGTAACGCCCAGCGAGCGGAGGATCGCCGACACGTGGACCTTGACCGTCCCCTCCGAGAGGCCGAGGAATTCGGCGATATCGCGGTTCGACTTGCCCTGCGCCACCAGTTCGAGCACCCGCCCCTGGGCGGCCGTCAGCTGGAAACGTTCGGCAAAGGCCTGACTGGCCCGGCGACTGCGATTGCCACCATCGGGACCGGTCGTGGCTTCGGGGGTGAACACACCACCGGCCAGAATGGTTCTTACCGCTTCGACCAGCGTGTTGCTGGAACTGGCCTTGGACACGAAGCCCGAGGCACCTGCCTTCATCGCCCGATGCACCGACTCCCGGTCGTCGAGCGCCGACACCACCAGGGCCGGCACATCGGGAAAGCGCTTGGCGATGATCCCCAGCAGGGAAAAACCGTTGATCTCCGGCAACATCAAATCCACGACCAGCAGGTCACAATTGGGGTTGGCTTCCAGCAATGCGAGGGCGTCGGTGGCGTTCGTCGCCTGCTCGCAATACACTCCCTCCCCCACTTGAGCGAGGGTCAAGGCCATGGCCTCCCTCACCAGCACGTGATCTTCAATAATAAGAATGCGTGTTTGCATCATCGCCGGCTATTCATAGGGTAGAAACCTGTTTGGAGTGATGCCGGCAGTTTAGCTCACCCGGCCCTTGAAAAGCCGTCGAAAACCGCGATTTCGGACCGTCACTGCGCAGACCATGCCGATTTACAAAAAAAACCATTGTCCTAAACCGTCAAATCTGGCCGGCACGCTCCTGCTGACGCTGCTGCCCCTGTGGACACAGGCCGCCCCCACGCCCAGCGAAGCCGACTATCTCGACGATTTGCCGGTCGTACTCTCCGCCACGCGCCTGTCCCAGGCCCTGGCCGATGCACCGGGTGCCGTCACGGTCATCGACCGCTACATGATCCGGGCCTCCGGGGCCCGCGACATCGGCGAGCTGTTCGCGCTGGTGCCCGGTTTCCAGGTCGGCATGCACACCGGCAACCAGCCGCTGGTCACCTACCACGGGCTGTCGGACGAAGCCCCGCGGCGCATGCTAGTGCAGGTGGACGGCCGCTCGGTGTACTCGCCCTACTTCATCGCCGGCGTCGAATGGAACCAGCTCGGGGTCGACATCGACGACATCGAACGCATCGAGGTCTTCCGTGGCGCCAACTCCGCCGCTTACGGCAGCAACGCCTTCCTCGGCGTGGCCAACATCGTCACCCGCTCGCCCTCGGAAACCCGCGGCACGGCCGTCCGCTACCGGGCCGGCGACAGCGGAGTCAATGACGTGGGGGTGCGCCTGGGCAAACGCCTCGGCGACGTGGATGTGCGCCTCAGCGCGTCACGCAATTTCGATCACGGCTTTGCAGCCATCAACGACTGGCGCAAGTACGAACTGGCCACCCTGCGCGCCGACTGGAGCGCCAGCCGTAACGACGTGCTCGAATTCCAGGCCGGCTGGACCAACAACGACTACGGTACCGGCAAGGACGGCAACGCCACCGATCCGGAGCGTGCCGCGCAAATCTCAACCGCCTTCGGCCTGCTGCGCTGGCGCCATGCGCCGGCGCCGGACGAGGAACTGACACTCACCTATTACCACCAGGAAGAAAACGGCCGCGACGCCTATGCCCTGGGCGTATCGGTGCCGCCCCGTCAGTCCGGCCTGCCCGTTGCCATCAGCATTCCGTTCAATTTCGATTACGGCTTCAAGGCAATCCGCGACGACCTGGAAATCCAGCGCATCACCGCCCTCGGCCCGTCCCTGCGGGCCGTCATGGGCGGTGGCCTGCGCGCCGACCGAATTAACGCCCCGCTGCGTTTCAACACCACCGCCGACCTCACCAACCGGATCACTCACGCCTTCGGCACGCTCGAGTGGCGAGCCTCGCCAAAATGGCTGTTCAACGTCGGCGCGATGCTCGAAAACAACTCTCTGACCGGTACATCGCTGGCGCCGCGCATTTCAGCCAACTATCATATGACCGAATTCCAGACCTGGCGTCTGGCCGTCAACCGTTCATACCGGAGTCCGTCTGCCTTCGAGCAAAAGTCCAGCATGATATTTGCAAATTCCGCCCCGATCGTCATATCACCCCGTGTTACGGTACCGACGGGCACGCCCATCTCCCAGACTTTCCGTCCGTCACCGGGGCTGCAGGCCGAACGGATCACCACCTGCGAGCTGGGCTACCTGGCCGAACTGCGCGCCCTGTCCACCACCTTCGACGCCCGCCTGTTCCTTGAACGGGCCCGCGACCTGATCGAGATGAACCGGGAGAGTTCCACCGTCGGCCTGCTTGCCCGCGACAACACACGCTACTTTTCCAACGGCGGCGAAGCCGACATCCGCGGCCTCGAGCTAACCGCCACCTGGCGTCCGGACACTACCACCTGGCTCTCCGTGCAGCACACCGAACTACGTATCGACGGCCCCACGCTCAGCCCCGCCGAATCCCTGAACCGCCCGAGCAACTGGGTGCAATACACCGCCCCGCGCCACAGCACCGCCCTCTTCGGCGCCTGGGAGTTCACCCCCGGCTGGCAGTTGAGCCTGACCAAACGCTGGGTCGGCTCGATGAGCTGGTACCAGGACGCAGAGCATCGGGTACCGATGTACCGGCAGCTTGACGTGCGCCTGGCGCATCGTCTGGCGCCCTCCATTGCCCGCGGCGAGGTCGCCATCACCGCCCGCAACATCGACGGAGCGGAACAGACCTACGCCCCCGGCGCATCCAGCTGGGGCAGCCGCATCTTCGGCTCCCTCAACCTCGAGTTCTGATTCCCGATGGGTCAGGCCCTGCGATTTCTCGGCTATCTGTTGCTGCTCCTTCTGGCGGGCGGGCTGGCCCCTGCCCGGGCGGCCCAGATCACGCTGGTCATGTCGGAAGAAAGCAAAGCCTTCAGCGAAGCGGCCGACGCCCTCAGCGTCGAACTGCGCAGCGCCGGCCACCGCATCCAGCCCATCCCCTTCCCGCTGCGCGCCGAAGACACCGGTGCCCTCAACGCCAGCGCCCTCATCATCACCCTCGGTACCCGGGCGGCCCAGGCCATCTCCAGCCTAGCACCGCGCAGCCTGGTGCTGCACACCCTGCTGCCGCGCAGCGCCTACGACAAACTGCCGGTCCGCGTTGAAGAAACCCGCCGCACCTCCGCAGTCTTCATCGACCAGCCGGCCGGTCGGCAGATCGACCTGCTGCGCATCGCCCTGCCCGACTGGTCGCGGGTCGCCCTGGTCGTGGGCCGGGACAGCGCCGAGCTGGGCGTTCGCCTGCACGCCAGCGCCCGGGACAAGCGGATGCGCCCGATCCTCGAACAGGCCAGCGAGGAAAGCGATCTCTACCCCACCCTGCAGCGGGTGCTCGCCGAACCCACGGTGCTGCTCGCCATTCCCGACTCGGCCCTGTTCAACAACCGGACCATCTCCAACATCCTGCTCACCGCATATCACCACCGCTCACCGGTCGTCGGCTTCTCGCCGGCCTACGTCAAGGCGGGTGCCCTGCTGGCCCTCTACAGCACACCCGCCCAGGTCGGCCTGCAAGCCGGCGAAGTCGCCCGCCAGGGCCTCGCCAGCGGCATCCTTCCGCCACCGGTTGCGCCGCGTCACTTCCGCATCAGCACCAACCCCTACGTAGCCCGCTCCCTAGGCATCAACCTGGAAGACGCCAGCGTCCTGCAGGACAAACTGGAACGCCTGGAAGGCCTGCCATGATCAACCCCGCCAGCTGGGACATCCGCGCCCGGACCGTCCTGATCGCCGTGCTGCCCACCATGGTGATGGCGACGGTGCTGATCGCCTACTTCACCTCCTCCCGCCTCTCCGACCTGGAAGAAGCCCACGTGCAGCGCGGCAAGGCCCTCGCCCGCCAGCTGGCCGCCGCCAGCGAGTACGGCGTGTTCTCCGGCAATCTGGAGAGCCTGCGCAAGCTGGCCAACTCGATCCTGCAGGAACAGGACGTGGTCCGCGTAGCAGTCTTCAGCCCCATCCAGGAAGTTCTCGCCGACAGCAGCAAACCGGTCCAGCCCGCCACCACCGTCAGCCTCGCCCCGCGCTACAGCGACACGCCCCTGCGCTTTCGCGAGCCAGTCACCGGCCCCGGCGTCAATCTGGACGACCCCTTCCTGGAAGCCGGCACCAACGGCAGCCATCCTCCCGAAGACCTGCACGGCGAAGTGCTCGTCGAAATGAGCCGCGAATCCCTGCGCGCCGAAGAAAGCCGCCTGCTGCAGAACGCCTTCTCGATGGTTGTGGCGGTACTGATCGCCAGCGTCGCCCTGGCCCTGCGCATGAGCCGCGGCATCTCCGGCCCCATCTTGCGCATCGCCTCCACCGTCGAGAGTTTTGGCCAGGGCAACCTGTCGGACCGGGTCCCGGTGGAAGGCGGAAAAAGCCTGCGCGCCCTCGCCCAGGGGGTGAACGACATGGCCGACAAGCTCGGCGCCTCACGGGAACACATGGAGCGCCAGATCGAGGCGGCCACCCGCGAACTGCTCGTCAAAAAGGAAGAAGCCGAACACGGCAACCGCGCCAAGACACGCTTCCTTGCCGCCGCCAGCCACGACCTGCGCCAGCCGATGCACGCCCTCGGCCTGTTCGTCGCCGAACTGGGGCAGAAGCAGCACGCACCGGACACCCACCGGCTCGTCGCGCAGATCGCCGTCTCCGCCGAAACCATGGAAAACCTGCTCGACAGCCTGCTCGACATCTCCCGCCTCGACGCCGGCGTGCTCGACCGCCAGATCAAGCCCTTCCCCCTCCAGCCCCTGTTCGAGCGCATCGACGTGGACTACCGCCGCGAGGCCGACCAGCGTTCCCAGCGCCTGCGCCTGCGCCCGACCAACCTGTGGGTCGAAAGCGATCCGCTGCTCCTCGAACGGATCCTCCACAACCTCATCAGCAACGCCCTGCGCTACGCCCCCGGCGGCACCATCCTGCTGGCCTGCCGCAAGCGCGGCGACAAGGTGCGCATCGAAGTGCGCGACAACGGCCCCGGCATCGCCCGGGAAGCCCAGGACACGATCTTCCAGGAGTTCGTGCAGCTCGATAACCCGGAACGCAACCGGGCCAAGGGACTCGGCCTGGGGCTCGCCATCGTGCGGCGCCTGACCAACCTGCTGGAACACGACCTGTCCCTGCGCTCGACGCCCGGCAGGGGCGCCCTGTTCGCTGTCGAGCTTCGCGCCGCCAAACCCGGCCTGATTCCTGAAGGCATCCCGCCGCCGCCCGCCCACTCCCTGTACGGACGGCACATCGTGCTGGTGGACGACGACGAACTGGCCGTGGCGAGCACCACCGGCCTGCTCGAATCGTGGGGCTGCCAGGTCACCGCAGCAGCCAGCCTCGAACTCATCCTGAGCACCATCGACGAGCATGCCAAACCGGACATCATCGTCTGTGACTACCAGAGCGGCAGCTCGGTGGACGGCCTGGCCATCATTGAGCGCCTGCGCGCGCATTTCGGCCAGCGGGTGCCAGCCATCATCCTCAGCGGCGACACCTCTGCGGCCGTTACCGACAACGCCCGGCAGGCCGGCATCCCGCTCCTCCACAAGCCCGTACGTCCCGCCAAACTACGCGCCTTGCTGCAGCGCAAAACCCAAGTCTGATGCAGGTCTGCGGTGCTTCGGTTACTATCGACAAGTGAATGACACATCCAGATCAGGGGGACAAAAATGAGCACTGAAAACAAGGCGCAGGATCCGATGGAATTCATGCGCGGCATGTGGAGCAAGATGGGTTTCAGCCTCCCCGGCATGGTCACGCCGACCCTGGATGTGGAAGAGCTCGACAAGCGCATCGCCGACATGAAAGCCGTCGAAAACTGGCTCAAGATGAACCTCAGCTCCCTGCAGATGGCCACCCAGGCCCTCGAGATGCAGCGCGCCACCATCGCCACCATGCAGGCCATGAGCAAGATCGTTTCGGAAGGCGGCAAGCCGCCCGAAGTCGAAGTGCCCCAACCCAACCCCTTCGGCAACACCATGTGGCCGTGGAACCTGATGCAGAACGCCGCCGAACAAGCCAAGGCCCAGGCCGACGCAGCGCCGGCTCCGGCCGCCCCGGCCAAGAAGCCCAAGGAAAGCAAGTAAGCAGCTTGCGGGGGCCGGCCGTCACGGCCCCCAGCGTGTCAGGGCTGCCAGCCAGCCCGTCAGCGTGATTGCCGCCGTCACCGTGGTGGCGGAAATCAGCCAGGCCACCCCCGGCCCGTCCCCGCCCATGCGCATCGCCAGAATATAGGCCGACGACGCACTCGGCAGAGCCGCAAACAGCACCGCCGTCACAAACGCCACACCCGTCAGCCCGAAGAAGCTCGCCAGCCCCCAGGCGATGGCCGGCAGCGCCAACAGTTTCACCGCACACAGATAGATCGCCCCGGCCCGCCCGGACACCTGCTCGCCGCCACGCAACGCCGCCCCCACCGCCAGCAGGCCGAGGGTCACCGCCGCATCCGCCAGCCGCTGCAGGAACGGAATCACCGGCTCCGGCAGCGTCGCCCCCGCCAGGTTGAACGCCATGCCGGCCAGCGTCGCGATGATCAGCGGATTGCGCGACAGCTCCCGCCACAAACGCCCCTGCCCGTGGTGCGCCAGCAGCCCCACCGCCGCCATGTTGGCAAAGGGCACCATCGCCCCGCACAGGGCGCCCATGGTCGCCACGCCGGTGGCGCCAGCCACTTTGCCGGCCACCGCGATGCCAATGTAAGTGTTGAAGCGGTAGGCGCATTGCACCCGCGAGGCGAAGGCCATCGGCCCCAGGCCCATCAGCGGCTTGCCGAGCAGGGCCAGCACGAAGCCGCTCGTCATGCAGAGCAAGCCAACACCAAACAGCGGCGCCATCGCCGCCACATCGATACGGGCCCGCGCCAGGGCATTGAAGAGCAGGGCCGGAAACAGAACGAAGTACACCAGCTTTTCAACGCCAGTCCAGAAACCGTCGGCCAGCCTGAAGTAACGCCGCAACACCACGCCGAGGGCGATCAGCGCAAAGTCAGGCAGCAGAAGCAGAAAACTCTGCATGGTTCCGGGGCGCCGCCTCGCCTACATGACCTTCACGGCACGCCCGATATAACGGATCGGGCCAGTGGGCTTGCCGGTAGGCGAGCCGGTGCGCGGCTCGAGGGTCAGCTCGAAAAGCTGGTTCGACTGCAGGGCCGGCAGCTTGTCCACCGGCACCTTCATGCTCTGGCCGGGCGTGACCAGGCCCAGCGACACCGGCCCGCTCCAGCCTTCCGCCTTGGTCCAGAACTGCAGGGCCTTGTCGGCAGGCACTTCGACTGCGCCCAGCGGAATCAGCTCGATCTGCCGGGATGCACTGGCCTGCACCACCCAGCCGGGCGCCTTGTCGTCGGGAGCCACCAGCACCACCATGAAGCGCGTGGCCGCCGGCGGGTCGACAAGCCGTTCGACCAGCACCGCCGCCAGGATCGCCGCGCTGGCAAAGCCCGTGGCAGTCAGGCCACGCCACAGGCCCAGGTTGTTCCAGTCCCGCCACCAGGGCCTTGGCCGGATGGCCGGGCGTGGGGCCGGTACCGCGAGGACGTCGAGGCTGCGCGCGATGCGCCGCCACAAATGGGCAGACGGCGCCAGCGGCTCGGCCAGGGCCGCCAGCGGCAGCAGGCGCTCCTCCCAGGCGTGCACGGCCGCCTGCAGCGCGGCATCCGTAGCAAGACGCGCCTGCACCTCCCGCCGGCGGGCCGCCGACAAAGTACCGAGCACGTATTCGCCGGCCAGTTCGTGGATGTCGGGCGGCATGCCGGCCTGTGGTTTGCTGTTCATGCCATGCACTCCCGCAGCGCAGCCAGACTGCGCTTGATCCAGGCCTTGACCGTGCCCAGCGGCGCATCGAGCTGCCGGGCGATCTCCCCGTGGGAAAAGCCATCCACATAAGCGTGGAGGATGCAGTTGCGGCGCACCGGCTCCAGTTGCTCGAGGCAATGCGCGATGCGGCCGGCGCTGGCCTGCCAGGCGAAGGCATCGGCCATGTCGTGCCAGGCTTCGAGGGAGGCCCGGGCATCGAGGGCAGCGGCGGTGTCGTCATCGACGCCCACCTCGCGGCTGCCATCACGCACGGCATTGAGGGCCAGATTGCGGGTCACGCTGTAGATCCAGCCCCGCGCCGAGCCCCGTGTCGGGTCGAAGCTGGCGGCACGGGTCCAGATATTGACGCAGGCGTCGTGCACGATGTCCTCGGCCAGGGCCCGGTCGCGCACGATGCGCTGCACCACCCCGAGCAGGCGCGCGCCCTCCTGCTCGTAGAGTCCTTGCATGGCAGCGTGCTCGCCGGCTGCACAGGCGGCCAGGGCAGCCTCGTAGTCGAATTCGTTCAGGGCGGATAACACGAAAATGGACCGGCGGCGCGAAGCCGCCATGTTACCCGAGGCCCGCACCGCGGCGGGCCAGGCCGGCGCTTAGAGGGCCTTCCAGAAAATGTAGTCGGCCTGGTAGGCCACCGTTTCGCGCTTGCCCTTGAGGGCCGCGGAACACTCCGCAGCCGGTGCCACGCCTCCCTTCAGGGCCACCCGCTGGATGTAGCTGACACCGCTCATCGCGCCGTTGCCCATGGCCGGATTGGCCTTGACGAGCTGGTAGGGCAGATTGCCGGCGCCGGAGGGGGCCACCGCCAGCTGGGTGCCGGTCAACTTTGAACCATCCAGGGCTTCCCAGGTGGCGGGGGGGCCGTAGTAGCTGCCCACCAGCGTGCCGCTGCGCTCCTTCAGCAGCGCCTTCGGGCCGACGAAGACCCATTCGGTCTGGCCGGGCACATTGGCCTTGTCGCGGCATTCGTAGGTGATCTCGCCGCTGCCGACGGTTTCCCAGGCGACCTTGTGGCCGGCGGGCACCTTGATGGCGTCGGGCAGGCTGTCCTGGTTGAAGCCGGCAGTCATCGAGGCCATCGAGCTGCAGGCGGCCAGCAGGCTCACACCAGCAAGCAGGGAAAGGCGGGAAGCGAGGGTGGTCGGGGTGGTTTTCATGATGATTCTCCGGGAGTTAGGGATTGATGAATCGATGCAGCTTTTCGTGCTGCTTCTTCCACTACCCGCCAGCCCCGGCTTTGGATGCAGCACCCCGAAAAAAAAAGCGCCGGGGGGCCGGCGCTGTCAAAACACATCACTCCTGAAGTGAAATCGTCTATTCGTACTTGCGGATGTCGTCGATGACCTTGCCATCGTTGGCCAGGCTGCCCGGGGCGCAAAAGCACACCTCACCACGCAGCTTGGTCAGTTCGCGGATCGACGTGGCGATGGCCTCGGCCAGCCCTTCAACCGGTGCGGCCAGTTCGCAATGCAGGGTCATGCGGTCGTTGTGGTCCGGGTTGTCCACCACCAGCCGGCCACGGCCCACATCCGGATGGCGCTTGAGCACCGCTGCCACCTGGCCGGGATGGACGAACATGCCCTTCACCTTGGTGGTCTGGTCGGCTCGCCCGAGCCAGCCCTTGATACGCGTATTGGTGCGGCCGCAGGGCGAAGCGCCGGGCAGGATCGCCGACAGATCGCCGGTGCCGAAGCGGATCAGCGGGTAATCGGGGTTGAAGCTGGTCACCACCACCTCGCCCACCTCGCCGGGGGCCACCGGGTCGCCGGTGCCGGGGCGGACGATTTCCAGCAGCACGTCCTCGTCCAGCACCAGCCCCTCCCGGGCCGGCGTCTCGAAGGCGATCAGGCCGAGATCGGCGGTAGCGTAGGCCTGGTAGGCCTGGATACCGCGCGCGGCCAGCGCCTCCTGCTGACTCGGCGGAAAGGCCTCGCCCGACACAAAGGCCTTCTTCAGGCTGTCGAGCTTCACGCCCTGCTCGTCGGCCTTGTCGAGAAGGATGCGCAGGAAGGACGGCGTGCCGGCGTAAGCATCCGGACGCAGATCCAGCATCGCCGCCACCTGCATTTCGGTCTGCCCGACGCCAGCCGGAAACACCGTGCAGCCCAGCGCGTGGGCCGCCGTTTCCATCATCGAACCGGCCGGCGTGAAGTGATACGAGAAGGTGTTGTGCACCAGGTCACCGGAGCGGAAACCTGCCGCGAAGAAGGCCCGCGCCAGCCGCCAGTAATCGCGCCGTGCCCCTTCCGGCTCGTAGATCGGGCCCGGCGAGGCAAACACCCGGGCACAGGCCGCGCCCCACTTCACCGCGGCCAGCCCGCCAAACGGCCGCGCCGCCTTTTGCAGCTCCGTCAGTTCGGACTTGCGGATCACCGGCAGGCTCGCCAGGGCTTCCCGCGTGGTGATGGTGGACGGGTTGATGTCCTTCAGCAGCGCGGCAAAGGCCGGGGCGTGGGCCCGTGCATGGGCGATCTGGTCCGGCAGGCGCGCCAGCAGATCGCGCTCGCGGGCGGCGGGATCGCGGGTTTCACGGGCGTCGTAATAGTTCATGGTTTCTCCGCGTTCTGGCTTTTTGTAGGCCGCAATTCAGTCCGACAAGGCTCACGACAGCCAGCGCTTGCGCCGCCGGTAGTGCTTCACGTCGCGGAAGCTCTTGCGTCCTTCGGTGGACAGCCCGAGGTAGAACTCCTTCACGTCCTCGTTGGTGCGCAAATCCTCCGCCTGGCCTTCCATCACCACCCGGCCGTTCTCCAGGATGTAGCCGAAATCGGCGTAGCGCAGGGCCACCATGGTGTTCTGTTCGGCCAGCAGGAAGCTCACGTTTTCCTTGCTGTTCAGGTCCTTCACGATCTCGAAGATTTCCTCGACGATCTGCGGAGCGAGGCCCATCGACGGTTCGTCGAGCAGGATCATCTCGGGCTTGGCCATCAGCGCCCGGCCGATGGCGCACATCTGCTGCTCGCCGCCGGAGGTGTAGCCGGCCTGCGAGGTGCGCCGCGTCTTGAGGCGCGGGAAGTAGTTGTAAACCTTGTCCAGGCTGTCCTTCAGCTCCGCGCGGGACTGGCTGCGGGTGTAGGCACCGGTGAGCAGGTTCTCCTCGATGGACAGGTGACCAAAGCAGTGGCGCCCTTCCATCACCTGGATAACGCCCTTCCTCACCAGTTCGGCGGGGGTCAGCTGGTCGATGCGGTCGCCCTTGAACTCGACGCTGCCCTTGGTCACATCGCCACGCTCGGCGCGCAGCAGGTTGGAGATCGACTTGAGGGTCGTGCTCTTGCCGGCGCCGTTGGCACCGAGCAGGGCCACGATCTTGCCCTGGGGCACCTGCAGCGACACGCCCTTGAGCACGAGGATGACGTGGTCGTAGATGACCTCGATATTGTTGATGCTGAGGTATGACATGGCGGCTATCCGAATGATGAGGCAACAATCCGGGCCGGCCCGCAGGCCGGCCCCTTCCGCTTAACTTTCCTTGCTGCAGTCGCGGGGCTTGATGCCCTTTTCCTTGGCGTAGGCGGCGGCCGATTCCTCGATCATGCCGCGCACCAGCGGACGGTCGGAGTCGACCCAGTCGGTGATGACCTTCCACTGGTTGCCGTCCCACTGCTGGAACTTCACCTTGCCCGGGCCTTCGTGGTCGGCACAGGTGATCTTCAGCGGCGGCAGGAAGCCGGTGGCGCCGAGGGCCTTCAGGCGGGCATCGTCAAGGTTGAGGTTCTCGAAGCCCCAGCGCACCTGCTCGCCGGTCAGGGCCTTGCCCTTGCCGTATTTCTCCTGGGCCTTGCGGATGGCTTCGACGGTGATGATCCCGTGCACCACGCCGCGGTTGTAGTACACCGAGCCGACGCGGGTCTTGTCTTCCATGTTGCCCTTGTCCTTGCCATAGACGAACTTCTTCACGTCGGCGATCACCGGGTAGTTGGCACCGGCCACGTTGAAGCCGGCGGCCACGAAGCCCTTGGCCGCCGTGCCGGCCGGAATGGTGTCTTCCTCGGCACCGGACCACCACACGCCAACCATCTTTTCGCGCGGATAGCCGGTCTTGGCGGCGGCCTTGATGGCGGTCGGGTTCATCACGCCCCAGCCCCACAGCACCACGTAATCGGGCTTGGCCTGGCGGATCTGCAGCCACTGGGACTGCTGCTCGTTGCCCGGATGGGCCACGGCGATCTTCATCACCTCAAAGCCGTGCTTGGCCGCCAGCTTGTCCATGATGGCGTGGGATTCCTTGCCATACGCGGAGTCGTGGTAGAGCAGGCCGATCTTCTTGCCCTTCAGCTTGTCCATGCCCCCTTCCTTCTGGCCCATGTAATTCACGATGGCCGAAGCCTGGGACCAGTAGGTGGTGATCATCGGGAAGACCCACGGAAAGACCCGGCCGTCGGCGGCATCGGTGCGGCCGTAGCCGATGGTCACCATCGGGATCTTGTCCTGGGCAACCTTCTCGAGCACCGAGTAGGTGATGCCGGTGGACACCGGCTGGAACACCGTGTTGCCGGTGGCGCCCTTCTTCTTCATGCGCTCGTAGCATTCGACGCCACGGGCGTTGTTGTATTCGGTTTCGCACTCTTCCCAGGTCAGCTTGACGCCGTTGATGCCGCCGTCACGCTCGTTGATCAGGGTCATGTAGTCGATCCAGCCTCCGAACAGGCCGGAGCCGCCCGCCGCATAGGGGCCGACGCGGTAGCTGGGCAGACCGATGAACTGCTCTTCGGCAGCGCTGGCCAGGGAGGTACCAAGCAGGCCGGCAAGCGCGGCGCCCAGCAGAACGGTTGTCTTCAGTTTCATGTGTTTGTCTCCTCTTATAGGTTTGGGTGCAACACAACGACAGCTATCAGTGCGGGAACGGCCACAGGCGCAGCTTTTCCTTGGCGATCTGCCACAGTCGGGCCAGGCCGTGCGGCTCGACGATCAGGAAGAAGATGATCAGGCCGCCGAAGACGATGAGCTGGAAGTTGGACACGAAGCCCGCCCCCAGGGAATCGCCGAAGATCGCCGGCACCAGGTTGTCGAGAAAGATCGGCAGCAGCACGATGAAGGCCGCACCGAGGAAGGAACCCATGATCGAGCCCACCCCGCCGATGATGATCATGAACAGGATCTTGAAGGACAGATCGAGGTTGAAGCCTTCCGGCTCGACGGTACCGATGTAGGTGTAGGCGTACAGCGCGCCGGCCACGCCGCAGTAGAAGGAACTCACCGCAAAGGCCAGCAGCTTGGTGCGCATCAGGCGAAAGCCGATCACCTGGGCCGCCACGTCCATGTCACGCACCGCCATCCAGGCCCGCCCGGTGGAGGAGCGCACCATGTTCTTGGCCAGCAGGGCCATGAAGGCAACGATCAGGAAGGTCAGCACGTACTTGGCTTCCGGCGTGGCGAAGGTGTAGCCGAGGATCGTCACGTCCTGCGCCGTCACCACACCCGACGACGAGTTGTTGGAGAACCACGGAAACTTGACCAGCGCCCACACGATGAAGAACTGCGCCGCCAGCGTCGCCACCGCCAGGTAGAAGCCCTTGATGCGCAAACTCGGCAGCCCGAACAGGATGCCCACCAGCGCCGCCGTCAGCCCGGCCAGCACCAGCGCCACCAGAAACGGCATGCCCTCGATGCGCAGGATGAAGTTGTAGGCGGCAAAGGCTCCCACCGCCATGAAGGCCGCCGACCCCAGCGACAACTGCCCGGCGTAGCCGGTGAGAATGTTGAGACCGATGGCGGCCAGCGAAAAAATCAGCACCGGAATCAGGATGGCCTTCAGCCAGTACTCGTTGGCCAGCAGCGGCACGGCCGCGCCGAACACCAGCATCAGCAGCCAGAAGCCGATCTTGTCCTGACGGATGGGGAAGATCTGGGAATCTTCGGCGTAAGTGGCCTTGAACTGGCCGGCTTCACGGTAAAGCATGGGTTTTGCTCCTTCGTCGCGGTTTAGGGCTTACACGCGATCAATGTGTTTTTCGCCGAACAGACCTTCGGGGCGGACCAGCAGGAAAGCCAGCGCCAGCATGTAGGGGAACCAGCCTTCGATACCGCCGCCGACAAACGGGCCGACATACACCTCGGCCAGCTTCTCGGATGCGCCGATGATCAGCCCGCCGACAATGGCGCCCGGCACCGACGTAAAACCGCCGAGAATCAGCACCGGCAAGGCCTTGAGGGCGGTAAAGGTAAGGGCAAACTGCACGCCGTTGCGGGCGCCCCAGATCATCCCGGCCACCAGCGCCACAAAACCCGCCACCGCCCACACCACACGCCAGATGGTCTGCAGCGGAATGCCGATGGACAGCGCCGCCTGGTGATCGTCGGCCACCGCACGCAGGGCCCGGCCGACCTTGGTGTATTGGAACAACAGGGCCAGCAAGCCCACCAGCGACGCCGCCACCCCGGCCGCAAACAGGTCGAACTTGGAAACCCCGATCTCGTAGTTGTCCATCAGCCAGGCAATCGGCTCATCGACAATGCCCAGGTCCAGCCCGCGCACGTTGGCGCCCCAGGCCATCTGGGCCAGGCCCTCGATGACGTAGGTCAGGCCGATGGTGGCCATGAACAGCGTGATGTGTGGCTGGTTCACCAGTGGCCTGAGCACGATGCGTTCGGTGGCAATGCCCAGCACGATCATCGATATGAAGGCCAGCAGGAAGGACAGCCAGAACACCATGCTGCTGTCGGCATCCATGCCCAGGTGCTTGGCCAGCATCTCCTTGAAGCCGACAAAGGTCAGCGCGGCAAAGAAAACCATCGCCCCCTGGGCAAAGTTGAAGACGCCCGAAGCCTTGTAGATCAGCACAAAACCGAGGGCCACCAGCGCGTACATCACGCCCGACAGCAAACCGCCGATCAGCACTTCGATAAAAAACTGCATGTCTCTCTCCTCTTTACCCTGTAAGTCGGACTGAAGTCCGACCTACAAAAACCGGCGCCCTCCTGTGGGTCGGACTTCAGTCCGACTCTGCCGCCCAATCAGTGCGACGTTCCCAGGTAGGCCTTGATCACTTCGGGGTTGTTCTTCACGTCTTCCGGCACGCCGTCGCCGATCTTC
This sequence comes from Zoogloea oleivorans, assembly GCF_008107625.1. Classification (GTDB taxonomy): domain Bacteria; phylum Pseudomonadota; class Gammaproteobacteria; order Burkholderiales; family Rhodocyclaceae; genus Zoogloea; species Zoogloea oleivorans. Next base: position 41,465 of record NZ_SDKK01000002.1, read on the forward strand.
TTGCCGTAATCCAGCACCACCACCCGGTCCGAGATGTCCATCACCACGCCCATGTCGTGCTCGATCAGCACGATGGTGGTGCCGTAGTGGTCATTCACGTCGAGGACGAAGCGACACATGTCCTGCTTCTCCTCCACGTTCATGCCGGCCATCGGCTCGTCGAGCAGCAAAATGTGCGGCTCGGCGGCCAGCGCCCGGGCCAGCTCGACGCGCTTTTGCAGGCCGTAGGGCAGGCGCCCCACCGGGGTCTTGCGGATGTCCTGGATCTCGAGGAACTCGATGACCTCTTCCACCTTGATGCGGTGCGCGATCTCCTCTTTTTGCGCGGCGCCCCAGTACAGGGCGTGCTGCAGGAAGTTGCACTTCATCTTGAGGTTGCGCCCGGTCATGATGTTGTCGAGCACGGTCATGCCCTTGAACAGCGCAATGTTCTGGAAGGTACGGGCAATGCCCTGTTCCGCCGCCTCGTGCGGTTCCATCTTCGGGCGCAGCGCGCCCTTGAAGAAGATCTGCCCTTCCTGCGGGTGATAGACCCCGTTGATCACGTTGAGCATCGAGCTCTTGCCGGCGCCGTTGGGGCCGATGATCGAGCGGATCTCGTGTTCCTTGACGTTGAAGCTGATGTCGGTGAGCGCCTTCACGCCGCCGAAACGCAGGGAGATGTTCTGGAGGTCGACGATCACGTCGCCAATCTGTCTGGCCATGGGTCGTTCTCCTCAGGCGGCCTTCCGCGGCAGCGGCGGAAAGGTTTTGGCGTCTTCGATGCGCAGCTCGGCGCTGACCTTGTTGCTGCGGCCATCTTCGTAGCTCACCTGGGTTTCGATGAACTGGCTCTTCTTGCCGCTATACAGCGCGTCGATGAGCACCGAATAACGGTCGGCCACGAAGTTGCGGCGCACCTTGCGGGTACGGGTCAGCTCGCCATCGTCGGCATCGAGTTCCTTGTGCAGGATCAGGAAGCGCTTGATCTGCGATTCGCTCATGTTGGCGTCGCTGGCCAGGTCGGCATTCACCTTCTCGATGCACTCCTTGATCAGCTCATACACCTGCGGCTGGCAGGCCAGATCGGTGTAGCCGGCGTAGGCCATGCCCTTCCTCTCGGCCCAGTTGCCGACGGCTTCCAGGTCGATGTTCACGAAGGCAGTCACAAAGTCGCGGCCGTTGCCAAAGCACACCACTTCCTTGATGTGCTGGAAGAACTTGAGCTTGTTCTCGATGTAGTTGGGGGCAAACATGCCGCCGCCGGTGAGTTTGCCCACGTCCTTGGCCCGGTCGATGATCTTCAGGTGGCCGTCTTCGTCGAAGAAGCCTGCATCGCCGGTCATGAAGTAGCCCTCGGCATTGATCGACTCGGCGGTGGCGTCCGGGCGCTTGTAGTACGACTTCAGCAGCATCGGCCCGCGCACCAGGATTTCCCCGTTGTCGGCCAGCTTCACCTCCACGTTGGGCGCTGGCGTGCCGACCGAATCCAGCTTGATCTGGCCGTCCGGCTGCAGGCACACATAGGCGCAGGTTTCGGTCTGGCCGTAGAGCTGCTTGAGGTTGATGCCGATCGAACGATAGAAGCGGAACAGGTCCGGCCCGATGGCGGCGCCGGCGGTGTAGGCCACGCGCACCCGGCTGAGGCCGAGCACGTTCTTCAGCGGGCCGTAGATCAGCGCATTGCCCAGCGCGTACTGCAGGCGGTCGCCGGCGGAAACGTGCTTGCCGTCCAGCAGGTCGGCGCCGCAGCGCCTGGCCACATCCATGAAATGCTCGAACACCTTGCGCTTGATGCCGCTGGCGTCCTCCATGCGGATCATCACCTGCGTCAGCAGGTTCTCGAAAACCCGCGGCGGAGCAAAGTAATAGGTCGGGCCGATCTCGCGCAGATCGCCCATCACCGTCTCGCCGGACTCCGGGCAATTGATGGTGAAACCGGCCACCAGCGCCTGGGCATACGAGAACAGATGGTCGCCCACCCACGCCATCGGCAGGTAGGACAGGATGTCGTCCTGGTCGGTGAGCTTGTCGAAACTGCACCCGCCCTGGGCCGCGGCGATGAAGGCCGCATGGCTCTGGCAGACGCCCTTCGGCTTGCCGGTGGTGCCCGAGGTGTACAGCATCACCGACACATCGTCGGGGCTGCCCTTATCGATCTCGTTGCCGAGGAAGTCCGGGTGATGCTGGTCGTGGATGCGGCCCATTTCCAGCACTTCATCCAGGCCGTGCAGGAAGGTCTGGTTGTAATGACGCAGGCCGCGCGGGTCGTCGTAGATGACGTGTTCAAGGAGGGGCAGGCCATCCTTGATCTCGAGCATCTTGTCCACCTGCTCCTGGTCTTCCACGCAGGCGAAGCGGATCTCCGCATCCTCCATCACGTAGGCCATCTCCTGCGCCACGGCGTCCTGGTACATCATCACCGGAATGCCGCCAAGGCACTGGCAGGCCGCCACCGACCAGTACAGGCGTGGCCGGTTGTCACCCACCACCGCCAGCCGGTCCCCGCGCCGGAAACCCAGCTCCGCCAGGCCACTGGCAATCGAGCGCACGCGCTCGGCCACTTCAGCCCAGGTGTAGGTTTGCCAGATCCCGTATTCCTTCTCGCGCATCGCTGGCCGGTTGGGCCGCTGCCGGGCATGGTTCATCAGCAGGCGCGGAAAGGTATCCAGGCTCCCAGTCTCGGCCGCTGTCGCTCGGGCATTGGACATACCCCATCCTCCTCCGGTTTTGTCTCAGTCTCGTCCCCGCAGCTTCTTCCGGCAGCGCCCTGAAAGGACGGCAGCCAGCGGCTACGGATGGTCTTTTTGCTGAGCGACAGTCTTGCAAACCAAGTTTGCTCAACTGTTTTTCAAATGTACGGAATTGTGAGGAGGGGGGGGGCTGAAACTACTTCGCGTAACACTCCGAGAAGTGCGCGTCCTCATACTCCTTGCGCCGCTGTTCAGCCTGACTCTTGAATGCGGGCGTGTAATACCCATCGCGCTCGGCTGCGGCGTTTCTGGCCCCACGCTGATAGCCGGCGCACTTTGAATTGTGGGCAGCCTCGGCCGAGGCACGCTGCGAGCGTTCAATCCTGCGCTCGATTTCCAACCGGTCACGCTGGGCATCTACTGCAGCTACCCCCCGGGAATCGGAAAGCGCCCGTTGCTGGGCATCCAGCTGATCGCGGCGGCTTGGCTGATGTACCTTCAGATCGACGATCTTCGGCTTGTCTCCGCAGGGTATCTCCGAATAAGTGGTGACGCCGCCCGACGTGCACTTGAACACCTCTGCCCAAGCAGGCGACACCACCAAAGCCAAAGACAGAATCCACATGCGCACGTCAGCGCCCTCCCACGATGAAGATATTGATGACCTTGTTGTCAGGCACCCCGGCCATGATCGATGTGATGAAAATACCGAATGTAATTGCGATGCTGCTGATGACAAGACCGCGCAGCAGCTTTTCCACCCAATCGCCACGCCCTTTGCGGGCCCGGGCGGCTTCGGCGGCATTTACCCGCACAGAATCTGCAAGGGATTCACGATAGATCCGCTGCTCACCGATTTTACGTAAGGACTCACGCCTGGCTTTTACAGCGGGATCGAACTTTGCATAGATGATTCCGCAGCGAGGACATGTGCTGTCGAGGCCAACAGCGTTTGCTGAGCACCGATAGTGGCACTGGGGGCACTGCACCGTTCAGCCTTCCGCCACGAACTTGACGATGACCTTATCGATCGACAGCGTCATCTTCAAACCAGCAATCTCAACTTGCACTCCACCATGGTTAGAGGCGGAATGCGACTGCGGCAACGCATCCCCAATCACGCTGGAAAGCGCGTCCATCATGGCTTTGGATAAATCGAGACTGTTCATAGTGCCTCCGCATGATGAGGGTGCCATGCTATTCGGTTTATTCATTATGCGAAGTGAAGCACGTCACTTTACGAGTCCCCGTCGCTGCATGGCTGTGTCTTTATGCACGGAAACGCCCCCCAGCGCCTGCTCGATGAGGCGACGCCCTCGACAGCGGGGCCGCCGGCTCCAGCGCGGCAGGAAAGCGTCCCAAGATCACGGCCGGCCGCGCGGAGGAAGCACGGTTTTCCCACCGGGAAAACAGCGATAATGGCGGCCAATTCGTTTTGAACGCTATTTCAGGATTCCCCCATGGAAATTAAGGTCAATTTTCTCGACAAGCTTCGTCTTGAAGCCAAGTTCGATGACTTCACGGTAATCGCCGATCAGCCTATCCGCTATAAGGGCGATGGCTCGGCGCCGGGTCCGTTTGATTACTTTCTGGCTTCATCGGCTTTGTGTGCGGCTTATTTTGTGAAGCTGTACTGCGAAACGCGCAATATCCCTACCGACAATATCCGCCTGTCGCAAAACAATATTGTTGATCCGGAAAACCGCTACAAGCAGATTTTCAAGATCCAGGTCGAATTGCCGGCGGATATCTCCGCCGCAGACCGGCAGGGCATCCTGCGCTCCATCGAGCGTTGTACGGTGAAAAGGGTGGTGCAAACCGGGCCTGATTTTGTCATTGAGGAAGTAGAAAATCTGGATGCCGATGCGCAGGCCTTGCTGACACTGAATCCGGATTCAGCGGCAAGCACCTATATTGCGGGCAAGGATCTGCCGCTGGAGCAAACCATCGCCAATATGTCGGCGGTGCTGGCGGGCCTGGGCATCAAGATTGAAATCGCGTCGTGGCGCAATCTTGTTCCCCATGTGTGGTCGCTGCATATCCGCGATGCGCACTCGCCGATGTGCTTTACCAATGGCAAGGGCGCAACCAAGGAAAGCGCCTTGGCCTCGGCCTTGGGTGAATTCATCGAGCGAGCGAATTGCAATCATTTCTACAACGACCAGTTCTGGGGGGAAGACATTGCCAATGCGGCATTCGTGCATTACCCGGATGAGCGCTGGTTCAAGCCGGGCCGCAAGGATGCGCTGCCGGCTGGCATTCTCGATGACTACTGCCTGCAGATTTACAACCCCGATGGCGAGTTGCGCGGCTCGCATTTGTACGACACCAACTCCGGCAACGTGCAGCGCGGCATCTGTGCGCTGCCGTATGTGCGCCAGTCGGACGGCGCGGTGGTGTATTTCCCCACCAACCTGATCGACAACCTGTTCCTCAGCAATGGCATGAGTGCCGGCAATACGCTGGTCGAAGCACAGGTGCAATGCCTGTCGGAAATCTTTGAGCGGGCGGTAAAGCGTGAAATTCTGGAAGGTGAACTCGCCCTGCCCGATGTGCCGCACGACGTGCTGGCCAAATACCCCGGCATTCTGGCCGGCATCGAGGAACTGGAAAAGCAGGGCTTTCCGGTACTGGTGAAGGATGCCTCGCTGGGCGGCGAGTTTCCGGTGATGTGCGTCACCTTGATGAACCCGCGTACCGGCGGTGTATTTGCGTCGTTCGGGGCCCACCCGAGCCTGGAGGTGGCGCTGGAGCGCAGCCTGACCGAATTGCTGCAAGGGCGCAGTTTTGAAGGCCTGAACGATTTGCCCCGGCCCACCTTTGAAAGCAACGCCGTCACCGAGCCGAATAACTTCGTTGAACACTTCATCGATTCCAGCGGCGTGGTGTCGTGGCGCTTTTTCAGTGCCAAGGCCGATTACGAATTTGTCGAGTGGGACTTTTCCGGCCAGGGTGAAAACTCCAATGCCATTGAGGCCGCGACACTCTTCGGCATTCTCGAAGAGATGGGCAAGGAAGTGTACATGGCGGTGTATGACCAATTAGGCGCAACGGCCTGCCGCATTCTGGTGCCGGACTATTCGGAAGTCTATCCGGTGGAAGACCTGATCTGGGACAACACCAACAAGGCCCTGCAGTTCCGCGCCGACATCCTGAACCTGCATCGCCTCGACGATGCCAGCCTGGAAGCACTGCTGGAACGTCTGGAAGACAGCGAGCTTGATAATTACACCGACATCATCACCTTGATCGGCATCGAGTTTGACGAGAATACGGCCTGGGGTCAGCTGACGATTCTGGAATTGAAGCTGCTGATCAATCTCGCCTTGCAGCAATTCGAAGCGGCGAAGGAACTCGTCGAAGCCTTCCTGCAATACAACGAGAACACCGTTGATCGCGGCTTGTTTTATCAGGCCCTGAATGTGGTGCTGGAGGTGCTGCTGGACGACGAGCTGGAACTGGACGATTACGTGGTCAATTTCCGCCGCATGTTTGGCAACCCGCGCATGGATGCGGTGCTGGGCTCAGTGGACGGCAGCGTGCGCTTCTTCGGTCTGACGCCAACAAGCATGAAACTGGAAGGGCTCGACAGGCATCAGCGCCTGATCGACAGCTACAAAAAACTGCACGCGGCGCGGGCCTGTCGGGTGGCCGGTATCGGATAAGCACCTGTCGCTCATTGACTTGACCTCTGCAGCCACTTCAACACGGTTTCATAGAGCCGGTCCGGATCGGTCGGCTTGGTTATAAAGTCGTCCATCCCGGCTTCGCAACAGTGTTTCTTGTCCTCGGCAAAGGCATTCGCCGTCATCGCCAGAATGGGAATTCCCGCGCGGTGGGGCAGTTGCCGGATCTGTCGCGTCGCATCCAGACCGTCCAGAACCGGCATTTGCATATCCATCAGGATCATCGCATAGCTGCCCGAGCGGGCCATTTCCACGGCTTCCCGGCCATCCCTGGCGAGGTCGACCTTGAGACCGACATCCTCCAGCAGCATCTGGGCAATTTCCCGGTTGACCGGTTCGTCCTCCGCCACGAGGATGCGCTTGCCGGCATGATCGCGCTGGATCGCCTGCTCGGCGCTTTCCCCCCCGGCCTTGGCCTTCTCCTCGACGGAATGCTCGGCCTTCCTGAGAACCGCCGTGAACCAGAAGGTACTGCCCTTGCCTTCGGTACTGATCACGTCGGCGCTTCCTCCCATCACTTCGGCGATCTTCCGGGTGATCGCCAGGCCCAGACCGGTGCCGCCGTACTTGCGCGTGGTCGAGTTGTCGGCCTGCTCGAAGGCGCCGAATAGTTTGCTGAGTACGTCGGGGGCAATGCCGATGCCGCTATCCTCGATTTCGAAACGGAGGGTAACGGTCGCATCCGTCTGTGATTCTTGCCTCACTCTCAGGGTGATGTGGCCTGTCTCGGTGAACTTGAGGGCATTGGAAGCATAGTTGAGCAGAGCCTGCTGCAGCCGGGTGGGGTCGCCATAGAGGTTGGGGGGCACGGAGACCGTCTCCATGTGCAAGCGAATCCCCTTGCTCCTGGCCTTCTGACCCAGCATCGAGGCGATGTTGCCGAGCAGGGCTTCGACATGAACCGGGGCATCGTCCAGCGTGAATTTGCCGGCTTCTATCTTGGACAGATCGAGAACGGCATTGAGGATCTCAAGCAGGTGATTGCCGGCGACTTCGATCTTTTCAATCTTGTCGGTCTGCTCCGGATTCAGCCCGCTGCGGCGCAGGATGTGGGCCATGCCGGTGATGGCATTCAGCGGGGTACGAATCTCGTGGCTCATGTTGGCCAGGAAGGCGCTCTTGGCGACGTTGGCGGTTTCGGCGGCTTCTTTGGCCATGCGCAGATCCCGTGTCTGCGCCTTGACGAGTTCTTGAAGATGCTGGCGATGCTGCTCGAGTTCGAGCTCATTCCGCTTGCGTGCGGTAATGTCCGTATGGGTCCCGCACATGCGCAGCGGCTTACCGTCAGCGTCACGCTGCATCACGCTGGCCTGGTCAAGAATCCAGCGCACGCTGCCGTCCTTATGGAGCATCCGGTACTCAAGCCGATGCATGCTGGAGCGTCCCTCGAGCACCGCATTGATGGAGTTCCATGCGCACTCGCGGTCATCCGGGTGAATGAAATCCGTCCATTGCCTGGCAGTCTGCTGGATTTCGCTGTGGGAGTAACCCAGCAACGCGGCCCACTGCTCGTTCCGGTCGACTTTACCGGCCGCAATGTTCCAGTCCCAAAAACCGAGTTCTGACCCTTGCAGGACGAAGCGCAGCTGTTTCTCGCTATTCTCCAATGCGAGTTCCGAGTGTTTGCGTTCGGAAATGTCCTCCACCATGGCAACCACATAATCCGGGCTGCCATCCGGCTTGCGCACATGGCTGACAGCCAGTCGCGTATAGACCAGGTGACCATCCTTGTGGATGAAGCGCTTGTCCATGGCATAGCTGTTGATTTCGCCGGCCAGCATGCGGTTGAACTGTGCCAGGTCGGGTGCCAGATCCTCCGGGTAGGTGAGCGCCGGCCAGGACATGTGGGTCAGTTCAGCGCGCGTATAACCGAGCGTGGCGCAAAGGGCATCATTGACCTCGACCCAGCCTTTTTCCAGGCTGGTGATGGCAAGACCGACGGTGGAGTGATCGAAGTAGGCGTGAAAACGCTCCATGCTGGCGCGCTCTTCTGCAATCACGGCATTCTGTGCAGCCTGCAATGCCTCGCGGTCGCCCAACTGCAGCTCGTAATTGCGAAAGATCAGGCACAACAGCATGGTCGCCAAAGGATAGAACAGCAGGAGCACCCACCAGGCCTGTTCGATGAAGGCATACCCCGCGCGGTTGGGCACCAGCGTAAATGCCGCCAACTGAGCGATCTGCACCACCACGCCCAACACGAAGTAGTGTCCGGCAGCCGGAGTCGTGTTGCGGCGTTGCCACCACCACCGCGCCAGTACCCCAAGCAGGGCGGACTGGAGCACCACCATCACGCCAACTGGCGCACCGATGCCGCCTAGCTGGTAGCGATAAACAGCCGCCATACCCGCGGCAATCGCGCCAGCCACGCCGCCGCCCACCACGCCGGCCACCGACAGCACAATAGAGCGGCCATCGAAGATCAGGCCCGGTGCAAAGTTCACCGGGTTCACCATCCCCAGCAAGGTCACCCCACCAAACACGAGCCCGAGCAGCACCTGACGGTTCAACGAGGACTTGTGGAAACGTGAAACCACAAGCTGGCCTGCTGCTACCAACGCAACCAGGAAGGCGATGTTGTTGATCAGGTTGATAAGCATGCTTTAGCGCCGAACGGGTTTGGAGGCTCGATTACTCTTGTGGCAAAGCCAGCTGAACGCAAGATACAACGAACACGACCGTCTCGTGCATTCACGGCAGTTTCCGAGTCGACCAGCCGTTTCCACGCTTGATTTCGTCTTCCATTGCCGTACTCCTGTGTCGCCCCTGTCAAGGTCAACACCTGAGCAGGGACTTACTGGGTCAATACAGGTGGCCCAAGCGGCAAACCCCGTTCACCGCCAGTCACATCCAGGGCACCCACCCATCCTGTGCGCCAAGCCCCCTCACCCAATCACCTCAAAAACGCTGATGCACCTTCCTTGACCCCTTGTTTCATATACACTTTTCTGTATAAATCTTCTCACCGATCTTCTCACCCAAACCAATGGCACGGACTCCGCCCTTCCCCCCCGCTCAACTCGAGGCCCTGCTGGCGCGCCGTCAAGGCTGGCGGGCCGTGGAGCTGGCCGATGAACTGGGTGTCAGCGTTCCGACCCTCCACCGGATGTTGCAGGGGCTGGCGCCGCAGGTGGTGTCGGCCGGCAAGGCCCGACGGGCTCGCTATGCCCTCAGCCGGCCGGTGCGGGGAGTGCGCCAGCGCTACCCCCTTTACGCGGTAGACGAAACCGGTGCTGCCGAGGAGATTGCGACCGTGGTTCCGGTCTGCCCCGCGGGCACCTGGATGCCCCTCCCCGCCGGCATCTGGCCCGTTCCGAATGAAGCGCGTGACGGCTGGTGGGAGGGCTTGCCCTATCCGTTTTACGACATGCGTCCCCAGGGCTACATGGGCCGCCAGTTCGCGCTCGTGGCGCATCAGCCCTTGCAAGTGCCGGCCAACCCCAACGAGTGGACGGACGATGACATCCTCTATGCCCTGAGCCTGCGGGGCGCCGACCTCCCCGGCAATCTCATTGTCGGCCAGACAGCCTACGAGACATGGCTGCACACCAAGGTCACCCCCCTGCGCCTGCTCGATGAAGCCACGCTCGGCGCGGCTTACGCGGAACTGGCCGAACAGGCTGTCGGCAGCGGGGTCGCCGGCGCCAGCGCGGCCGGGGAGTTTCCCAAGTTCACGACCACCCGCGCAGAGGAAGGACGGCCCACGCCGCATGTTCTGGTGAAGTTTTCCGGGGCGGATGGCTCAACGGCGGTCAGGCGCTGGGCCGACCTGCTCATCTGCGAGCATCTGGCACTCGAGGCCATGCGTGCCATTCCCGGTGTCGACAGCGCCCGCAGCCGCGTGTTGCAGCACGCGGGGCGAACCTTCCTCGAACTCGAACGCTTTGACCGGCACGGGCTGCATGGCCGCAGCCCGGTATGCAGCCTGTTCTCGCTCAATGCTGCACTGCTGGGCGACAGCTCGACCGACTGGAGCCGGCTTGCCGCACGCCTGCACATGGACAACCGGCTGTCGGCCGACACGCTCGAACAGGTGCGGCGCATCGGGTGGTTTGGCAAGCTCATCGGCAACACCGACATGCACCTGGGCAACCTGAGCTTCCGGCCGGGCCCCGAACTGACTCTCGCCCCCGGCTACGACATGCTGCCGATGTTCTACGCCCCCCTGGCCGGCGGCGAAGTCCCCGAGCGGGAATTTGGCGTGCAGCCCCCGCTCCCCCTGCCACCACAAAAAACCGACTGGCACCTTGCCTGCGAAGCCGCCCTGCAGTTCTGGCGGCAGGCCGAACAGGATGCCCGTATCAGTTCAGACTTCCGGCAACGCTGTGGCGCGAACGCCCGGAAAATTGAGGGCTGGCGGGGGCTGGTGTAGGGGTCAGGCAAGAATAGCCACTTGCCGAACCTGGCGAAGAACCAACCAGCACCACTTCAAGCACGATATCAAGAATTGTTTCGAGCATTTCCCCTCCAAGCCAGCCCAGTTCTCCTTCAACCAGAGTTAATGCACCTTTTGGGGGAATTAACTTGGCTAAAAGCTGAACCCGTTCTGCTCCGGGGAAAACAAGTTCATCTCGGAGCTGAACTCACTCCCCTTTCAGGAGAACCGGTTCGGCTCACCGCAAGGTCAGTTCATCTCAAAGCGAAGCCGGTTCACTAAAAGGTTGAACCCGCTTAGCGTTAAGCCGAACCGGTTTTCTTTTGCGCCTTGCGCCGGCCCTGGCGGGCGTAGTCGGACTGAAGTCCGACCCACAGGGGGCTGAGATCAGACGGATTTGTCGTCTTGCTCAGGTGCCTTGTCGGCAAACGCCTTCGCGGCATCCGAAAGGGAATCGACTCTTCTGGACCTGGCTTCGTCAGGCTTGCCGAGCACAGGCAAGGTAAAAGCGGGTTAGCACGCTCAAGCCATCTCACCCAAAATGTTACAATTCGTCACCTTCAGCGCTTGATAGCCATCTGCATGACGAGATCCCCCTTCGAAGTCATTCATGGTGCTTTGCACACCCATGACAACGACGGTTCATTCTGGCTTGGCGAGATCACCGCCTTGCTCAACGATCCAGCGCATCACCGGCACAAGAAGGCCCTGGAAATCGTGAAGGTCTATGTGGAGAATCTGCTCCGCGCCGCCTCCGGGGGGTTGAATGAAAAGGTGAGCAATCACCCTGAAGCCCGTCAGTCATAGCGACCGGCCCCTGCGCTTCAGGCCGCCGGCGGCGCGGCGCTTACAACCTCATCCCGCCAGAGTTCCTTTGCCACGAAAAGCGCAAACAGGTCAGCGTCGATGACCCTGCGGCGGCTCATGTCGCGCATGATCTCAAGCGTGTCGGTGATCGTGAGGGCATCTTTGTAAGGTCGATCACTGGCCGTCAGCGCCTCAAAGATGTCAGCGATCGCCATGACCCGCGCGGTCATGCTCATGTCGTCTCCGCACAGGCCACGCGGGTAACCCCGTCCATCCATCGTTTCATGATGCCCGCCCGCCATTTCAGGCACGGCAGCCAGGTCGGACGGAAACGGCAGGCGCGACAGCATGACGATGCTTTCGATGATGTGTTCCTTGATCTTGAAACGCTCTTCCTCGGTCAGGGTGCCATGCCTGATCCTGAGGTTGTACAGCTCCCCGCCGTTGTACAAATTGGCCGGCGCGCGCATCGAAAAGCCCCAGGGGTTGCCAGCCAGCAGACGATCACTGGGAGGGCGCGGGATCACATCAGTCGGGTCGTCGCGCAAGAGGGGTTCATCGGCCGGCAGCGGTCTTGCAGGCGCACTGCCACGCCTCGCCAGTTCGGCATTCGACAGACCCAGCCCCTCGTCGAGGGTGCGCAGCCAGCGCCTGCGGGCGATACGCTCGAGACGCTGCTGACTCTCGGCGGGCATGTCCTCACTGCCACGATTGCAGGCCGCCACAAAGGCAAAGTCGTCATCCAGCGTTCGCCACAGTTCGTCGCGTGCGGCACGTAGATGCGCCTCATCCCCGCCCTGGGCAAGGCCCTGCCAGTAGGCGATCTCCGCATCGCGCTTGAGAACTTCAAAGCGGGTCCGGATCTCGTGAATCCGGTTGTAAAGGGTTTCAAGCTTGGTCGCCTTGTCGATCACGTATTCGGGGGTGGTCAGCTTGCCGCAATCATGCAGCCAGCTCGCAATCTCCAGCGCCTCCCAGCCCGAGGCATCGAGGCGGTAGGCGGCGAAGGGGACGGTTTCAGCCTCATGGGCGGCCCGCGCCAGACGCAGGGCGACCTCCGGGACGCGGCGACAATGCCGGCCGGTGTGGGGGGATTTGGCGTCGATCGCCTCACCCACCATCCGGACGACACCTTTGAGAAGCGCCTTGCGGCCCTTTAACAGGCGCTGATTTTCGAGCGCAACGGCAGCCGTGCCGGCCAGCGCCGCCAGAAAGCCGATCACTTCGGCCCGGGCCAGGCCACAGCGTGCGGAAGGTCGATCGGCCAGGACCAGGGTTCCGAGCACCTCGCCTTCCGGCGTACGCAGCGGAATACCGAGCACTTGCAGCATGCCGCCATCGCTGGCCGGCAATCTCAGGCTGAGCGGCCCGTCCGCCTGCATGACAAAACCGGAGAGTTCCTCGGCGGCCCTCGCCACCGCCGACAACTCGACCCCCGCTGCGTCGAGCCAGTGTGCCGCCAGCATCCCCTCGCCCCATTCACCATCGACGCGCACCGCGCTCCATGGCACGTGGGCAACCTCGCGCGCGCCGGCCTCAACCTGTTCCAGCACGCTCGCCACATCGCGGGCGGAACCCAGATCGCGCCCCATTTCGAGAAAGCGCGCAATCGCGCCCGACATCATGCTCATCGCCCCGGCGAGCTGGTCTACCTCCAGGATCACCGAGCGGGCGTCCGCCTGGGGTTCGAACTGCAATGCAGACACCTCACGGGCATTCTGCGCAAGTAGGTGCAGAGGCCGGGTCAGCAGACGCGACAAGGCCCAGGCCAGGGGAAAACTGAGAATGACCGCCAGCACGGTAAACAGGATGGAGCGCTGTCGCAGCCGATAGGCCTCGGCGAAGAGTTCATCCTCGGGCGTGGCAACGACCAGTTTCCAGGTCTCGTCCACGAACCCGGGCATGGGTGCAATGGATACCTGCCACACCCGCCCGTCGGCGGCAGGGTCGTGAGGGGTAGTCAACGACATCCCGGGCGCTGCTATCGTCGAATTGTCCTGCGCCACCAGGCTGATCCGCGTGGAAGGCGTGAGCACCTGCTCCGCCAGCAGATTGCCGATACGGGCAAAGCTCACATTGACGCCAAACACCGACGCTCCGTTGCGGCGCGCGAAGGTGATGCCGCGTCCCTGCCCGTGCTGGAAGTCGTAGGCCTTGGTCACCTCGATCCGCTCGGAGGCGGCGGCAAGGCGGTACCAGTCGGAGAGCCGCGGCTCAATGCGCGCCCCTGTCCATGCGCTCGCCCGGATGAGGCGCAGATCCTTGTCGAAGAGATACTCAAGCCCGCTGCAGGCATCCACCGGGTCATCTGTTGAATCCATGTCGATCACGGACCACACGGCCATCGCGCCGGAACGGGCGCGCTGCGCCAGGAACAGCGCCCCGTCGCCGTAGCCGACCATCACCGAGTCGATCAGCGGATCGGCATCCAGCAGGCCGGTCAGTTCCGGCAAGAACTGAAAACGCTGGGCACGCGTGCTCGCATCGGCAAGCGGTGATGCGGCCAGCAGAATGAAACTGCGGCGGACAGCCCGGTTGGCGCTGTTCAACGTTCGGCGCACATCCTCTGCACGATCGCGGAAAAGGGTTGCGTTCGCGGCTTCGATCAACAGGCGTGTTTCACCGAAGTGGTAAACGGAGATCGTTGCACCAACGGCGAGAATCAGAAGCGAAAACAGCACCGCCACCGGAATATGCAGCGGAAGACGCATGGGCATAGACATGGAAATCAAGCTAGCGCTCCGGTGTGACGCTGACGTGACCAAAAACCCGGGCGAAGGGAGCCTGCGCTGTCATCGCACTGAAACCTGAGCTTCATCACCCGGGAGTAGCGTTGTTCTAACCCGCAAGTGGGATCGGCAATCTTTCCGGTCTGCGGGAAACAACAGACCATGACGAGCACAACGAATGGTGACGATGCGCCGCTGACAACAGCGGGCTGGGATCAGAATGTCTGCCAGGCACTGATAGACGAGTTGTGGGCACTGCGCGAACACATGCTCACCACCGAGCGCGCATTCTCCGAACGGCTCCTGGCGGTGTCCCCGCCCCATCAGCCGAGTGCCCGCAACCTGGTGCACTACCTTGCCCTGCGCCAGGAAGACCGCCGGCCCTTGCAGGAGAAGCTGGCCTGGCTCGGCCTGTCCTCGCTGGGGCATGCCGAATCTCACGTCCTCGCCAACCTGGATAAAGTGCTGGGCATTCTGCACCGGCTGACCGGCCAGACGTGGTCCGAGCGCTCCCTCGAAGAGCCCGCCGGCATCCACAGCAGTCACCGGTTGCTGGAGCAGCACACCACAGCCCTGCTCGGCGCCCCGCCACCGGGCCGCAAGGTGCGCATCATGGTGACGCTGCCCTCCGAGGCCGCGCTTGATTACGGCCTCGTGCACCAGCTTGTCGCTGCCGGCATGGACATCGCGCGCATCAACTGTGCGCATGACGATGCCGGGAGGTGGTCCTCCATGGCGGCCCACGTGCGCAGGGCGGCGCAGTCACTCGGCCGGCCGGTGCGCATCCTGATGGATCTGGGCGGACCGAAACTGCGCACCGGCGCGATCCCGCCGGCGCCTGCGGTCCTCAAACTCCAGCCGACGCGCGACACCTTTGGTCGCGTCACCAGAAAAGCGTGTCTGGGCCTGCGCGCCTTCGGCTCGACGATGCCCGTTGCGGGTGCCTCGGCACACATCGCGGTCAGCCCGGACTGGCTGGCCAGGCTTGAAGCGGGTGACAAGCTGGACCTGGTCGACGCACGCGACGCACACCGCCGCCTGACGGTGCTCAGGCGCGACGGCGCAGGCGTGCTGTGCGAATGCCGGCAGACGACCTATTTTGTGCCGGAGACCCTGCTGGAGCGCCAGCGCCGGCGTCACCGGCACGGAAAGCACAGATCCCGCCTTGCTGAGCTGCCGTCCAGGCCCGGCAGCCTGCTGCTACGCCAGGGCGATCTCCTGCACCTGACCCGCTCGACCTTTGCCGGGCCCGTCCAGGAGGACAAGGTCACAGAAGAGGACGCCATGCTGTCGATCTCGTGCACGCTGCCGGAAGTCTTCACCCAGGTCTGCATCGGCGAGCGCATCTTTTTTGACGACGGTCGCATTGGCGGCGTCATTCGGGAAGTCGGCAGCACAGCGCTGACCATAGAGATCGTTCAGGCCAGCCGCGACGGCAGCCGCCTGGCGGGCGACAAGGGCATCAACCTGCCCGACAGCCAGCTCGATCTGCCCGCCCTGACCGAAAAGGACATCGAGGATCTGTCCGTTGTCGCCCGCCATGCCGACCTTGTCGGCCTGTCCTTCGTGCAGCGGGGCAGTGACATCGATGCGCTGCGCAGCCGGCTCGATGCCCTCGGCGCCCACGAGATCGGCGTCATCTTGAAGATCGAGACACGACGCGCCTTCGAGAACCTTCCCGAACTGCTGCTCTCCGCCATGGCGAGCCGCACGGCCGGCGTGATGATCGCGCGCGGCGACCTCGCGGTTGAATGCGGTTACGAACGCCTGGCCGAAGTTCAGGAAGAAATCCTGTGGGCAACCGAAGCCGCCCACATGCCGGTGATCTGGGCCACGCAGGTGCTCGAGACCCTGGCCAAGACCGGTCAGCCCTCCCGCGCCGAAATCACCGATGCGGCCATGGGCGAACGGGCCGAATGCGTGATGCTGAACAAAGGCCCTTACATCCTCGATGCCATGCGCGTTCTCGACGACATCCTCAAGCGCATGCAGTCCCATCAGGCGAAGAAACGTTCGCTGCTGCGCGCGCTCGCTGCCTGGACACCCTTGCCACAACGCCTGCCTTGAACCATCTCGATAGGGAGCATGCCGATCATGAGCACGACAACGCACAACACCCCTGCAGCGTCCCGGCCTGACAGCTACCGCAAGCCGCCGGGCGGCCCCGATGCCACGCGACTTTACCGAAAGATGCGCGATCTGCATTCCGGCGTGACCACGGCGATTGACCCGCTCGGCATGGCCGCACCGATCATTCACGCCCAGGTGGCGTGGCTGCTGCACCCGCAGGAACTCGGTGAGCGCATGGCGCAACTCAGCTCCGACCTGTGGCAACTGCAGTGGCACACCACGCACCGCCTGCTCGGTCTCGAACACCCGGACCCGATTCGACCCAATGCCGACGATGCCCGCTTCAACGACCCGATCTGGTCCGAGTCGCCCAACTGGGACATGGTCAAGGACTGGTATCTGGCCTTCACCCACCGCGCCCAGGACATGCTTTACGACACCCCCGGCCTGTCGAGCAAGGATCGGCGGCGGGCGGCTTTCTGGTGGCGCAAGTGGCTTAACGCCGTGGCGCCGACCAATTTTTTCTGGACCAACCCGATTGCCATCAGGAAGGCGGTCGAAACCCACGGGCAAAGCCTGACTCGGGGCTGGCAGAACTTTCTCGAGGATGCCCGGGCGGGCGAAGTGCACATGACCAATCCCGACGACTTTCATGTCGGAGAAAACCTTGCCACCACCGCCGGGGCCGTCGTCTTCCGGAACCGCCTGCTCGAAGTCATTCATTACGCCCCCACGCAGGCACAAGTCCATGCCGAGCCGGTCGTCATCATCACGCCCTGGATCAACAAGTTCTACGTGCTGGACCTTACGCCAAAGAAGAGCATGGTTCGCTACCTGCTCGACCAGGGGCTCGATGTCTTCATCACCAGCTGGAAGAATCCCGATGCGTCGATGAGGGAGGTGTGCTTCGACGACTACCTGACCGAAGGCGTCGACGCGATCGTGCAGACCGCCCGCCGCATGTCCGGCGCACAACGGGTGCATGCGGCTGGTTACTGCATCGGCGGCACGGCACTCAGCATGTACATGGCCTGGGCCAATCGGCACTACGGCGCCGATGCCGTTCCGGTCGCCGACTGGACCTTGTTGACCACGCTGATCGACTTCCACAAGCCGGGCGATATCGAAGTCTTCATCGATGAAGGCAGCGTCAACTACTTGTGTGCGCAGATGGAGCGCAAGGGCTACCTGGACGGCAAGGAGATGGCTGCCGCCTTTCGCCTGCTGCGCTCGAACAGCCTGATCTGGCACTACGTCGTGCAAAGCTGGCTCTACGGCGAAACGCCGCCGCCTTTCGATGTGCTGTACTGGAACATGGATACGACGCGCATGCCCCAGGCCATGCACAAGTGGTACCTGACCGAACTGTACTTGCACAACCGCCTGATCCAGGCGGGCTCACTCATCGTGGCGGGTGAGCCGCTCGACCTGGCCGAAATCCGGCAGCCTCTGTATGCGGTTGCGGCCGAAGACGATCACATCGCGCCGTGGGCACAGGCCTTCAAGATCGTGAACCACGTCGTCGCCGAGAAGCGTTTCGTGCTGTCCAGCTCCGGGCACATCCTGGGCATCGTCAATCCGCCCGCCAAGCCGCCCAAGCGTCGCTATTGGGCCGACACGGCCCATCGTGCCGATCAACCCGGTGTGTGGCAGGCGCGTGCCGGTGAGCATGCCGGCACCTGGTGGGAAGACTGGATGGCGTGGCTCAAGCCCAGGGCCGGCGCGCAGGTCGATGCACGCCCGGTCGCCACAACGGATTTCCCCGCATTGGCCCCCGCACCGGGCACCTACGTGCTCGAAGCCTGATGCGCCTTTCACACTCTCTTTAGACCAATCAACCATGTGGATACTCAGCCTGCTCAAGCCGGACTCACCCCTGCCCCAAGAGGCGGTGAGTGCCACGCAATTTACCGACATGCATCTGGCACCTCGACAGGAGGAAGCATCGATGATTTTCTTTGAATTGTTTTCCAACGCGCCAGAGATCATCAAAATCCCGGCAGGACAGCCGCTGTTTCGCGAAGGCGAGCACGGGAGCACGATGCACGTGCTGATCCGCGGCGCCGCTGAAATCACCATTGGCAGTCATCTGATGGAGGCTCTGCTACCCGGGCACATCGTCGGCGAAATGTCGGTCGTTTCGCCTGGCCCCCGTTCCGCCACGGTTACGGCAACGGAGGACTGCGAATTCGTCGCCATCAACGAGCATCGCTTCAACGAACTCGTCCGGCAAGCCCCGGATTTTGCGCTGAAGGTCATGCGCACATTAACGGAGCGGCTGCGCAGAACCGACGCCAGCGTTCGGCCTGGCGCTCAGGTTTCAACCGTGGCCCATAGCTGAACGATTTCACTCTCGTTCGCCGTGCATCAGTTTCGGCCCTTGCTCAAAGGCGGCGGGAGGACTCACAGGGCCAGCATCAGGCGGCTGTCGAAATGGGGGTTTTCGCGCTGCAGTTGCGCGGGGCTGGTGGCGCTCTTGATGCCCCGGCAGTAGCCCATGGGGTTGGCCACGATGCGGGTGCGCCCGATCTGGTAGTCGAAGCTGTCGTGGGTGTGTCCGTGGATGTGCAGGTCGGCGCGGCCCAGGCAGTTGCCGAGGTCGGAGGCAAAGGCGGCGCTGGTGAGGTCGCTGGCAAAGCGGGGGTGGATGCTCCGCGGGTGCGGGGCGTGGTGGGTGATGACGACCGTCTTGCCGACGAAGGGCTCGGCCAGCCGGCACGTCAGCCAGTGCCGTTGCGCCAGGTGCAGGGCACGGGCTTGGTCGGCCGAGAAAGGGGCCTGCCCGTCGTCGCCGGTGATGGTGTGGTGATCGGTAATGTAGTGCTCGCAGGTGCGCATCGCGACCACCCGGGCGGCTTCGCCGAACACGCCATAGTCGGTCCACAGGGTGCAGCCGATAAAGCGCACGCACGCCAGCTCACACACCCCGGGCGCCAATACCGTCACGTTGGGAAAGTCGACCGCGCGCTGCGCGAACTCGGCCAGCACCGCCGGCACGCTGGCGCCGTAGAACTCGTGGTTGCCCGGTACAAACACCACCGGACACGGCCAGTCGGCAAACAGGTCGAGCGCCCGCGTGCCCGTCGCCACGTCACCGGCGAGCACCAGCACGTCCGCGTCGGCGGGCTCGACGCCGCGGAAATGCGGAAACCGCGGTTCGAGGTATTCGAGGTGGAGGTCGGAGGCGAACTGAATCCGCACCTGTGCGTTACTGACGGGCATCACTGGCTCGCTGTCGGGGTGGCGTTCATGGCGTCACGCCTTGCGGGGGCGCGGCGCACCTCAGGTGATCGTGGTCCACGCAATGCCGGAGACGGATCTATTGTGGCGATAAAGATTCTGCTGACGGCACATTGCGCATGGCGGCCAGTTTGACGTAGAGCGTGCTGCGCGAAATGCCCAGGTTGCGTGCCGCCATCGACAGGTTGCCCTGGGCACTGGCGACGGCGGCATTGATTGCGGCCCGTTCCATTTCGGCCAGGCGACCGGCCGCCATGGCTGGCGTCACCTCGCCGCGCGCCAGTACGGCGTCAACCGCCGCAGCGGCGATGTGCGGCGGGAGCAGGCTGCCGTCGAGGCGATGACCGTCGCTCAGCGCGAACATCGCCTCGAAGACATTTTGCAATTCGCGGATATTGCCCGGCCAGCGATAACGCAGCAGATGGTGCAGGACTTCGGGGGCCAGGCTTTTCGGCGGACAACCGTATTTCCGCGAGAAGCGCTGGTTGAGGTGGGCGATGATCGCGTCGATGTCGTCCGGACGTTCGCGCAAGGGCGGCAGGTTCAGGCTGACGACGCAGAGACGGTGAAACAGATCCTCCCGAAATCGCCCCACGCCGGCATCCGTCTGCAGGTCGCGGTTGGTGGCAGCGATGATGCGTACGGCGACTTTGCGCTCCCGGGTGTCACCCAGGCGGACGACCACGCCATCCTGCAGCACACGCAGCAGGTGGGGCTGCATGTCGAGCGGCATTTCACCGATTTCGTCGAGGAACAGGGTGCCGCCATCGGCTTGCTCGAACTTTCCGGGCAGGCCACCGCGGCGGGCCCCCGTAAAGGCGCCCTCACTGTAGCCAAACAGTTCGCTGGCCAGCAGTTCGCGGGTCAGTGCGCCGCAATTGACGGCGATGAAGGGGCCTTCCGGCTTGCTGCTCGCCTTGTGGATGGCCCGCGCGAAGATTTCCTTGCCGGCACCGGTTTCCCCGAGCAGCAGGACCGGCAGGTCGAGCGGTGCAATGCGCCGCGCCCGGGCCTTTGCGGTGGCGATGGCGGCGCTGGTGCCGATGATCTCGGCGAAGACATCCGATACCGCGCCGTCCGCGCTGTGCAAGGGTGGCAGATTGACGGCCTGCCGCGCTGGCTGGCCGATGGGGATGGCAAGGAGAGTACCGAGTTCGCCCTCGCGGGAGCGGATCGGATGCAGCCATTCCGGGCGTAACCAGCCCGGTGTCTGGCAGCTGCGTTCATCGGGCGACAGGCCGAGGTTGAGCGCGGCAACCTGGCTGCCAGCCTCGAAGGGCAGGCGCACACCATACATTTCGCGGGCCTGCTGCATGCTGCCGCTGGTCCTGACGATACGGCCGCGATGGTCGAACAGCACGACGCAATCGTTGCCATGACGACTGAAACCGTCCATCGCGTACTGCAGCAAGCGGCCGTGCGCTTCGGCATCGCGGCGTGCCAGCACGCCCTCGATCTGCTTCGCCGCAGAGATGACCAGACCCAGCGTATGGCCGTGGAAGGTCTCCTTGACACCGGAGACGTCGACGACACCGAGCAAGGTCTTGCCCAGGGGGTCGAGGATGGGCGCGGCGGCACAGGTCCATTGTTTGACGTCGATACAGTAGTGCTCGCTGGCGTAGATCTGGACTGGCTCGTGGGTGGCAATCGCCGTGCCGATGGCGTTGGTGCCGATCAACGCCTCCCCCCAGCAGCCGCCAGGCGCAAGGTTGATCTGCTCGCCGGCGTTGCGCGCCCGCGATTCGCCGTTGAGATCGAGAATGGTGCCGCTCGGATCGCTGAGCATGATCAGCGTGCCCGATTCGCGCAGTATTTCGCGCAGCGTCTCAAGCACCGGCCGGGCCGCTTCGTACAGGTCTCGTGAGCCGTCACGCAACAGACGAATCCGCTCTCCGCTGGCAACCGGCGCACTGCTGCAACCCGGATCAACCTCGCCGGAGCGGCTACGGCGCCAGGAGTCGAGCACGACATTGCGCACCCCGCCACCCGACAATGGACGGTCCCGCAGAAAGTGTTCCCAGGAACTGGCGACGACCTGCTCGTCGCCGATTCGCGGAATCAGAAGATTGCTGTTGAGGGTCACTATTGGGCTCGCGGCACGTGCCGGAATTCTTGTATCGGGACAACAGGTTTACTTATCCGTAACCGTAGCCAGCGACGACCAAAAAGTCAATCAAAGTCCTTTTATATCAATAGGTTGTGCGGCGCACAAAATCCGGACGGAGTGTCCGGTTTCCGGACAGCCGGCAGTTTTCGTCGTGATCCAGGACATTTTTTCTCCTCGTGCCGGACAGCTGCTTTTTTCTGCCGCTTTTTTCCAAGCCGATGATTAATAGAATTATTTAGCGCATTAAAGGGCTTTTTTGCAGCCTGGCCCGCCCCTTGCCATCAGGTCTGTGTGGGATCACTCACCACAAACACACCAATGACAGGAGGCAAACATGCAAAGCCAGCAGTCAAACGTACAGGTGATGGGAATCGATGCCGGTGGCACGATGACTGACACCTTCTTTGTGCGTGCCGATGGCCGCTTCGTGGTCGGCAAGGCGCAGAGCAATCCGGGCGACGAATCCCTCGCCATCTACAACTCGTCGGTCGATGCACTCGCCCACTGGGACAGGGAGGTCGACGACGTCTATCCGGAGCTGGTGACCTGCGTTTATTCCGGCACCGCCATGCTCAACCGCATCCTGATGCGCAAGGGGCTCGATGTCGGCCTGATCTGCAACCGCGGCTTCGAGCAAATTCATTCGATGGGTCGTGCCTTGCAGAGCTACCTGGGCTACGCCCTCGAAGATCGCATCCACCTCAATACCCACCGCTACGACGAACCGCTGGTGCCGGTGTCGCGCACCCGTGGCGTCACCGAGCGCACCGACGTGCAGGGCAAGATCGTCATCCCGCTGCGCGAGCATGAGGTGATCCAGGCCACCCGGGAGCTGGTCGAGGCCGGCTCCCAGGCCATCGTCATCTGCCTGCTGCAATCCCACAAGAATGAACTCAGCGAACAGCGGGCCCGCGACCTGGTCAAGGCAGAGCTGACACGGCTCAAGGTGGACATCCCGGTCTTTGCCTCGGTGGATTACTACCCGTCGCGCAAGGAAAGCCACCGGATGAACACCACCATCCTCGAAGCCTACGGCGCCGAGCCCTCGCGCCAGACGCTGAAGAAGGTCAGCGACCGCTTCAAGAAACATGGCGCCAAGTTCGACCTGCGCGTGATGGCGACGCACGGCGGCACGATCAGCTGGAAAGCCAAGGAACTGGCCCGCACCATCGTCTCCGGCCCGATCGGCGGCGTCATCGGCTCCAAGCTGCTCGGTGAATACCTCGGCGACGAGAACATCGCCTGCTCCGACATCGGCGGCACCTCGTTCGACGTGGCGCTGATCACCAAGGGCAGCTTCGCCATCAAGTCCGACCCCGACATGGCCCGCCTGGTGCTCTCACTGCCGCTGGTGGCGATGGACTCGGTCGGTGCCGGTGCCGGCAGCTTCGTGCGTCTCGACCCGTACAGCAAATCGATCAAGCTCGGCCCCGACTCCGCCGGCTACCGGGTCGGCACCTGCTGGCCGGAAAGCGGGCTGGATACCGTGTCGGTGTCCGACTGCCACGTCGTGCTCGGCTACCTGAACCCCAACAACTTCCTCGGCGGCGCCATCAAGCTCGACGTGCAGCGCGCCCGTGACCACATCAAGGCACAGATCGCCGATCCGCTCGGCCTGTCGGTCGAAGATGCGGCGGCCGGTGTCATCGAACTGCTCGACCTGACGCTGTCCGAATACCTGCGCGCCAACATCAGCGCCAAGGGCTACAACCCGGCCGAGTTCACCTGCTTCTCCTACGGCGGTGCCGGCCCGGTGCATACCTACGGCTACACCGAAGGCGTCGGCTTCAAGGATGTCGTCGTCCCCGCCTGGGCCGCCGGCTTCTCGGCCTTCGGCTGCGCCTGTGCCGACTTCGAGTACCGCTATGACAAGTCGGTCGATCTCGGCGTCGCCCAGTTTGCCAGCGACGAGCAGAAAGCCGCCGCCTGCACGACCCTGCAGGAAGCCTGGGAAGAACTGGCGACCAAGGTCATCGACGAGTTCGTCATCAATGGCTACCAGCCGGAAGACGTGCTGCTGATCCCCGGCTACAAGATGCAGTACATGGGCCAGCTCAACGACCTGGAAATCGTCTCGCCGGTGACCCGCGCCGCCACGGCCGCGGACTGGCAGCAGATCATCGAGTCCTTCGAGAACACCTATGGCCGCGTCTACGCCAATTCGGCGCGCTCGCCGGAACTGGGCTTCTCGGTCACCGGCGCCATCCTGCGCGGCATGGTCGTGACGCAAAAACCGGTGCTGCCGGAAGACGCGGATGCCGGCCCGACGCCGCCCAAGGAAGCCTATCTCGGCACCCGGCCGTTCTACCGCCACAAGAAGTGGGTCGAGGCGGCGCTGTGGAAGATGGAGTCATTGAAGGCCGGCAACCACATCGTCGGCCCCGCCATCATCGAATCCGACGCGACGACCTTCGTTGTGCCTGACGGCTTCGAAACCACGATCGACAAGCATCGCCTGTTCCATCTCAAAGAAGTCAAGTGAGGAGACCCACCATGAACATGATGAGCACCAAGGAAATCGGCATCGGCAAGCTGCTGGCCAGTGGCATGACCCTCAAGCAGCACCGCGATGCCATCATCGAGCGCACCAAAACCACCGGCTACTACAACGGCCTGGAACAGCTGGAACTGCGCGACAGCGACCCGATCGGCTACGAAAAACTGTTCTCCAAGCTGCGCGGCGGCCTGGTGCATGCCCGCGAAACCGCCAAGAAGATCGCCGCCAGCCCCATCGTCGAACAAGAAGGCGAACTCTGCTTCACCCTCTACAACGCCGCCGGCGACTGCGTCCTGACCTCGACCGGGATCATCATCCACGTCGGCACCATGGGCGCAGCGATCAAGTACATGATCGAAAACAACTGGGAAGCCAACCCGACGATCAACCCCGGCGACATGTTCACGACCAATGACTGCGCCATTGGCAACGTGCACCCCTGCGACATCGCCACCATCGTGCCGATCTTCTGGGACGGCAAGCTGATCGGCTGGGTCGGCGGCGTCACCCACGTCATCGACACCGGCGCGGTCACGCCGGGCTCGATGTCCACCGGCCAGACCCAGCGTTTTGGCGACGGCTACATGATCACCTGCCGCAAGACCGGCATCAACGACGAGCCGCTGCGCGACTGGCTGCATGAATCACAACGTTCGGTGCGCACGCCGAAGTACTGGATTCTCGACGAGAAAACCCGCATCGCCGGCTGCCACATGATCCGCGAGCTGGTCGAGGACGTGATCCGCGCCGATGGTCTGGAAGCCTACGAGAAGTTCTCGCACGAGGTGATCGAGGAAGGCCGGCGTGGCCTGATGAGCCGCGTCAAGGCCATGACGCTGCCCGGGGTCTATCGCAAGGTGTCCTTCGTCGATGTGCCCTTCAAGCACGAGGACGTGCAGGTTTCCAACGCCTTCGCCAAACTCGACTCGATCATGCACTCGCCCTGCGAGATGACCATCAAGCCGGACGGCAAGTGGCGCCTCGACTTCGAAGGCGCCAGCCGCTGGGGCTGGCATACCTTCAACGCCCACCAGGTGGCCTTCACCTCGGGTATCTGGGTGATGATGTGCCAGACCCTGGTGCCGACCCAGCGCATCAACGACGGCGCCTACTACGCCACCGAGTTCCACCTGCCCAAGGGTACCTGGTGCAACCCGGACGACCGCCGCACCGGCCATGCCTACGCGTGGCACTTCCTGGTCTCCGGCTGGGCGGCCTTGTGGCGCGGCCTCAGCCAGTCCTACTTCAGCCGCGGCTACCTGGAAGAGGTCAATGCCGGCAACGCCAACACCTCCAACTGGCTGCAGGGCGGCGGCATCAACCAGGAAGGCGAGATCCACGCGGTGAACAGCTTCGAGGCTTCGTCGTGCGGCACCGGCGCCTGCGCGGTCAAGGATGGCCTGAACCACGCCGCCGCCATCTGGAACCCGGAAGGCGACATGGGCGACATCGAGATCTGGGAGATGGCCGAACCGCTGCTCTACCTTGGCCGCAACGTCAAGGCCAACTCCGGCGGCTACGGCAAGTATCGCGGCGGCTGTGGTTTCGAAACGCTGCGCATGGTCTGGAACGCCCAGGACTGGACGATGTTCTTCATGGGCAACGGTTTCATGAACAGCGACTGGGGAATGATGGGCGGCTACCCGTCGGCCACCGGCTACCGCTTCGAAGCCCACAAGACCGGCCTCAAGGAGCGCATCGCCCTCGGCGACTCGCTGCCGCTGGGCGGCGACCTTGATCCGACCCGTCCGGACTACGAACGCCACATCGATGCCACGTCCGTGGTCAAGCGCGACAAGCAGTGCATGACCACCGAGGACTGCTACGACAACCACGACCTGTACCTGAACTACCTGCGCGGCGGCCCCGGCTTCGGCGACCCCATCGACCGCGAGGTCAAGGCCATCGAGAACGACCTGAACCAGAAGTTCCTGCTCCCGGAATACGCGCAAAAGGTTTATGGCGCGGTATTCACGCAGGATGCCAAGGGCGTGTTTGTCATCGACGAAGCCAAGACCCAGGCCCGCCGCACCGAAATGCGCAAGGAACGCCTGGCCCGTGCCCTGCCGACCCGCGAGTGGATGAAGGAAGAGCGCGAACGGATCATCAACAAGCATGCGTCAGTGCAGGTTCAGCACATGTTCGCCACCAGCTTCGCCCTGTCCGAAAAGTTCACAAAACAGTTCAAGGACTTCTGGAGCCTGCCCGCCGACTGGGTTCTGCTGGAGGAAGAACTGGGCGTGCCCACCTACGGCTCCAAGCACCGCATGGATCTCTCGCTGATGCCCGACGTCACCACGGTTGTCCAGGTCGAAGAGTGACCGTCCGTCCCAACGACACCCCGAATCAAGGAGCAAGAAATGTCATACACGAATGAACAGGTCGCCCATCTGGTCGAAGGCTCGCTGGACTGGGAAACCACTTTCCGCATGCTGTCGATGCCCAAGGACAACAGCCGCTTCGAGCAGTATGTCGCGGCCTTGCAGGCCAAGGTCAGCTTCAAGGACCGCATCGTGCTGCCGCTGGCACCGCACATGTACATCGTGCAGTCGGCCAAGACCAAGCAGTGGCTCATCAAGTGCGACTGCGGCCACGAGTTCTGCGACTACAAGGAGAACTGGAAGCTGCACGCCGCGATCTACGTGCGCGACACCGAAGAGGCAATGACCGAGGTCTATCCCAAGCTGATGGCGCCGGATACCCAGTGGCAGGTTTATCGCGAGTACTACTGCCCGACCTGCGGCACGCTGCACGATGTGGAGGCGCCGACCCCGTGGTACCCGGTGATCCACGACTTCGAGCCGGATATCGAGGCCTTCTACAAGGAGTGGGTGCACCTGCCGGTACCGGAGCGGGTTGACTGAGCACCGAACCGGAGGGAGCCGGCATGACTGGCTCCCTCCTGCGCGCGCGTGCGCCGACGACAGAAAGAAAACAGCTGGGGACTGCACGATATGAACAAGGTATATGCAACGAGCAAAGCCGCACTGGACGGTCTGCTCTTCGACGGAATGACCGTCGCCGCCGGCGGCTTCGGCCTGTGCGGCATTCCCGAAAATCTGATCGATGGCCTGCTGCAAGCAGGCACCCGCAGCCTGACCATCATCGGCAACAATGCGGGTGTCGACGACTTCGGCATGGGGCCGCTCCTCAAGACCCGGCAGGTGAAGAAGGTTGTCGCCTCCTATGTCGGCGAGAACAAGGAGTTCGAACGCCAGGTGCTGGCCGGTGAACTGGAACTCGAGCTGGTGCCGCAGGGCACGCTGGCCGAGCGCCTGCGCGCCGGCGGGGCCGGCATCCCGGGCTTCTACACCAGGACGGCGTTCGGCACCCAGCTCGCCGAAGGCAAGGAAACCCGCCAGTTCGACGGCCAGGATTACGTGCTGGAACCGGCCATCCGCGCCGACATCGCCATCGTCAAGGCCTGGAAGGGCGACCGTGCCGGCAACCTGGTTTTCCGCAAGACGGCGCGCAACTTCAACCCGATGATCGCCACCTGCGGCTGCGTCACCGTCGCCGAGGTCGAGGAGCTGGTCGAGCCGGGGGAACTCGATCCCGACCAGATCCATACCCCGGGCATCTACGTGGACCGGATCATTCAGGGCGCCGGCTACCAGAAGCGCATCGAGTTCCGCACCACGGCCGATGCCACACCGGCCGCCAGGCCTGATCCTGTGCGCGAACGCATGGCACGGCGCGCGGCGCAGGAGTTGCGCAACGGTTATTACGTCAATCTGGGGATCGGCATTCCGACGCTGGTCGCCAACTACATTCCCGAGGGCATGCACGTCACGCTACAGTCGGAAAACGGGCTGCTCGGCATCGGTCCCTTTCCGCCGGCCGGGCAGATCGATCCCGATCTGATCAACGCCGGCAAGCAGACCATCACCAGCATTCCGGGCAGCAGCTTCTTCTCCAGTGCCGACTCCTTCGCGATGATTCGCGGCGGCCACATCGACCTCTCCATCCTCGGTGGTCTGGAGGTGTCGGAAGCCGGCGATCTGGCCAACTGGATGGTGCCCGGAAAAATGGTCAAGGGTCCGGGTGGGGCGATGGATCTGGTCTCCGGCGTGGGGCGGGTGATTGTCCTGATGGAGCACACCGCCAGGGACGGGGCGCCCAAGATTCTGCCCCGTTGCAGCTTGCCGCTGACCGGCAAGGGGGTGGTGGACATGATCATCACCGACCTGTGTGTTTTTTCTGTGGATGCCGGCCACGGCCTGACCCTGGTCGAGTTGCACCCCGGGGTTTCGATGGCGGAAGTCATGGCGAAGACGGGCTGCGGCTTCTCCGTTTCGCCGGGCATCGCTTCGCGGCAGCCAGCCGAACTGTGTGCCGGCTCATGAACAAGGCAGGAAAAATCAATGACCGATAACTACACCGATGGATTGACGGTGCGCCGACAGGTGATGGGCGACGAGTTCGTCGAACAGGCCTTAGACAATGCGACTGAATTCACAAAACCGCTGCAGGACTTCATTACCCGCAATGCCTGGGGTTCCGTCTGGTGCCGCGGCGGAATTGATCTGAAAACACGCAGCCTGATCACCATCGCCATGCTGACGGCCTTGGGACGGCAACACGAATTGCGCGGGCATGTGCGGGGGGCGCTCAACAACGGCGCATCCGCGGTGGAAATTCAGGAGATCCTCCTGCACGCAGCCGTATATTGCGGTGTGCCGTTGGCAGCCGACGCCTTTCGGTCTGCAGAGCCCGTGCTTTCCGAAAGTCTGACCATCAACGCCAGAAATGCAGGCACGGACACCCACGGGACCCTTCAAGCAAAAAAGCGCCGCCCCGCGGGGTGACGCTTTTCCGAGCAGCGAGAGCCATCAATTGGTGCCTTCTCCGCCAATCGGGCCAAGCTGCATTCTGAGCTGGTCCCAGGCGTCTGGAGACGCGCCGTAGCTCGAAGTGTAGCCCTTGCCGTCCTTGTACATGTCGCTCCGCACCGGGCCTTGCGCGCCAGCGGCGGTCGGCTCCATCGAATCGTAGACGTCCTTGCTGCCGTACATCTGCATCCGCGAGCTGTCGGTCAACTCTTTCAGGCTGTCATAGAGGTCATGATCGGCGGCCTGAACAGCTGCCGGCACCACCGCGAGGACGCTTCCGGTCAGGAATACGAGCCCGATCCTCATCATAAAAGTCTTTTTCATTTTGCCCTCCGTTTGCTTTGTCCTCCCTGATTTGACGGAACAAGAAACGTGGTGCTGCGCATCGCTGGGTGCCAGGGCGGGGAGCCCATCTGCAGATAGCTGCATGCACATCTACATAGTAGTCGACAGAATCAGTCGGGAAAGGTCGATTTGCATAGGACGACCTTTATCTGGCGGAGGCGCTGAGGCCGGCCGCCACCGGGGCGGGCGGAACGACGTCGGCAAGGGACAGCAGGTCGAGCACGCTGACCACCAGGGCGCGGTGTTCCAGCGGGGCGTTGTGGTACCAGTGGTTGAGGAAGCTGCGCAGGGAGCTGCGGGCATCGGCCGGGTCGAGGTTGAGATAGGCCAGGGCCTGCCAGTTCTCCGGGTTGCTGTCGAAGAGGGGCAGCAGCAGGTTGGCGAGGACTTCGTTCTTCTGGCGCAGGTAGGGATCGTCGCGCAGGGCGCGTTCGTTGTCTTGCAGCCAGCTGGCCAGCGGGGCCTGGGGCGGCAGCTGACGATGGCCTTCGGCGATCAGCACATCGAAGAAGCGGCGCAGGGTCTTCGCCTCCTCGGCCCACTCGGGTGCCGGCGGGGCGACCTCCCAGGCCTGGGCCAGGCTCTTCAGCGTGAATAGGGAGGCGGTTTCGCACAGGGTCTCTTCGAACCACTGGTTGTAGCGGGTGGGCTCGGTGCCGGAGGCCACGTGCTCGTCGAAATTCGACAGTACATGGCACAACTCGTGGGCAAATTCGTAGGCGTAGAGGTGCCAGTTTTCGCCGCGGGCATGCAGGCGGATGCGGTATTCGCCCTGCGCGCCACGCCCATACAGGGCCACCGGCGGGCCGTCGGTGTGGGTCACGATGATTGGCGCGGCGAGCTTGCCGGGCATTTGCGAGAGCAAGGCTTCGGCCACGCCATTGAGTACGGTTTCGATGGATTCCTTGCGCGCATTGCCCCACCCGCCACCCTGGACCTGAATGTTCAGGCCGAGCTTGCGGCTGCCGGCGGGCTTCTTCGCCGCAGCGGCCGCCTCGCCGCCATCCGCCCAGGCCAGCGAACAGGCGATGGATGCGAGGATGAAAGGCAGCTGCATGCCCCGGCGAATCCAGTTGGCCGGGGCACTGCGTCGAAAGGAAATGCGCTTCTTTTTGGTCACCCTTTCAGGATAGATCGGCGCCGGGACTTCCGCGCTATCATCGACGCCGTTGCTGCAACGCACCAGCCCTCCCCTCACACCCTTTTTGCCGCCATGCTTACCCGCCTTCGCCGCTCCCTGGCCGTGCTCGTCCTGTGCCTGCCCTGTCTGTCCGTCACCCCCTCCGTTACCCTGGCGGCCGATGCGCCGGCCGACCCGCGGGCGCGCATCGAAGCCGCCGCCCAGACAGCCATGGCCGCCATCCAGAAAGGCCCGCGTGACATCGCCCTTGGCGAAGAAGGCAGCCTCAAGCTTCCGGCCAGCTACGGCTTCATCCCCAGGGTCGAAGCCGCCGCCATGCTGGCCGCCCAGGGCAGCCACACCGGCAAGGGCTTCTATGGACTGATCGTCGGCGAAGAACTGGATGGCTTCCTGGTGCTGGAATACGAGGACGCCGGCTATGTGAAGGACGAGGACGCCAGGGACTGGGACGCCGCCAAGCTGCTCGACAGCCTGCGCGAGGGCACCGAGGCCGGCAATGAGGAACGCCGCCAGATGGGCGTGCCGGAATACAGCGTGGTCGGCTGGGTGGAAGCCCCCAATTACGACGTGGCCACGCACCGGCTGGTGTGGTCGGCATCGGTACGCACCAAGGGCGCCGAAAACCGTGGTGACGGAGTGAACTACAACACCTACGTGCTCGGCCGCGAGGGCTACTTCTCGATGAACCTGGTCACCAGCCTGGCCAGCATCGACAAGGAAAAGCCCGCCGCACGCGAACTGCTGGCCGCTCTCGACTTCCATGAAGGCAAGCGCTACGCCGACTTCAACTCATCCACCGACAAGGTCGCCGAATACGGCCTGGCGGCGCTGATCGGCGGCATTGCGGCCAAGAAGCTCGGCCTGCTGGCAACGCTGGGCATCTTCCTGGCCAAGTTCTGGAAGGTCGGCGCGCTGGCCTTCGTCGGCCTGGGGGCCGGCGCCCGCAAGTTCTTCGGCAAGAAGGACGCGTCTTGAAACTGCTCCTGCTTCTGTTCAGCGGTGCCAAGTTCGGCAAGCTGCTGACCACCGGCGGCACCATGCTGATTTCAGTGGTGGTGTATGCGTGGATTTATGGCTGGCGCTATGCCGCAGGTTTTGTGGGGCTGCTGTTCTGCCACGAGATGGGCCATTACGTAGCGGCCAAACAGCGCGGCCTCAACGTGGGCATGCCCACCTTCATCCCCTTTGTCGGGGCGTGGATCGAGCTGAAGGAACAGCCGATGAACGCCGAAACCGAAGCCTACGTGGCCATGGCCGGTCCGCTCGCCGGCACCGTGGCCTCACTGGCCTGCTACTTCTTCGCCCGCTCGGAAGGCAGCGATCTGCTGCTGGCGATCAGCTATTCGGGCTTCTTCCTCAACCTGTTCAACCTCATCCCGGTGCCGCCCCTCGACGGCGGGCGCATGACCGGGGTGGTGTCACGCAAGTTCTGGATGCTCGGCGCACCGGTGCTGGTGGGCATCTTCATGTGGCGCCCCAGCCCCATGTTGATCCTCGTCGCCCTGCTGGCTGCGCCCCATGTGATCAAGGTGTTTCGCGGCCAGGCCGGCGAGGAAGCGCCGGGCTATTACGACACCCCGCCGGGCAAGCGCTTTGAATACGCCCTGCTCTACCTGGGCTTACTGGCCTACCTGGCGGTGATGACTTACGAGGTGCATGAAATGCTCGGTGCGGTGCGGCACTGAGCAAGCCTGCCGGCCCCGTCACTCACAGAAAAAGACGCTGACCAAGCCCGGGGTTGGATACGCAATCGCCTTCAGGCTGACATTCACCCCCTGCGTCTTCAACAGGCGGGCCAGTGCATCGGCCACCGGCTGTTCTTCTGGCGCGGTAAACCGGATCACGTTGCCGGCGATCCCGTAGCCCGACTGTTTGTTGACGCTTTCAGTGAGCATGCGCACCCGCCAGTTGCCGCTATCTCCGGCGGACTTGAGCGCCAGCGCAGCCCTGGCCAGCGGCTCGGACCGCGCCCGCGTCGCTTCGCAGTAGAAGAAGTCCACGTTGTAGGCCCCGACGCCCGAAGCGGCCTTGCGCACGATATCGCCCTGCGGGAACCACAACTCAAAGTGATTCGCGCGCAGGCCCTTGCCGCCGTAGCGATCACTCAGGTCCACGAGACGAACTTCCGGTTTCAGCAGGCGTTTGTTGATCGCCTCAACGAGGCCACGCCCCAGGTCGCTGCATTCCCGCGAATCGAAACAGCGCAGTTCGGCATTCGACGGGTAGGCAGCAACGCGCTCAATGCCCACCACATTCACACTGCGGGAAGCGACGACAAGGGCACCCAGCGACAATGTCAGCTGGCCGACATTGACCTCCGCCTTGTCGTCCCGGGGAACGTGCACATACAGGCGCGGCGCGGCCGGGACAGCGGACGGCGCGACGGGCCTGGCAAGCTCATCGACCACATCCTTGATGCGGTCCGCCTGCGAGTCCAGCGCGCTGGCCGCCGCATCCAGCCTGCCGCGCCAGGCGGGCTTCACGTCGCCCCCCTGAACCGCACTCTGCAGATTGGAGCCGGCCTCGGTCAGGGTCGAGGCGGACATCTTCAACGCCTCTTCCAGCGCCTGGTTTCTCAGCAGGGTCGCGTCAAGCTGGCTCTGCAGGGACTCGTTCAGCCCGCGGGTCGCCGCAGCGGAAGCGAACTGGACCTGGCTTTCCTGCAACTGCTGATAAGCCACGTACAACGCTGCGCACAGCACCACGACCAGGCAGCCAAGCGCAGCGACCCACCGGCGCATGAGCCTGCTGCGCGCCTCACGGCGCTGGCTTTCAAGCTGCTCCCTTTCCACGCGGGCCCGTTCGCACAGCGCCTGCTCGGCCCGCTCAGCCTCGAGGCGATCCCTTTCCAGTTGCTCGCGCTCGCCCCGCTCGCGCTCCGCAACACTGGCGTTGATCAGACTCTGCACCCGCAGCCAGCCCCCGCCGTAACGCTCCGACCAGGCCTCGTTGCGACGCGTCAGCCAGGCCTGCCGCTCACCAGTGGTGACCGGGGACAGCACATTGCGCGGGTCCCGCTCGAAGCTGTCGGCCTGCACAAGCATCGCCCGCCACACCAGGCCGTTACGAAACTCGCGGATCAGCCAGCCGTCCTCCAGATCTCCCAGATCCTTCCAGCTGCGGATCAGGGCCTCGTGGCAGATGTCCACCAGCCGGCCACGGGCCGAGTCCTTTCCTTCGGAAACCGACAGAAAGGACACCCCTTCGGCGCCGAAGGCGTCGATGGCCCTGTCCAGCACCTCGGGGGAAACGCCGATCACCCGGGCCAGTTGCGCCAGGGTCTGGGGCCGGCGGATGGCCTGTCCGTCGGCATTGACCTCGGTAAGCGCCCGGAACATGTCTTCGACAAGTCGCTCATACCCCGGACCAAGCGCCGCGGTAACACGCCTGGCGACCTCGTCGGCGTGATCGGAGAGCATGCCGGCGAGGCCGCGCTCGGCCGGATAATCGGCAATGCCAAGCTGCCAGGGCGCGCCTGCAGCACGCGGCTGGCGCAGGTAGAGTCGCATCAGGCCGTGCTGGATCAGCGGTAGCTGGTCCTGGTTGCCGCCGGTGTCGGCGATCAGGCGCTCGGCCAGTTCGCGGCTGACCTGCCCGTCGTACAGCAGCGCCGGCTCGCGGATCGCCCGCAGCATGTCTTCGTGGCCCATGCGCGGGAGCAGATACTGGGTGGCATTGACGAGTTCAGCGAAACCGCTGAAACGCGCGCAGGCGCCCAGAAACTCGGAGCGCATTGTCACCGCAATGTACAAGCCGGCGGGTGGCGCGTCATGCAGGGAGGTCAGCGCCTGGGTCAGCAGCACGGCCTCGTCGCGGCCATACAGGCGTGCATGCTGGAAAAGCTCCTCGAACTGGTCGAGCAGCAGGCATCCCGGGCCGGCGCCGCGGGCCTCGCGCAAAACACCCACCGCTTCGGCTGCACCCGCCCCACTGTTGAGGGCACGCCGCCAGTCGAGGACACTCGCTTCGTCCTCGCCGTCGCCAGCCAGAACGGCCAGCGCCACCGCCATGTTCCACAGCGGCGCTTCCCGCGGCAGGCAGGCGGCCGTGTGCCAGCCCTCGCCCAGTTCGCCCTGCTCAAGGCGGGCGAGTACGCCGGCACGCAGCAGCGAACTTTTGCCGCTCCCCGAGTCGCCGTGAAGGAAGATCATGCGCTGGCGGACAAGCCGGGACATGACCTCGTCGGTCATCCGCTCCCGTCCGAAGAAAATCGGCCACTCGGCGGTGCGAAAAGGGCGCAGCCCGGGATAGGGGCGCGGCGGCAGAATGACGCCGGCAGCGTGTTCGACGGGCACCTCGTTCATAAGCGCTGCTCCGCCTCGGCACCCTTTTCGGTCAGCCACTGGCTGATCCGCGGCACCAGCGGGTTCTGGGTGGCATCCAGCCAGTCGGCCTGGATGTTGCGCGCCGTCGCCCTGCGCACGGGGGTGGCGATGGACGCCCCGACCGTATCGAAGACGCCACAGGGCAGCGGCCGGTTGCTGCGGGCGCGGGCCGACTGGCGGTCGTGCCGCCCGACGGTCAGCAGATCGCTGTCGAGGAGGCGGCCGTCACCGGCGCCCAGCAGCAGGAGCGCATCGCAGTCGGCCAGCACCTCCACACGCCGGGCACGCAATTCCATCCGGGCCTGCGGATCATCCACTTCCGGATCGGGCTCGCCAGGCAGCACGCTGTAGCCACCGGCGGCCAGTTCCAGCGCCACCTGCTCCCATTTCGCCTGCTGGGTCTTGCGACCGTGCAGATACAGGGCCTGCCCGCCAGCCCCCTGCAACTTGTCGGCATCGGAGCGGGCCTGACGGAGGGACTCGGCGCGGGACTTCAATTCGTCGAGCTTGATGGACAGGCTGCCGACAATGCGTCTGAGTGTCTCCCCGAATTTCGGCTTGTCGCCCCCTTGCACCTCGAACCAGCCCACCGGACGAGGGTCGATCCCCGGCCCGGGCTCATCATGCAGGCGAAAGCCAAGCAAGGGCTCACCCTGGGGGTCGCACAGAGCGGCAGGCCACTTCTCGGTTGTCGGCAGGATGTGCACCACCGCAATGCGTTTGTCGGTCGGCCAGCCCAGCCGCGTCTGCGCCTCGCTCCACCAATTCCGCTCGCGGGCACACCAGTCGGATTTCAGATAGTGCGGAGACATCAGCACGACAAGAATGCCGGATCGCTCTATCTGCTCCTGCAACTGCGGCGTGAGGCCCGCCATCGGATCGATGCCATCGCCAGGGCGGTAGCTTGCATCCAGAAAAACAGCCAAGTCTTCCGTGAGACGCGGGGACATGCGCATTTCATTGTCGAGCGCCTGCACAAACTCTGCCGACCAGGGCTGCAGAAGCGGCCCCGTCCTGCTGGAGACCCCATGGCTATAGCTGATGAACAGGTCATGCTCAAACGGACTGCCGATGTAGGACATCCCCATCCCTTCTTGTCTGAACCCTAAGCGTCACCCTATTTACAATAGGAAAAAGCCAGCACCGGCGCCAGTGCGGACTGGTCCGGGCAGACAGGGCAACAGCCTGAACACTCGCCAGGAACGCACCAAATTAGTGCCTTTATGCACTAAAATAGGGCACACATATTCATGACGGAGACCCTGACGGTGAAGTACCAATCCCTCGAAGAATTCCTTTCTTATGTCGCACAGCGCAACCCCGGCCAGCCCGAGTTCCAGCAAGCCGTTGGCGAGGTCATGACCAGCCTGTGGCCCTTCATTTCGGCAAATCCGCGCTACGCCGAACATTCACTGCTGGACCGCCTGATCGAACCCGAACGAACCATCATGTTCCGCATCTCGTGGGTGGATGACCGGGGCGAGGTACAGGTCAATCGGGGCTATCGCATCCAGCACAATTCGGCCATCGGCCCCTACAAGGGCGGCCTGCGCTTCCATCCGTCGGTCAACCTGTCGATCCTGAAATTCCTGGCTTTCGAGCAGACCTTCAAGAACGCGCTGACCACGCTGCCGATGGGCGGCGGCAAGGGCGGTTCCGACTTTGATCCAAAGGGCCGCAGCCCCGGCGAGGTGATGCGCTTCTGCCAGGCCTTCATGACCGAACTGTACCGCCACGTGGGCCCGAACACCGATGTGCCCGCCGGCGATATCGGCGTGGGCGGCCGCGAAGTGGGCTTCATGGCCGGCATGATGAAGAAGCTGTCGAACGAATCCGCCTGCGTGTTTACCGGCAAGGGCCTGACCTTCGGCGGCTCGCTGATCCGCCCGGAATCGACTGGCTATGGCACGGTGTATTTTGCCGAGGCGATGCTCAAGCATGCCAGCCGCAGCCTGAAAGGCATGCGCGTGGCAGTGTCGGGCTCCGGCAACGTGGCCCAATACGCCATCGAGAAGCTGATCCAGATGGGCGCCAAACCCATCACCTGCTCGGACTCAAGCGGCACGGTGATCGACGAGGAAGGCTTTACGGCCGAGAAACTGGCGATTCTGATGGAGGTGAAGAACCACCTTTATGGCCGCGTTGCCGACTATGCCGCGAAGGTGGGTGCCCGCTTCGAGCCGGGCGTGCGGCCATGGCACGTGCCGGTGGACGTCGCCCTGCCCTGCGCCACCCAGAACGAACTGGATGCGCAGGATGCCGCCACGCTGATCAGGAACGGCGTAGTGGCCGTTGCCGAAGGCGCCAACATGCCGAGCACCGTCGACGCGGTAAAGTGCTTCGAGCACAGCGGGGTGCTGTACGCGCCGGGCAAGGCCAGCAACGCGGGGGGTGTTTCCACCTCCGGCCTCGAGATGAGCCAGAACGCCATGCGCCTGTCGTGGACCCGTGAAGAAGTGGACGGCCGCCTGCAGGAAATCATGACCGGCATCCATGCGGCCTGCCTGAAGCACGGCCGGCAGGCCGACGGCCGCGTCAGTTATGCGGACGGCGCCAACATCGCCGGCTTCGTGAAGGTGGCCGAAGCCATGCTGGCCCAGGGCGTCATTTAAATCACCACCAGGCATGCATGTGCTTGCCCCGCCATGTGCGGGGCTTTTTGTTTTATACGCTCAGGTTTGACAGTGGACAGGGTTGCCAGCCGCATCTATCGTGGATTCATGAAGCTTCGCCCTTACGTCAAGCGCATCGCTGTCATGCTTGCCACGACAAGCCTGGCCGGCTGCACGACCGTCGTCATCCACGGTAACGGAGAGGTCGTCACCGAGCGTCATTTCGGCATTGTGAAAGTGATGATCGGCGAGCAGCGCAGCGCGGCGGTGGCTGTTTCGAGTGTCGGGGTGAGCGCCCTGCCCGGCAGCCTCACCGTCGGCTGGACCGACTGGAAGGGCGTCAGCATTGGCCGGGACGACGCAGGCAGTTGCCTCTTCGTCAATTTCGACGTCATGCACAGCAAGGAGTAGATCATGCCCATCGCACATAGGCCGTTCCGGATGATTGCCGCCCCTGTCTGCCTGATGGGCCTGCAGGCCTGCGCCACGGTGCCGATGGCGCCGCTGGTGTATGGCTCGAAAACCGTCGGTGGCTTCGACATTTCGACCAGCACCGGCGCCAACCCCAGCGTGAGCATTTCGCTGGGCTACAAGCGGGACGATCTGGCGCTGGTGCCAATAGCGGTGCGCAGCCAGGGGGAAAAGGGCGAGCACCTGGTGATCGTGAAGGGGGAGGACGCCAACAAGGACGCCACGCCCCCCGCCCCCCGCGTTGCCGACAAGGACGCACTGTCGGTCTTCGGCAGCTTTGAAGGCCGCGGCATCGGCGGCGCCAGCACGCCGGCCACCTCCATCAACGCGATGGCGGCCAACTACTTCTCCACCGGCATCGCCGCCCAGAAGCTGGCCGGCGGTTTCGGCAAGGCAGAGCGCCTGCGTCAGCTCACCCACTGCTTCAACGCCGTGAAGGAAACCAGCGCGGTGCTGGCCGCGGCCGACCAGGCGGCCGCCGTCAAGGCCGGGATGACGGCCTGCGGGACAAACGGGAACGATTAAAGGCTTTACTCCAGCAGCCTCACAACGGAAAAAGCGGCGCCCGAGAGCGCCGCTTTTCCTTGCTGTTCCCCTCTTGTCGAGGGTCTCTTTTTATAGCCTTACATGCTGCGGCGGTACTGCCCACCCACGTCGTACAGCGCCGTGGTGATCTGCCCCAGCGAGCAGAACTTCACCGCTTCCACCAGCACGGCAAACACGTTGCCGTTTTCGATGACGGTCTGCTTGAGCAGGGCCAGCCACTTGGGAGCCTGATCGGCGTTGCGGGCCTGGAAGTCGGCCAGGCGGTTGAGCTGACCCTGCTTTTCTTCCTCAGACGAACGGGCCAGTTCGATTTCCTGCTGGGCCATGCCCTTGGGGTTCAGGAAGGTGTTCACGCCGATGATCGGGTAGGAGCCGTCGTGCTTCTTGTGCTCGTAGTAGAGCGACTCTTCCTGGATCTTGCCGCGCTGGAAGCCGGTTTCCATGGCACCGAGCACGCCGCCGCGGGAGCTGATGGCTTCGAATTCCTTGAGCACCGCTTCTTCCACCAGGTCGGTGAGTTCTTCGATGATGAAGGCGCCCTGGTTGGGGTTTTCGTTCTTGGCGAGGCCCCATTCGCGGTTGATGATCAGCTGGATGGCCATGGCGCGGCGCACGGACTCCTCGGTCGGCGTGGTGATCGCTTCGTCGTAGGCGTTGGTGTGCAGCGAGTTGCAGTTGTCGTAAATGGCGATCAGCGCCTGCAGCGTGGTGCGGATGTCGTTGAAGTCCATCTCCTGGGCGTGCAGCGAACGGCCGGAAGTCTGGATGTGGTACTTCAGCTTCTGGCTGCGCTCGTTGGCGCCGTACTTGTTCTTCATCGCCACGGCCCAGATGCGGCGGGCGACGCGGCCGATCACCGAATATTCCGGGTCCATGCCGTTGCTGAAGAAGAAGGACAGGTTGGGCGCGAAGTCATCGATCTGCATGCCACGGGCCAGATAGCTTTCCACGTAGGTGAAGCCGTTGGACAGGGTGAAGGCCAGCTGGCTGATCGGGTTGGCGCCGGCTTCGGCGATGTGATAGCCGGAAATCGACACCGAGTAGAAGTTCTGGACCTGGTTATGGACGAAGAACTCCTGGATGTCGCCCATCATCTTGAGGGCGAACTCGGTGCTGAAGATGCAGGTGTTCTGGCCCTGGTCTTCCTTCAGGATATCGGCCTGCACGGTGC
Organism: Zoogloea oleivorans; assembly: GCF_008107625.1. Classification (GTDB taxonomy): domain Bacteria; phylum Pseudomonadota; class Gammaproteobacteria; order Burkholderiales; family Rhodocyclaceae; genus Zoogloea; species Zoogloea oleivorans. Next base: position 81,091 of record NZ_SDKK01000002.1, read on the forward strand.
CGCGCACGCTGGACAGGGTCCATTCGCGGATCTTCTGGACTTCGTCGTCGGTCGGCTCGCGGTCGTTCTGGGCGCGGAACTTGGTGAGTTGCTGCTCCAGCGCGGTGTTGAAGAACATCGCCAGAATGATCGGCGCCGGGCCGTTGATGGTCATCGACACGGAGGTGGTGGGGTTCACCAGGTCGAAGCCGTCGTACAGCACCTTCATGTCATCGAGGGTGGCGATGGACACGCCGGAGTTGCCGATCTTGCCGTAGATGTCCGGACGCGGGTCGGGGTCGCAACCGTAGAGCGTCACCGAGTCGAAGGCGGTGGAAAGGCGATGCGCCGGCATGCCTTCAGAGACGCGCTTGAAGCGGCGGTTGGTGCGGAAGGCGTCGCCTTCACCGGCGAACATCCGGGTGGGGTCTTCCCCTTCGCGCTTGAAGGCGAACACGCCGGCGGTGTAGGGGAAGGAGCCGGGGACGTTTTCCTTCATCAGGAACTTGAGCGTCTCGCCTTCGTCCTCGTAGGTCGGCAGGGCAACCTTGCGGATCTTGCTGCCGGACAGGGATTCGGACGTCAGGACGGTGCGGATTTCCTTGTCGCGGATCTTCACCACGTACTCGTCGGCGGCGTACAGCTCGACGGTCTTCGGCCACATGTCGAGAAGCTTTTTGGAGGTGCCGGTGAGTTCGCCGTCCTTCCATTCGATCAGCTCGGCGAAGGAGCCGGCGTCTTTCTTGCAGCCTTCAAACAGACCCTTGGAAATGCGCAGGGCCTGACGCTCGCGGGCAACGCGGGATTGCTCGAGGGTGTGCTTGTGGTAGCCGCGCACCGCTTCGGCGATCTCGGCCAGGTAACGGGTACGCTCGGCGGGCACGATGGCACGGCCGCGGCTGGAGGCCTTGACGGCCACCAGCGGCAGCTTGGCCTTGGCCAGCTTGAGACCCTTGGCGGCCAGCGCCGGGGCGAGGGCCTGGTACAGGGCAGTCACGCCGTCATCGTTGAAACGGGCCGCCATGGTGCCAAACACCGGCATCTGCTCGGTGGGCGTGGTGAACAATTCGCGGTTGCGCTGGTATTGCTTGCGAACATCGCGCAGCGCGTCTTCGGCGCCCTTGCGGTCGAACTTGTTGATGGCCACGAAATCGGCGAAGTCGAGCATGTCGATCTTCTCGAGCTGGCTGGCGGCGCCGAACTCGGGGGTCATCACGTACAGCGACACATCGACGAAGGGGACGATGGCGGCGTTGCCCTGGCCGATGCCGGAGGTCTCGACGATGATCATGTCGAAGCCGGCCAGCTTGGTGGCGGCGATGACTTCGGGCAGTGCGGCGGAGATCTCGGAGCCGGTGTCGCGGGTGGCCAGCGAGCGCATGAAGATGTTCGGATGCTCGATGGCATTCATGCGGATGCGGTCGCCCAAGAGCGCGCCGCCGGTGCGCTTGCGCGACGGATCGATGGAGACGATGGCGAGCTTGAGCTTGTCTTCCTGGTCGAGACGCAGACGACGCACGAGCTCATCGGTGAGCGACGACTTGCCGGCGCCGCCGGTGCCGGTGATGCCGAGGGTCGGCACCTTGAGGGCCTTGGCAGCCTCGACCAGCGCCTTCTTGACGTCGTCGCCATAAGCGCCGTTTTCGAGGCCGGTGATGATGTGGGCCAGCGCGCGACGGTCGCCCGACTTGAGCGTGGCCACCACGGCATCGGCGCCCTGCGGGCCGACGCTGGTCAGATCCACGTCGCAACGCTCGACGAGGTCATTGATCATGCCCTGCAGGCCCAGCACGGCACCGTCTTCGGGCGAGTAGATGCGGGTCACGCCGTAGTCGTGGAGTTCCTTGATTTCGGAGGGCACGATCACGCCGCCGCCGCCACCGAAAACCTTGATATTCTCGCCGCCGTTCTCACGCAGCAGGTCGATCATGTACTTGAAGAACTCCACGTGACCGCCCTGGTAGGAGGTGATCGCGATGCCCTGCACGTCTTCCTGCAGCGCCGCATTGACGATCTCGCCGACCGAGCGGTTGTGGCCGAGGTGGATAACCTCGGAGCCGGTGGATTGAAGAATCCGCCGCATGATGTTGATCGACGCGTCGTGGCCATCGAATAGCGCCGCTGCGGTGACAAAACGCACCTTGTTCTTGGGCTTGTAAACGACGAGTTTCTTGGCAACGCTCAGGTCGGTCATGGGTGTCTCCTCCACATCATGTTGTTCGATCCCCACATAGTAGGAGTCGCCCGGCGTCTTGACCATTGCCGTTGCTGACGGGATTCGTGCAAAATCCGCCAAGCTGCATTGAATACCCTTTTCCTGTCCCCTGCTGGAGCACCGAAGCCCTTGTCGACCACCCACGCCCGCAAACATGCCACGGTTTCAATGGGTTTCGTGACAGGCATGTTATCCGGCATGCTGCGTCGCAACAAAAACCCGCTTCCACTCCTCGCCGGACTGGACATCGATCTTGCAGACGCGGCCAGCCGGGTGCCGGTGGATCGCTACGCCACCCTCTACAACCTGGTCATCGACGAACTGGAAGACGAAGGCTTCGGCCTGTTCGCCAGCCACATGCGTCCGGGGAGCTTCGAATTCCTGTGCCGCGGCATGCTCGGCGCCCCCACATTGGCTGACGCCCTCGACCGGGCCCGGCGCTTCCTGGCCATCGTCCTGCCCGACCTGGCTGTCAGCGTGCACCGCCACGGCGACCGGGCCGAGCTGCACATCGTCGAAGTCACCCCGCTCACCTCAAACCCGGACGATCCGGCCCGCGTCTTCGCCTTCGAATGGCTGCTGCGCCTGCTGCACAGCCTGTCATGCTGGCTGGCCGGGCGTGGGCTGGCGCTCGATTCGGTGGATTTTCCGTTCACGCGCCCCGACCACGCGGACGACTACGCACTGGTGTACACCGAACGTTCGGGCTTCGTCGATGGCAGCCTGCTGGTGGCCCGCTTCAACGCGACACTGCTCGATCTGCCGATTCGCCGCGACGAAGCGGCGCTGGCGAGTTTTCTGGAAGGCGCGCCGGGCAAGATCAGCATGCTCTACCGGCGCGACCGCAACACCGTGACCCGCGTCCGTGACCTGATCCGCCATGCCCTGCCAGCCAGCCTGTCGCAGGACGAGGTCGCCGACCGCCTGCACATGTCACCGCGCACGCTGCACCGCCGCCTGGAAGAGGAAGGCTCCAGCTACCGGGGCATCAAGGAGGCCCTGCGGCGCGACATGGCCCTGGCCCGCCTGACCAAGACCCGCCAATCCATCGCCCAGGTCGCGACCGATCTCGGCTATGCCGACACCTCGGCGTTTTACCGGGCCTTCACCAGCTGGACCGGCATGTCGCCGGAACGCTACCGCAAGCAGCTGGCCATCAGCACTCCGCAAGCCGGCCAGGACAAACCTTAGAATGACGCGCTTCCCACAGATCGACCGCCCCATGAACATCACCCTGGAACCCCTCACCGAAGACCTGATCCGCGAAGCGGACGGACTCTTTCTCGGACTGCTGCGCAATGCGCTGGTCGGGGTTTACATCATCCAGGACGAGTTGTTTCGCTACGTCAATCCACGCTTTGCGGAAATGTTCGGCTACTCGCAGGCCGATATTTGCGGCCATATCGGCCCCAGGGCGCTGATCGCCGAAGAGGACGTGCCGAAAGTACTGAACGCCATTGCCAACCGCATCAACGGGATCACTGACACCGCTCACTACACCTTTCAAGGCCGGCACCGCAACGGGGAACTGATCGAACTCGAAGTCTTCGGCAACCGCACCCAGTTCGAAGGCCGCCCGGCCATCATCGGCATGCTGGTAGACATCACCGCCCGCGGTGCCGCCGAACGTACGGCGACCGAACAGCTCAGCTTCATCGGGCAACTCATCGAGGCGATTCCCAGCCCGCTGTTTTTCAAGGACGAGCAGGCCCGCTACCTGGGCTGCAACAAAGCCTTCGAAACCTTCAATGGACGGGCCCGCAGCGAGCTGATCGGCCGCTCGGTGTTCGACATCGCTCCGCCGGACCTGGCGGCCCGTTACCACGAAGCCGACCAGACCCTGTTCGACCATCCGGGCGTGCAGACCTATGAAGCCTCGGTGGAATCCGCCGATGGTGTCCGCCGTGACGTCATCTTCAACAAGGCCACCTACTTCAAGGCCGATGGCCGCCTGGGCGGGCTGGTGGGTGTCATCACCGACATCACCGAGCGCAAGCAGACCGAAGCCCTGATCTGGATGCAGGCCAATTACGATCCCCTCACCGGCCTGCCCAACCGGCGCCTGCTCAACGACCGCCTGGCCGAACTGATGAAGAAGGCTACCCGGAACCACGACTGCGTGGCGGTGCTGTTCATCGACCTCGATCGTTTCAAGGAAGTGAACGACACCCTCGGCCACGAAGCGGGCGATCACCTGCTGGTGGAAGCCGCCCGCCGGGTCGTGGGCTGCGTGCGCGGCTCGGACACCGTGGCCCGCCAGGGGGGCGACGAGTTCACCGTGCTGCTCCCCGGCCTGTCCGAGCGGGCACCGATCGAACGGATCGCCGAAGACATCCTGCAGGCCCTGCACCAGCCCTTCCATCTGGGCGCCGACATCGCCTATGTGTCGGCCAGCATCGGCATCACCCTCTTTCCGAAGGATGCGGAGACGCCCGCCGACATCCTGAAAAACGCCGACCAGGCCATGTACCACGCCAAGGACGAGGGCCGGAGCCGTTTCTGCTACTTCTCCCCGTCCATGCAGGAAAACGCCTTGCAGCGCCTGCAGCTCGGCAAGGACCTGCGCAGCGCCCTCGGCGAAGGTCAGCTGTCGCTGCACTACCAGCCCATCCTGGATCTGGCCAGCGGACGCATCTACAAGGCCGAAGCCCTGCTGCGCTGGATGCACCCGGAACGCGGGCCGATCCCGCCAGCCGAGTTCATCCCGGTGGCCGAGGAACTCGGCCTCATCGACGCCATTGGCACCTGGGTTTTTCAGGAAGCCACCGCTGCGGCACTGCGCTGGCGCGAACGCACGCCGGACACACAGAACCAGCCCGGCCCCATCCAGATCGCCGTCAACGCCTCGCCGCGCCAGTTTGTGAAGGGCCGCTCCCTCGAAAGCCTGCTCGACAACCTGGACAGCCTCGGCCTGCCGGGCTCGTGCATCGCCCTCGAAATCACCGAAGGCCTGCTCCTCGACGAGCATCCCGGCGTCACCGCCCAGCTCAGCCGCCTGAGCGCTGCCGGCATCCAGATCTCCATCGATGACTTCGGCACCGGCTACTCGGCCATGGCCTACCTCAAGCGCATGGACATCGACAACCTGAAGATCGACCGCTCCTTCATCCGCGACCTCACCACCGACCCGAGCGATCTGGCGATCACCGAGGCGATCATCGCCATGGCCCACAAGCTCGACCTGCAGGTAGTCGCCGAAGGCGTCGAAACCGAAGCCCAGCGCGAACGCCTCACTGCTGCCGGCTGCGACTTCGCCCAGGGCTACCTGTTCTCGCCGGCCCTGCCCGAGGCGGCCTTCTTCGACTTCATCGCCCGGTGGCACGCATGACCTCCCGCCTCGCCATCCCGACCGGCACACCGGGCACCCGCCCCGGCACCCCTGAAGAGCTGCGCCGCTACGACCTGCTGCTGGCCGGCTTCGACCTCCTCGACCAGGCCATCGCGGTCTTCGACGCCACGCCCAAGCTGGTTACCTGGAACAAGGCCCTGCTGCGCCTGCTCGACTTTCCCGAAGACATGGTGCGCGTCGGCACGCCTTTCGAGGCCTTCGTGCGCTTCAACGTCAAGCGCGGCGAGTACGGCGGCAGCGCGCGCAGCGACGCCGAAGTCGAACGTCTGGTAGCCGAACGCATGGCCGCCGTTCGCGCCTTCCAGCCCCACAACGCCGAACGCACCCGCCCCAACGGGCAGGTCCTGTCGATCCGTGGCGTGCCGATTCCCAACCTGGGCTTCGTCACCCTGTGGACCGATGTCACCGAACAGCGCCGCTACGAACAGCTCATCGAAAGCCAGAACGCCGACCTGGAAACCCGCGTGCGCGCCCGCACCGCCGAACTCGAAGCGGCCACCACCCGCCTCGACAACGTGGCTGCCCAGCTGGCCCGCAGCGAAGAACGCCTGCGCCTCATCATGGACGCCATTCCGGCACTGATCGCCTACGTGGACGCCGGCGAACACTATCTCTTCGCCAACAAGGGCTACGCCCAGTGGTTCGGCGCCAACAAGGAGAGCATCGTCGGGCGCAGCATCGCCGAAGTCTTCGGGCCCGAAGCCTATATCCAGATCAAGCCGTATCTCGAGCAGGCCGCCAGTGGCGAGCAGGTCAGCTACGAGTACTCGCGCACCAACGCCGACGGCCGCCAGGTATATGCCCGCAGCGCGGTGGTACCGGAAGCCTCGATTGCCGGCGGCGTACAGGGCTTCTTCGTGCTGTCCATCGACATCACCGAACAAAAGGCCAGCCAGGCCGCGCTGATCCAGGCCCAGAAGATGGAAGCCGTCGGCCAGCTCACCGGCGGACTCGCCCACGACTTCAACAACCTGCTCACCATCATCACCGGCAACCTGGCCACGCTGAAGGACAAACTGCCCGCCCACCAGGGCTTCGACGACTACCTGGAACCGGCCCTGTCGGCGGCCCGCCGCGGCACCGAACTGATCCGCCGCCTGCTCACCTTCTCGCGCCAGCAGCCGCTGGCGCCCTGCCCGGTGGAAGTCGGTGCGCTGGTGCACGGCATGACCCAGTTGCTGTCGCGCTCCCTCACCGAGCGCATCCACATCCACCTCGACCTGCCCACCGAAAAGCTTCATGCGCTGGTCGACCCGCACCAGCTCGAAAACGCCCTCCTCAACCTGGCCATCAACGCCCGCGACGCGATGCCCGAGGGCGGCGAGCTGACCATCGCGGTGGCGCGCCGCCACGTTTCCAGCAGCCTCGCCCTGCTTGTTGAAGTGCCGGCCGGCGACTACGTGCAGTTCGACGTCTCCGACACCGGTACCGGCATTGCGCCGGAACTCCTGCCACGCCTCTTCGAGCCCTTCTTCACCACCAAGGCCTTCGGCGCCGGCAGCGGCCTCGGCCTGCCCATGGTGTATGGCTTCATTCGCCAGTCGGGCGGCAACATCCGCATTCTCAGCACCCCGGGCAAGGGCACCAACGTGCGCTTCATCGTACCGATGACCGACGCCCCCGCCCCCGTCCCGGAACCCCTCCGCCCCGCCGCGACCAGCGTCGCCAACGAACAGCGCCTGGTGCTCCTGGTGGAGGACGAACCCGAAGTGCGCAAGGTGATCCGCCAGCAGCTCACCGAACTGGGCTACCCGGTACTTGAAGCCGGCAACGGCATCGAGGCAAAAGCCATGCTCGACGCCGTCGAAGACATCGCCCTGCTGGTCTCCGACACCATCATGCCCGGCCTCGGCGGACGCGAACTGGCGGCCTTCACCCGGCAACTCCGGCCCCACCTGCCGATCCTCCTGATCACCGGCTACGCCACCGGCGAAGCCCCCGCCGGCACGCCGGAGATTCCCACCCTGCGCAAGCCCTTCGACCGGGCCGCCCTCGCCGGCGCCCTCGCCACGCTCGACTACCCGGAGAATCCGGCCCCATGACAAACCCCGACCACGACAGTCCCCTCATCTTCATTGTCGAAGACGAAGCCGACATCGCCCGCCTGATTGCCAGCACCCTCGCCGAATACGGTTTTCGCACCGAAACCTTCGGCAGCGGCCGGGGCCTGCTCGCACGCACCCGGCGGGTCCAGCCCGAACTGGCCATTCTCGACCTCGGCCTGCCCGACATGGACGGCCTGCAGGTACTGCGCGAGCTGCAGGAGCAACACCCCTGCGCCGCACTGATCCTCACCGGCCGCGACGGCCTCACTGACCGGGTGCTCGGCCTCGAACTCGGTGCCGACGACTATCTGGTCAAACCCTTCGAGCCGCGCGAGCTGGTCGCCCGCGTGCGCTCCATCCTGCGCCGCTATCAGAAGGCCGCCGCCAGCGAGCCGAGCGGTTACGCAGGCGTCCGCTTCAGCGGCTGGCACTTCGACATCGGCCGCCTCAGCCTCACGGCCGAAGACGGCCGCGAAGTGTCCCTGTCGGCCGCCGAGGCCGCGCTGCTGCAAACCCTGCTCAAGCGCCCCAACAAGATCCTGACCCGCGAGCAGCTCATCGGCGAACGCGACCTCGACCCTTTCGATCGCAGCATCGACGTACGCATCTCGCGCCTGCGCCGCAAACTCGAAGACGATCCGCAAGATCCGAAGATCATCAAGACGGTATATGGCGCCGGCTACCTGCTGTGTGCATCGGTGGTCTGGGAGTAAACCTGTGGGTCGGACTTCAGTCCGACAGCACGCGTTCAACCAGCGGAGTCGGACTAAAGTCCGACCCACGGGTTCACTTCCCGTAAAATGCGGCCTCTTACTAGGGAGGGAAACCCAGCATGACAACAAGACCGTTCAAAGTCCTCGGCGTCCAGCAGATCGCCATCGGCGGCCCGTCGAAAGACCGCCTGCGCACCCTGTGGGTCGATATGTTCGGCCTCGAAGTGACCGGAAACTTCGTCTCCGAGCGCGAAAACGTGGACGAAGACATCACCGCCATGGGCAAGGGCCCGTTCAAGGTCGAAGTCGACCTGATGCAGCCCCTCGACCCCGACAAGAAGCCCGCCGTGCACACCACCCCGCTGAACCACGTGGGCCTGTGGATCGACGATCTGCCCAAGGCCGTCGAATGGCTCGGCGCCAACGGCGTGCGCTTTGCACCGGGCGGCATCCGCAAGGGCGCCGCCGGTTTCGACATCACCTTCCTCCACCCCAAGGGCAACGAAGAATTCCCCATTGGTGGCGAAGGCGTGCTGATCGAGCTGGTCCAGGCGCCGCCGGAAGTGATCGACGCATTCGCCAGGCTGGCAGGCTGATCACCGGGCACGCAGCACAAGGGGCCGGTCTTTCGATGAAGGACCGGCCCCTTTCCATATACCCATCATCAACCGGCTACAGCGCCTTCGACTGGAAGGTGTTGCACACGCCCAGCTGGCCCGATGCCATCCCGCGCTTGAACCAGCGCATGCGCTGCTCGGCCGAACCATGCGTAAAGCTGTCCGGCACCGCGTAACCCTGAGCCTGCTTCTGGAGATTGTCGTCTCCGATGGCTGAAGCCGCAGCCAGCGCCTCCTCCACATCGCCGGCCTCAAGAATATTGCGCGCCGCATCGGCGTTCTTGGCCCACACGCCGGCCAGGCAATCGGCCTGCAGCTCCAGACGCACCGACAGGGCATTGGCCTCCCGCTCGCCGGCACGCTGGCGCGCCGCCTGCACCTTGCCGGAAATTCCCAGCAGGTTCTGCACGTGATGGCCCACCTCATGGGCAATCACATACGCCTGGGCGAAGTCGCCCGGCGCCTTGTAGCGGGATTTCAGCTCCTGGTAGAAAGCCAGGTCGATGTACACCTTCTGGTCGCCCGGGCAGTAGAACGGCCCCATCGCCGATTGCCCGGTGCCACAGGCGGTAGGCGTCCGGCCTTCGAACAGCACCAGGGTCGGCGCAGCGTACTGCTTGCCGTTATCCTTGAAGATCTGCGCCCAGGTGTCCTCGGTTTCCGCCAGCACATGACGCACGAACTTCGCCTCGGCATCGTTGGCCGGCGGGCCCGCCGGGCGCGACACCGCACTCGGTGCCGGACCGTTGGTCGCCTGGTTCAGCACGACGCTCGGATCCACGCCGAAATACATCGCCACCAATGCCAGCACGATGGTGCCGATGCCGATTCCCCGCCCGCCAACAGATCGGCCACCGCCGCCGCGCCGGTCCTCGACGTTATCGCTCTCCCGGCTGTTGTCAAAACGCATAAAACCCCCGTCTGTCCTGAAGACCCTGTTATACCTCAGTTTTTGCAGCGCAACATTCCCCTTGTGTCGCGACCACATTATCGTTATAGTTGTCGGTCCGGTGCAAAGCGGTTCGCACCGAGTCACATCGTCCCTGACCTTCTTATATCTCCCGTATTCGACGAGAGGTTGTCCTGATCGGTTAGTGCCGATATGCCAGTCAGGCAGCCCTACTGTTGCGCGCATTCACTGCGCGGCGACGCGTTGCCGTTTTTTCTTCGCGGGCACCGCATCCGCAATACCTAAAGATAAGGAAGCGAACATGGATTTCGCCAGCCTCGGCCTGTCCGAGAATATTGTCAAAGCCGTTAACGAAGCCGGCTACACCGAAGCCACCGACGTACAGGCCGCCGCCATTCCGGCCGCCCTCGCCGGCAAGGATCTGATCGTCTCCAGCCAGACCGGCTCCGGCAAGACTGCAGCCTTCATGCTGCCGTCCCTGCAGCGCCTGACCGCCGAACCGGTCATCAAGGCTCGCGGCCCCCGCGTGCTGGTTCTCACCCCGACCCGCGAACTCGCCGTGCAGGTTACCGAAGCCGCCAAGGGCTACGGCAAGCACATGCGCTACGCCAAGGCTGTCAGCGTTGTCGGCGGCATGCCCTACCCGGTGCAGAACAAGCTCCTCACCAGCCCCTACGAAATCCTCGTGGCGACCCCCGGCCGCCTGATGGACCAGATGAACCGTGGCCGCATCGACTTCTCGCGCCTCGAAGTGCTGATCCTCGACGAAGCCGACCGCATGCTCGACATGGGCTTCGTGGACGACATCGAGGCCATCGTTGCCGCGCTGCCGAAGGATCGCCAGACCCTGTTCTTCTCGGCCACCGTTGATGGCCAGGTTGCGCGCATGATGCAACGCATGCTGAAGGACCCGGAACGGATCGAGATCAACTCCGCCCAGTCCCGCCACGAGAACATCGAACAGCGTCTGCTGGTGGCCGATGACATCGGTCACAAGAACCGCCTGCTCGACGGCATCCTGCGCGATACCGCCGTGGAACAAGCCATCGTGTTCACCGCCACCAAGCGTGACGCCGACGCCCTGACCCTCAATCTTGAGGCGCAAGGCCACTCGGTTGCCGCCCTGCACGGCGACATGAACCAGCGCATGCGTACCCGCACCCTCGACCAGCTGCGTCGTGGCCACCTGCGTGTCCTGATCGCCACCGACGTTGCCGCCCGCGGCATCGACGTGCGCACCATCAGCCACGTGATCAACTACGACCTGCCCAAGGTTGCTGCCGACTACGTGCACCGCATTGGCCGTACCGGCCGCGGCGGCTCCAACGGCATCGCCATCAGCCTGGCCGAGCGTCGTGACGTGCGTCTGCTGCGCGCCATCGAGCGTTTCACCCGTCAGCCCCTGGCCGTGCATACCCTGCCCGGTCTGGAAGCCCGTTCGACCATGCCCGCCGACGACCGTCGTCCGGGTGGTGGCAACGGCCCGCGTCGTGAAGGTGGCCGCAGCTTCGGCAACGGCCCGCGCTTCGGCGACAACAAGCGTCCGTCCGCCGGCGGCCGTTTCGGCAACGACGCCCCGCGTGGCGAAGGTCGCCCCGCCAGCCCGTGGGCCAGCGAAGGCCGTCGCAGCGACGCCCCCAGCGCCCCGCGTCACCCGGAACATCGTACCGAGTTCCCCCACGTGGCCAAGCGCAGCTCCACTCACCACAATGCAGGCGGCGGCTTCGGCGGCGCACGCAGTGAAGGTGCAGCGGGCAAGCCGCGTGCAGGTCGCACCTTCAATCGCGACCGGTAAGTCATATTGATCTGGTCCGGCGTGCCGGACCTTTCAATGCCAAGGGCGCCTGCGGGCGCCCTTTTTCATGCTGGCAACATCCAGTCTGTACCAAGGAAAGCCGGGCAAAGACCCCTCAATTCCCAATGCTGATCGGGCGCCCCCCGTCTATGATGGAACAGTCATGCCGGACCGGAAAATCACATCCGCATCGGCCAGATTTCCAAAGGGGGAAAAACCATGAAAATCACCAGTCCCATCGTCGGCGAAGTTGAAGTCTCATCTGATCGCATCATCGAGTTTCCGGCCGGCCTGCCAGGCTTTGAAGCCTGCCGCCAGTTCACCCTGCTGCATGACGAAGGCAGCGAAGCACCCCAGGCCTTCATGCTGCAATCCCTGAACGATCCGGACGTCATGTTCTCGGTAACCACCCCGGACGTGCTCGGCCTCAACTACGAGTTCACCCTCAGCGACGACGAAGTCGCGGCCCTGCAACTGACCAATCCCGATGACGTCAGCCTGCTGCTGATCGTGCGCCACAACGATGCCGCCGACAGCAACCCCGCCGAATCGCCGGTACGCGCCAACCTGATGGCCCCGCTGGTCGTCAACACGACCACCCGCCGCGGCCTGCAAAAAGTGATCGGCCGGGTCGACACCCGCGTCACCCTGCACGCCGTCGCCTGACGCCAGCCCCACTGTCAGCCCCGGCCGACGCGCCGGGCTGACGGTTTCAGTACAGTAAAAACGCCCGCCGTTCCTCTTCCCAGCTTCGCTCGTCAGCCATGGCCAGCGCGTCCAGATCACCCGGGCGCGAGTTGGTGTCATCCACCCATTCCCGCAGGATTTCCGAACCATTGATCAGATCGATGGCGAGGCGATCGTGCTCGTACTCATAGGCAAAATCCCGCCACAGGGGATAGTCGCGGTTCAAGTGACGGATCGCCTTGAAAGCCAGCGCCTGCAGACGCCACGGACGAAATGCGGCGTGATCGTAATGGGCCGGGTCTTCCACGTGAATCTGCACCCCGCTGCACAGTTTGCCGGCGTGCTTGTGAAACGTAGGCTCGAACCAGCACTCGCGCAGGCGGCAACCGGCCAGCCACTTGGGCGCAAAGGCCTGCATGTGGGCGATGACCTTGCGCGCCTCGATGTCCGGTGCACCGAAGAGCTCCAGCGGCCGCGTGGTGCCACGACCTTCCGACAGCGTCGTCCCTTCCAGCATCACGGTACCCGCGTAGGCACGCGCCATCGACAGGTTGGGCGCATTGGGGCTCGGATTGATCCAGCTCCGCTCGGCTACCGGCCAACCGTAGCCGGGAGCCGCATCGGGCTCCCAGCCCTGCATGGAAATCACCTCGCACTCCACATCCAGCTTGAGCGTCGCAATGAACCAGCGGGCCAGCTCGCCCATGGTCAGACCGTGGCGCATCGGCAACGGGCCGGCGCCGACGAAACTTTCCCAGCCGGGCAGCAGCAGCGTGCCCTCCACCGGACGGCCGGCAGGATTCGGGCGATCCAGCACCCACACGGCCTTCTTGTGCTTGGCCGCGGCTTCCAGCACGTAGCGCAGCGTGGTGATGAAAGTGTAGATACGGCAACCGAGGTCCTGCAGATCGACCAGCAGCACGTCGAAGCGGTCCATCATCGTCGCCGTCGGGCGGCGCACCTCGCCATACAGGCTGAACACCGGAATGCCGTGCAGCGGATCGAAGAAATCGGACGATTCGACCATGTTGTCCTGCTTGTCCCCGCGCAGGCCATGCTGGGGGCCGAAGGCCGCCGACAACTGGATGTCCGGCAGCGCCGCGAGGGCGTCAAGAGAATGGGCCAGGTCGCGGGTGACAGAGGCCGGATGGGCGAGAAGGGCGACCCGCTTGCCCGCCAGCGGGCGGCGCAGGGCAGGATCGGCAAGCAGGCGATCGAGGCCGAACTGGATCATGGTGTAGGGGCTTTCAGGGCGAGGGCGAAACCGTCGCGATGGTGAAAATCGGGTTGACCGGACGGGTGGCGCAGGGCCCAGTAGCGATGGCTGCCGTCGGCATGTTCGACGACGGCGGTCAGGCCGACCAGCAGATCACCGGCGGGCAGGAGTTCGGCAGGCAGACGCACGGACAGTTCCAGGCAACGGGACGGCTCACGCAGGGAAATCTGCGGTGCCGGCCCTGCTGGCGAGGCAATGCGCTGGCGATAATCGTCGAAATCGAAGCGCATCCACTGTCCGTTGGGCGAGAAGTTGAACTCCCGGTAGGCGCGCTCGCCGTCCACGGTCACGAACAGCTCGAAACAGGTATGCGCCCACAGGCGCTCCGGCGGCAGGGCCGTCGCCCTGTCGGGAATCCGCAGCGCGCCAGGATCGCCGTCGAGCCGGTAGCCCAGCAGCAAGGCGCCGTCCGCCTCGCGCCGCGCCGATACGCCAATGGCGCGCACGCAAGCGTCCGGCGCAGCCGGATGACAGACGAGGGCATGGACAAGGGAATCAGGCATGGCAGGGCGACAGGTGAAATCGGCCCTGCAGTTTAACGGGTCTCGCCCGGCGCGTTAAACTGCACGCACTCCATCGTCGCTTCTTCATGTCCATTTCCAAACCTGTCCAGCGCAACCTGCGTGATCGTGCCCGCCAGGTCGCCCTCTTCGAGATCGGCGGCCTCGTGCTCAGCACCCCGCCCTTCGTGTGGCTGTCGGACGTGCCCTTCATGGACGCCGCCGGCCTGATGTTCGTGCTGGCGCTGATCGCCACCCTCTGGAACGCCGCCTACAACACCGGCTTCGACTGGATCGAAGGGCGCCTCACCGGGCGCCAGGCCGACCAGCGCCCGTGGCTGCTGCGCGTCGCCCATGCCCTCGGCTTCGAAGGCGGCATCCTGCTGATGGGCCTGCCGGTGGTGATGGCATGGACCGGCATGGGCTGGATGGCCGCCCTCGTGGCCGACATCGGCCTCGCCCTGTTCTACGTTGTGTATGCCTTTTTCTTCAACCTGGCCTACGACCGGGTATTTCCCATTACCGCAACGGCCAACTAACCAACCCGGAGCCCCCTCATGCCCACCACCACCCTCATCATCACCGGCATGCAGTCCGACGATTGCCTGCGCACCGTCATGAACGCCATCCAGGACCTGCCCTGCATCGGCCACGTGGAACTCTCCATCGAAACCGGCGCCGCCAGCATCGAACACACCTCCATGGTGTCCGAAGGCGACATCCGCTCGGCCATCGAAGAGGCCGGCTTTCCGACGGAGTAGAGGCGCCCGGCTATAATCCGCGGCTTCGCCTCAGCCAGGATTGCCCCGTGTCCGACCGCCTTGCCGTTCTTCCCCAATACCTCATCCCCAAGCAGGCGCTCACCGTGCTGGCCGGCAAGCTGGCCAGCGCCAAAGCCGGCGGACTCACCACCTCGGTGATCCGCTGGTTCGTCGGCCGCTACGGGGTCAACATGGCCGAGGCGGCCAATCCGGACATCGCCAGCTACCCGAGCTTCAACGACTTCTTCACCCGCCCGCTCAAGGCCGGCGCCCGCCCGCTGGCCCAGGCCGACTTCCTCTGCCCGGTGGACGGCGCCATCAGCCAGTTCGGCCGCATCGACCGCGACCAGATCTTCCAGGCCAAGGGCCACAGCTACTCCACCCACGCGCTGGTCGGCGGCGACCGCGATCTGGCGATCCAGTTTCAGGACGGCGAGTTCGCCACCCTTTACCTCAGCCCGCGCGACTACCACCGCATCCACATGCCCTGCGACGGGCGCCTGACGCGGATGATCTACGTCCCCGGCGCCCTGTTTTCGGTCAACCCGACCACCGCCCGCGGCGTACCCGGCCTGTTCGCCCGCAACGAGCGCGTGGTGTGCGTCTTCGAGAACGACGAGATCGGCCCCTTCGTGCTGGTGCTCGTCGGCGCCACCATCGTCGGCAGCATGGCCACCGTGTGGCACGGCCAGATCAACCCGCCACGCCCCGGCAAGATCCAGGAATGGGACTACGCCGCCGGCCAGGTCACGCTCAAAAAGGGCGACGAAATGGGCCGCTTCCTGCTCGGCTCGACGGTCGTCATGCTCTTCCCCAAGAAGCGCCTCCGCTTCACCCCCGAATGGACGCCGACCCGCGCCATCCGCATGGGCGAAGCCATGGGCAGCCGCTGATGCCCGGCCCCGTGGGTCGGACTTCAGTCCGACAACACTGTCGTATCAGCCAGGGGATGTCGGACTGAAGTCCGACCCACACGACAC
>NZ_SDKK01000002.1:97755-297265 GCF_008107625.1 Zoogloea oleivorans
GCTGAACCGGCGTTGTCGGACTGAAGTCCGACCCACAAAAGCCAGCCTCATCCCGCGGCTCAAACTTCAGTCCGACAACACAACCCGAACCTGCCCCGTCGAATCAAAACCCACCCCACAAAAGCCAGGCCCATCCCTGTGGGTCGGACTTCAGTCCGACATCCCCCGCCTGATACCGTGCTGTCGGACTGAAGTCCGACCCACGATCAGCGCAGGCGCAGGATGCGCACGGCACCGGCCAGCACCATCGCGCCGATGATGCTGCCCACTACCCAGTCCGGCCACGGGCTGCCGAGCCACGCAACCAAACCGCCGGCAACAATCACCCCCAGGTTGGCCAGCGCGTCGTTGGCCGTGAAGATATAGCTCGCCTTCATGTGGGCGCCCCCGTCCCGATGGCCGGCAATCAGCCACATGCAGCCCACGTTGGCGATCAGCGCCAGCACCGACACGCCCATCATCGCCAGCGCCACCGTCGTCGAGCCGTGCAGCACGTGCTCGGCCACCTGCCCGAACAAACCCAGCCCGAGCAGCAACTGCAACCAGCCGGCAAAGCGCGCCGCCTTCAATTGCAGGGCCGCGCCGCGCCCCACCGCGTACAGCGCCACCGCATACACCGCCGCGTCGGCAAACATGTCCAGGCCATCGGCCAGCAAACCCGACGACTCGGCCCACCAGCCGGCCAGCCCCTCGATCACGAACATCGCCGCGTTGATTGCCAGCAACCACGACAAGGCCCGCCGCTCGGCCGCCGGGTCGCTCACCTTGGCCACCGGCGCCCCCTCAGCGGGGCCACTGGCCAGACGCTCGCAGCCCATGCCCAGACGGGCGATGCGCGACTCGATCTCCTCCACCGGCACCGCGTGCCACACGCTCACCGTCCGCTCCAGCAGATCGAACTCCAGCCCGTGCGCCTGGCCATCCAGTGCCATGCGCACCAGCGACTCCTCGGCCGGACAATCCATGTCACCCACCCGGAAACGCGACACACAACGCGCCTCGCCCGGCGCTGCCACGGCCTCACCGCGGCTCACCCGCTCCGCCGCCACCCCGCCGCTACACCCGCACCCCGTCGAAGAACACGAAGATTCACTCATTCCCGGCACCCGCCTTTTTAAGCTGTGGGCCGGATTTTAATCCGGCAGCCTCATCCGGAATGACGCGTGTTGTCGGATTAAAATCCGCCCCACAGGAACGCGTCCCAATCTCCAGTCCACACTCTCCATGCCCACCGTCCCCATCCGCTACGTCGAACCCGTCTTCCGCCCGCCCTCCGAGGCCGAATCCCTGATCCTGCCGGTCACCGACGGCTGCTCATGGAACAACTGTACTTTTTGCGAGATGTACACCGCTCCGCAAAAGGCCTTCCGCGCCCGAAGCGAAGACGAAGTGCTCGACAGCATCCGCCACACCGGCGCGCGCTACGGCGCACAGATCCGGCGCGTCTTTCTGGCCGACGGCGACGCGCTGGTGCTGCCCACCCGCCGCCTGCTCGCCATCCTCGACGCCATCAAGCAGCACCTGCCCGCCGTGCATCGCGTCTCCAGCTACTGTCTGGCGCGCAACCTCAAGAAGAAGACCGTCGCCGAACTGGCCAGCCTGCGCGCCGCCGGCCTGCGCATGGTGTACCTCGGCGCCGAATCCGGCGACGACGACGTGCTCGCCAAGGTGAACAAGGGCGAAACCTTCGAGAGCACCCGCGACGCCCTCGACAAGCTTGGCGAAGCCGGCATCACCCGCTCGGTGATGATCCTCAACGGCCTCGGTGGCCGGGTGCTCAGCCAACAGCACGCCGACAACTCGGCCCGCCTCGCCAACGCCACCCAGCCGGAATTCCTGTCCACACTGGTGGTCAGCTTTCCCGGTGGCGAGGCCCGCTTTCGCGCTGGCTTTCCCGAATGGGAGCCCCTCGACCAGCAAGGCCTGTTCCGCGAGATGGAAGGCTTCCTGTCGCAACTCGCGCTGCGCCGCACGGTTTTCAGATCGGATCACGCCAGCAACTGGCTGGTCTTGAAAGGCACTCTCGGCGCCGACAAGGACAAATTGCTGGAACAGGTACGCAGCGCCATCACCGCACCCGCCAATGCGCACCTGCGACCTGCTTGGGCGCGGGGCTTATAAGCGTGCAGGGCCGCCAGATCTTTGTTCCGATCCATCGGATGATGATTACGATCAGCCACAAGTGTCTTCCGATAGTCCAGGATTGAGATCCGATGCGTCGGATACGTGTTCATGACTATCGGAATTGATTTCCGATAGTCATGAACAGAGTTATCAGCAGTCGAAATAATGTTTGCGACTATCGGAATAGAGTTCACGGCGGGCAGATATCGATCTGCGGCTGTCGGCAATTCTTACAGCAGCGCCAAACAAGTCTCCGCAAGAAAACAAATCGCTTTGTTATTCAACAGCTTTCTCTTTCCGGCAGGGACTTTGCTTATCACAGGAACAGGGCTTTTCATCCCGCGGAGGACTGTTCCATGTTTCCGTCTTCGTTTGCCAGGCGCCTTGCGCCCACGCTTCTCGCGCTGCTGTGTCTCGCGGCGCTCCCGTCCCTCGCCAGGGCTACCGTGGTGGCCAGCACCATCAAGGGCAGCGATTCGATCTGGCTGGCAGGCAGAACCGACCTGCTCATCCCCGATGCGAGCCAGCCCTGGCCCGGCGGCATGGTCCGCCACGCGGGGCCGACACCGGAAGAGATCAAGGAAACACTGCCTCCCGGCTTTGCCGTCACCGCCGGCTCGGTCATTCGGGTGCTCGACCCGGCGAGCGGTGGCATCAGCTTTTTCAACGGTTTCGGGGGCACGACCTATGGGCCCGAAGGCAATGGTGTTCCGGGCAGCAGCAGCATCAGTGCCTTTGGTGGCCTGAGTGGCTATCTGGGCACCCAGGGCGCGCTGGTGGGCGTCTTTCTGAGCGATGGCGTTCCGGTGAGCAACCCGCCGGCCACCCTGGATTTCACCAACGCCGGGCTGGGCATCAACTTCCTCACCCTGGCGCCGGAACTCCAGCAAGTGTTCTATATCGGCAATGGCGTCACAAGCGGCGGCGTGTTCCAGGAATTCATCGCCCCCGCAGGGGCCACGCGGGTGTTCTTCGGCATTTCCGACTCCTTCAACTTCAATGGGGCGCCGGGCGCCTTCGATGACAACGACGGGGCCTACCAGATTCGTGTCGGCATCAATGAAGATCCGGGCAATCCGATCACCAACCCGGTGCCCGAGCCATCGGGCCTGCTTTTGCTTGCCGCAGGGATGGGGCTGTTGTGGCGGTCGCGACGCAGCATCTAGGCAGCACCTTCCGGCAAGCAGGGCCCTTCTCCGGGCCCTTTTTCATGTCCACGTCCGGCACGCCCCTGCTCGCTCGCCCATCGTGCGGCAGCACGCACCCTTTCACGGGTGGCGGCAGACGGCGGTGCTATGCTCGCCGGGTTCGCGGCCGGGTTCGCCCCCGCCCGCCCGACCGTTTTCCGGAGTCGTGCCCATGAAATCCGCTTTTGTTGTGCGCCGCGCCAGCGTGGCGATCCTGCTGGCCTTCGCCGCCCCGACCCTGCTGGCCCAGATGCCCGCCCCGGCGGCCGTCAAGCCCGTCCCTGCCGGCATCAAGCCCGCCATCCCGCAGCCCGCCAGCGTCCTCCCGGCGCCCGCCGCAACCCCCGGCGCGCTGCCCGTCGATCCGAACGCGCCGGTTGCCCCCCTCACGCCTCCCCCGCCACCGCTGTCCGACATCATCTTCACCAACGGCGACGTGATCACCCTCGACGACAAGCGCCCGAGCGCCCAGGCAGTGGCGATCAAGGGCAGCAAGATCCTCGCCGTGGGCAAGACCAAGGACATCCTGGCACGCTGGAAGAGCGAAGGCACCGAGGTGGTCGACCTGGCCGGCAAGACGCTCGTGCCGGGCTTTATCGACGCCTGGGGGCAGATGTCACGCCTTGGTTTGTACTCGGTGGCGGCCCAGTTGCAGGCCCCGCCCCTCGGGCCGGTGAGCGATACCGGCAGCCTGCTGCGGCAACTCCGCGAATGGTCGAAGGGCGAGCTGGCCCAGCGCTTCGGCTGGATCATCGGTGTCGGCTACGACGACAGCCGCCTGCGCGAGCAACGCGCGCCAAGCCGCAACGATCTGGATTCGGTCTATCGCGACAAGCCGGTGATCATCATTCACCAGTCGGGCCGCCAGCTGGTGGCCAACAGCAAGGCCCTCGAGCTGGCCGGCATCAGCCGCGACAGCATCGACCCGCCGGGCGGCCACATCAGCCGCTGGCCGGGCTCGAAGGAACCGGACGGACTGCTCGAAGGTTCTGCCGCCGTGGCCCTCATCGGCGCCCTGCCCCAGCTGGGCAAGGACGATCGCCAGGCGATGATCCAGCAGGGCCAGAGCCTGTACCTGAAGAACGGCTACACCACCGCCGTCGAGGCCCGCGCCACGCCGGACGACTTTGCGCTGTACACCCAGGCCGCCGATCTTGGCGCGCTCAAGCTCGACGTGGCCCTCTACGCCGACCTGCCCACCAGCGCCGCCGCCCTCAAGGGCCACAAGAGCATCGGCCCCAAGTATTACAAGAGCCACCTGCGCCTGGCCGGCGTGTCCTTCACGCTCGACGGCAGCGCCGACGAGCGCAGCGCCTGGCTGACCCAGCCTTACCAGTATCCGCCGGCCGGCAAGCGCAGTGGCTTCACCGGCTACCAGACCATCAGCGACGAGGTGGTCGGCGACTTGCTCGGCAGCGCCTACGCCAACGGCTGGCAGGTGGCGGTGCAGGCCAACGGCGACGCGGCCATCGCACAGTTCATCAGCGGCATCCGCAACGCCGCCGGCGCACATCCGGGCAAGGATCGGCGCCCGCTGCTGGTGGGTGCGCAGATGATCCGCGACGACCAGCTCGATGCACTGAAGGAACTCGGCGTCGGCGTGTCGCTGGCCCCGCAGCGCCTGAGCCTTGGCCTCGCCAGCCTCACCGACGACGCCCTCGGCGCCGAGCGCACGGCACGCTTCATCCCCGCCGCCGCCGCGCTTCGCCACGGCGTGCCGGTGCTGCTGCATGCCGACAATGCGCTCGTCGAACCGGCGCCCTTCGGCGTACTGGCCGCCGCCATCCAGCGCCCGGTCGGCGAAGATCAGCAATTGACCCCGCTGGACGCCCTCAAGGCCCTGACGCTGCTGCCGGCACGCCAGATCGGCGAAGAGAAGATCAAGGGCAGCATCACCGCCGGCAAGCTCGCCGACCTCACCGTGCTGTCCGCCAACCCGCTCAAGACCCCCGCCGACAAACTCGGCGACATCCGGGTCATCGGCACGCTGAAGGAAGGCGTAACCGTGTTCGGCAGCAACGAAGGCGGCGTCCCGATCACCCGCTAAAAGCAGCCCGTGGGTAGGACTTCAGTCCGACATCCACCGGCTGGGAGCACGCAGTCGGACTGAAGTCCGACCCACAGGGCGCGCGGCCGGGGCCGAGCGGGTTGGCATGCTGACGGAAGGCGTAACGGTGAACGGCGGCACGAAGCCCACACCCCGATCACCCACCAAGGCTTACCCGTGGGTCGGACTTCAGTCCGACATCCACCGGCTGGAAGCACGCAGTCGGACTGAAGTCCGACCCACAGGGCGCGCGGTCGGGGCGGAGCGGGTTGGCATGCTGAAGGAAGGCCTGACGGTGGGCGGGCAGCGCGAAGCCCACACCCCGATCACCCGCCAAGGCTTACCCGTGGGTCGGACTTCAGTCCGACATCCACCGGCTGGGAATGCGCAGTCGGACTGAAGTCCGACCCACGGGGCACGCGGCCGGGGCGGAGCGGGTTGGCATGCTGAAGGAAGGCCTGACGGTGGGCGGGCAGCACGAAACCCACACCCCGATCACCCACCAAGGCTTACCCGTGGGTCGGACTTCAGTCCGACATCCACCGGCTGGGAGCGCGCAGTCGGACTGAAGTCCGACCCACAGGGCGCGCGGCCGGGGCGGAGCGGGTTGGCATGCTGAAGGAAGGCGTAACGGTGAGCGGCGTCACGAAGCCCACATCCCGATCACCCACCAAGGCTTACCCGTGGGTCGGACTTTAGTCCGACATCCACCGGCTGGGAGTGCGCAGTCGGACTAAAGTCCGACCCACGGGGGAGTCCGCTTATTTGAGGCTTGAGAGGTAGTCGACGACGGCTTCGATGTTTTTCTCGCCGAGGCCGGTCACGGCGGCGGTCATCGGCGGGTAGGTCCGTTCGCCGCTCATGTCGAGATAGCGCCGGATATTGCGGCGCAGGTATTCGGCCTGCTGGCCGGCCAGGCGCGGAAAGCTCTCGCCGCCCTTGGCATCGGCACCATGGCAGCGGGCACAGTTCTTCTGGAACAGCTCGCGGCCGGCCGCGGCCTGTGCTCCCGGCGTGGCTACCGATGGCGCGACCTGCTGGGCGGCGTAGAACACCGCGATGGTGGCCTTGTCCTCGGCACTCAGCACCTTCATCAGGCCCTGCATGAAGGCATCCTTGCGCTTGCCGGCCAGAAAGGCGTCGATCTGGCTGAGGATGTACAGCGGATGCTGACCAGCCAGGTTGGGGACTTCAACGTACTTGCTCAGACCGCTTTCACCGTGGCAGTTGGCGCAGAAGAAGGCCGCCTTCTTGCCGGCATCCTGGGCCGCTTTCTGGTCGGCCGGCTTGGCGCGCGCCAGACGCTCGAGATGTTCTCGCGATGTGGGTGCGGTTTCGGCCAGCGCCGGGCCAACCAGCACCGCCAGCATCAGCCCGAGGAGCGCCCGACGGGCGAAGGCGCCCCCGAAGGCGCCTGCTTTGATCAACATTCCGGATTTCCTCAGTGTGTTCCGTCGCGGGCAGCCCGCGGCGGCGGAGCGCGAATTGTAATCCGCTGGCATCGCCGCAAGCGGAAGCCGAAACACAAATCACGCGATGTGCCGGGTGCCCCTACTACAATCCCGCCCTTGCCCCACTCCGGAAGCCTCGCCATGCCCTCCGCCACTGCACCCGTTTCCGCCTCCGTTGCCATCATCGGGGGTGGCCCCGCCGGCCTGATGGCTGCCGAAACCCTGGCCCGGGCCGGGGTGCAGGTGGATCTCTTCGATGCGATGCCGTCGGTGGGGCGCAAGTTCCTGCTGGCCGGCCGCGGCGGGCTCAACATCACCCATTCGGAAGCCTTCGCGGCCTTCGCCAGCCGTTACGGCAGCCGCCGGGCGCAGATCGAACCGCTGCTCGCCGCCTTCACGCCGCAAGCCCTGCGCGAGTGGGTCGAGGCACTGGGGGTGACGACCTTCGTCGGCACGTCGGGGCGCGTCTTTCCGGACGGGATGAAGGCCGCACCGCTGCTGCGCGCCTGGCTGCAACGCCTGCGCGAGGCCGGCGTGCGCTTTCACATGCGCCATCGCTGGATCGGCTGGCATGCGGATGGCAACCTCGCCTTCAGCACACCCAACGGCCCGCGCCACTACACGGCCAACGCGACGGTGCTGGCGCTGGGGGGCGGCAGTTGGGCGAAGCTCGGCTCGGACGGTGCCTGGGTGCCACTGCTCGCCGAACGCGGTGTGGATGTGGCACCGCTGCAGCCGGCCAATTGCGGCTTCATCGTCGCCTCGCCCCGGGCCGAGCACAGCACCGGCTGGAGCGAGCACTTCCGCAGCCGCTTTGCCGGCCAGCCGATCAAATCCATCGCCATGTGCCTTGACGGCGACACCACGCCGGCCCGCCCGGGTGAAGCGATGATCAGCGACGACGGCATCGAGGGCAGTCTGGTGTATGCCCTGTCGGCGCCCATCCGCGATGCGATCCACAGCGGCGGCAGCGCGACCCTGCTGGTCGACCTGTCTCCCGATCGTTCGCCGGAGCGGATTCAGGCCGAGGTGGCTCATCCCCGTGGGGCGCGTTCCCTGTCGAGCCATCTGCAGAGCCGGGTTGGCATCAGCGGGGTCAAGATGGCCTTGTTGCGCGAATGCCTGACGGCCGATGAACTGGCTGACACGACCCGCCTGGCCGCGGCCATCAAGGCGCTGCCCCTGCGTCTGGTGGCGACACGCCCGCTCGACGAGGCGATCAGCAGTGCCGGTGGTGTGCGCTTCGAGGACCTGGATGCGCAGTTGATGCTGCGCGCCATGCCGGGCGTGTTTTGCAGTGGCGAGATGCTCGACTGGGAGGCGCCGACCGGCGGTTACCTGCTCAGCGCCTGTTTCGCCAGCGGCAAGGCGGTGGGCGAGGGCGTGCTGGCCTGGCTGGCAGCGCGCTGACCGGCCCCGGCCGCTCTCAGGCCACGCCGGCCAGCAGCCGGTCGCACGTGGCCATGAAACGCGCCATCGCCGTGGCCTGGGTGAAGCCCTGGTTGCGCTCCCGGTAAGCCTGGGCCCGTTCGCCAAACTCCGGCGCGCTGAAGACCTTGCGCAGCATCTTGTCGATGTCCTTCGGCGGCTGCTGGTGCCAGTGCCACAGGCCGCAACCGGTCTGCTCGAAGCGCCGGCTGGTCATGATCTGTTCCATCTGCAGCGGCAGCACGAACAGCGGCTTGCCGGCAGCCAGCATCACATCCACGGTGCCCCCGGCGTGGCACACCGCCAGATCGCATTCCTCGCGCACCCGGCTCATCTTCAAGGGCGCCGAGCTGAACGCCAGGTTGGCGGTCTGCAGGCGCTCGACCGTCTGTTTGGCCAGGCCCGGGGCGAAGATCAGCACGCTGGCGTCGAGCTTGCCAAGGGCCGTAATCAGCACCTCGATGTGCGCGTAGTGGGGCTTGAGGTAGGCGAAGACCTTGCGGGTCTTGCCGGCCGGCCAGCGCGGCTCGACGCCGTGCTCGATGCTGTTGATGGCGCCCACATAGTTGTCGGGATCACGCGGGCCGTATACGTCCAGCTCCGGAGCGCCGGTGATGAGGGTCGCCTCGGCAGCGTAGAGGTCGGCCACCCGTTCGAGCAGCGGCGCGCCCAGCGCAGCCAGCGCGTGGTTGGCGTTGCGCACCAGCTTCTCTTCGCAGTCGCGCTCCCGCGACGGCGCACCGGCTTTCGGGTCCCACCACTGGTAGAGCGGCATGGGCGTGGCCTGGCGCGGCACGGCAAAGCTGTTGCCGGTGATCAGGCGCGGCAGACCCAGGCCACGGCTGGCCAGCAGGGCCGTGGGCGCATGATCGAAGACCAGCATGTCGGGCTTGAGCAATTCGAAAAGCTTGCGCCACGCCCGCACGATGGAGAGCAGCCCGGCCGGCTGCAGAAAGCCGAACAGGAAGAGCGTCTCGGTGAAGTTGAGCGCCGGCGGCAGACCCGACACCGGCGGCAGCCACAGGGGCGCCTGCAGGTATTCAAGGCCGTAGGGGCCGAGCATTTCGTCGGCGCGGGAGATGTCGCGCAGGATCATCACCGGCCGGTGGCCACGCTCGCGCAGGGCCTGGGCGATGGGCAGGAAGCGGCCGATGTGACCGTAGTCGGAACCGAGTTCCCAGATGAGGGCAATGGTGGCCATGGAATCGAAAATGAAAATGGGCGCCGCGAAGGCGCCCATTAGACCGCAATGAGCGGGGAGCGTCAGCGTGGTCGGCGGACTCGTCCGACACCCAGGCCGGCAAGACCGAGGCTCAGCAGCGCCAGGGTGCCGGGCAGCGGCACGACGTTGGCCGCCGTGGCGGTAATGCCGAAGGTGGCGTTGGTCGGCGGCAGGGTGTTCGCGTCGATGCCGCCCGGATCGCCGAGGCCGGCGTCGATGTAGGCCGTACGGTAACAGGTGCCGCCATAACCACCATAGCCGCCGTAGCCATCCTCCACCACCGTCATCGGGGCGATGACATCCGGACCATAGCCGCCATAACCGTTGTCACCGTTGCAGGCGTAGCTCTGCGCAACATAGGAGCCGCTCGCCGTGGTCACCAGGTCGAAATCGATGTTCATGCTTTCGCCGACACCGAGAATGCCCAGATCAAGGCTCACGTTGGTACCGTTCCAGTAGTACCAGGCCGAGTTGCTGTCGGAACCGCCGGTGGCGCCATTGAGGGCGTTGCTGGCGGTGACGTTGCCGCTGGAATCGAGCAGCGCGGAGCTGGCGAACAGGGTCGAAGAGGTGTTCTTCTTGATGCTCAGGTCGTAGCCAGCGCTGCCACTGCCGGCCAGCTGGTTGTAGTTGCCGATGCTCAGGCCGCCGTAATAGATGAAGAAGTTCAGCGTGTACTGGGTGGCGGCCGCGTTGTTGTTGATGACCGACAGGGTGCGATGGAAGGTCGCGGTGCTGTCAAAAGTGCCATTGCCGTAGGCTGACGCACGATAGGTGCCGTGGTCGTTGCCCCATGCACTGGCGAAGGCGCTGTTGCCATCCGCGCCATAGACGCTGGCGGAGTCGGTGACATAGGTGGCGCCGGTGGTCGGCCCGAAGCTGCTGGTGGTACCGGCAGTGGCGGAACCACTGGAAGTCAGCACATCGGCCTGGGCCGGCATGGCGGCCAGGGCCCCGAGGCTCATCAGGGCAATAACCAGGGTACGCATTGGATTGGTCTTGATCATGGATGGATTTATAAGTTTTTCGAGTAGAAAAATACCCACAAGCAGGTAGTGACACAAAGCAGGTTTCAGGCCCAAACCCATAAACAACTGATTTACATGAAACTCCCGTTCGGCATGGAAAGGGATTGCGGACGGGGTGTAAATAAATGCGACTAGCATCAATCGGCATGCCGGATTATTCAAATATATAACTAAAGTAATAATCGACCGCGTCGTAATGCCTGACCTACCCCGCGTCCCGGATTCTCATCATGAAACTGACCCAACGCCTCGTGATTGCCCTGAGCACCGCACTGATCGCCCTGCTCGGCATCGGCGCACTCGGCCTGTGGCAACTGAAGCAGGCCAACGCCCGCTTTGAATACATCCAGGCCAACATCTTTCCGAGCCTGCGCGTCATGCAGGAGGCCCGCGGCTTCCTGACCAACAGCCGGATGAGCACCTACCAGCACGCCCTGATGTCCGACCCGGCCCACCACAAGGAAGTCGAGCGGGCGATCCAGGAAGCCGACGAAAAACTCGACGCGAAGCTCAGCGAATACGAACAGAACTTCATTTCCGACGACACCGACCGCCAGTTGCTGGTCGCCGATCGCGCCGCCCTCAAGATTTATCGCGCCACCCGCTCGCTCTACCTTGAGAAGTCGAATGCCGGCGAGATGGAAACCGTGCGCACCATGCTGCGCACCAATCTGAAAGAAGACGCCCTGGCCGCGCGCGGCAGCCTGGCCAAGCACGAGGAGTTCAACTACGCGATGGGCGAAAAGCTGCGCCAGGAAAACGCCGCTGATTACACCGCTGCCCTGTGGACCGTCGGCGGCGTCCTAGCCGCCGCCTTCATCATTGTCGGAATCCTGGCCTCACTGCTCATCACGTCCCTGCGCGAAAGCCTCGACGGCATCCGCGGCACGCTGGTGCACGTCAATGCCTCCCTCGATTTCACCGCCCGGGCACCGGTCAAGCGCATGGACGAAATCGGCGAAACCGCCACCGCCTTCAACCAGTTGCTGTCCAAGCTGCAGGAGAACTTCCACAGCCTCATCGAAGGTGCCCGCACGGTGGCCGGCGCGAGCCGCGAAATGAATCAGGCCTCGATCCAGGTTTCCACCGCTGCCGGGCAGCAGAGCGAAGCCTCCTCGGCCATCGCCGCCACCGTCGAGGAAATGACTGTCAGCATCAATCATGTGGGCGACCGGGCCACTGAAGCCCACCAGTTGGCCGGCAAGTCCGGCGAGATGGCCAAGGCCGGTTCCGCCACCATCGACCACACGATCCGGGACATCCGCAGCATTTCCCAGTCGGTCAGCGCCGCCGCCGGCTCGCTGCGCGAATTGAGTGCCCAGGGCGAACGCGTCGGCACCGTCGTTCAGGTCATCAAGGAAGTGGCCGACCAGACCAACCTGCTGGCCCTCAACGCCGCCATCGAAGCCGCCCGCGCCGGTGAACAGGGCCGCGGCTTCGCGGTGGTGGCCGACGAAGTCCGCAAGCTCGCCGAACGCACCTCCAGCTCGACCCAGGAAATCGCCTCCACCATCGAGGCGATGCGCCGGCACTCCATGCAGGCTGCCGCCGAAATGCAGGCCGCTGAAAGCCTCGTGACCCAAAGCGTAGCGCGCGCCGACGACACCGACCGGGCCGTTCATGAAATCGGCGCAGCGGCCACCGCCACCGCCCATACCGTCGCCGAGATTTCCGACGCCATCCGCGAACAGGGCGCCGCCAGCAACAACATTGCCGTGCAGATCGAACGCATTGCCCAGATGGCCGAAGAGTCGGCCGCCGCTGCCGCGCAATCCTCCAGCAGTGCGCGCCGCCTCGACGAGCAGGCGCGGCACCAGATCGCCACCCTGGAGCAATACCGGGTCTGACCGGTGGGCGGGGAACCGCCCGCCCTTGTTCCCGGTCAATCGGGCATCGCTTCCTGTTGATGCCCGCCCCGTGCGCCTTTCCCCAAGCTCCGACCCAGAGCTCGCCGCCCGCCTCACCGCGGTTTCCCCGAGCGACTACGCGCTGACCCGCAACCATCTGGACGGCGCCGTCACCGGCCTGTCCCCATGGATCACCCACGGCAGCGTGACGCTCCCCGAATTGGTCGAACACTTCCAGCTCCAGCCGGACGACAAGCTGGCCTTCCAGTTCGGCTGGCGGGAGTTTTTCCATCACGTGTGGGGACAACTGGGCGAGGGCATCTTCGCCGACATCCGCCCCGGCCTGCCCGGCGTGACCTACGCCGGCACCCTGCCCGCCGATATCCGCGAAGCGCGAAGCGGCATTCCAACCATCGACCGCAGCGTGGTCGAGCTGTACGCCACCGGCTACCTGCACAACCACGCCCGCCTGTGGCTGGCCAGCTACACGGTGCATCTGCGCAAGGTGCACTGGCGCGTCGCCGCCGACTGGCTCTACGGCCATCTGCGCGACGGCGACCTGGCCGCCAATCACCTGTCCTGGCAATGGGTGGCCGCCACCTTCAGCAGCAAACCCTATCTCTTCAACGCCGACAACGTGGCCCGTTTCGCGCCGGCCGACTGGCATTGCCCTGGCAGCGTGCTGGACACCCGCTACGAGCGGCTGGAGGAAATCGCCCGTCACAGCACCGCACTCGACGCCTCGCCCCCCACCGGCGACGGCGTCCTCGAACCACCGCTGCACGGAGAGCCGCCCCTCCACCTCATCAGCCCCGCCGATTTCCTGTCACCCGACAGCAGCGGGCCGTTGCACCTCGTCCATCCCTGGGCCCTGCGGCCGGTGCCGGCTGGCAGCGGCCGACGCATCGGCGTCATCCACCTGCCCTTCCACCGGCGCTTTCCCTGGTCGGCGGAACGCTGGGCCTTCGTGCTGCCGCGTCTGCGGGCCGTCACCGACGCCCTTTTCATCGGCGACATCGCCACCCTGAACGACCACGTCAGCGCCGAAGCGACCCTCAACCCCGGCTACCGGGATGCCCTCGCCGCCATCGGCGCCGAACTCACGCCTGCTCCACGCTGGCTGCCCGATCCGCCGGAACTATGCCCATCCTTCAGCCGTTTCTGGCAACAGACCGCCGGGCGCCGCCATGCAGGGCGCTGGCACGCCTGATTCCGAACTGACATCCGCTCCACAGGTCCGCCACCCATGTCGTCTTCCGCCTTCCGCGGCAACAAGCAAAGCCTGCCCAGCAAGCCCTGCGCCGCCTGCGCTCGCCCCATGACCTGGCGGCGCAAATGGGCGCGCTGCTGGGACGAAGTCAAATACTGCTCCGACGCCTGCCGCCGCACAGCGCTCAAATCCAAGCCATGAGTTGCATGAACCCGCGCTGACTCAGTGGCCCTCGACCGGACTCGCGGCCAGCGCCGCGTCGAAGCGCATCAGCGCCGCCTGAAAGCGTGCCACCCGCAGCGCCGGCGTGCTGCCCTCCGGCGCATGGGTCAGGTCCATCCATGTGGCGGGCGGCACCCCGGCCAGCGTGGCGTGACGCACAAACAGGGCCGCGCTGCTGCCATTGAAGAGGCTGCCGCCGCTGGCCATGACGACCGCCTGATTGATGCCCGCATGCACGCCGGCCAGGTAAAGGTGCCGGTGGCGCAGGGAGAGGGTACTTTCGATACGCTGGCCGAGGCCGCTTTCGTCATCCTCGAAACGGGTTTGCAGGCGCGCAAACTCGTCCGCCGTGGTGACCGCCGGCCACTTTGCCGGCCCCACCCCCATCGATTCGGCCAGTACGCCGGCCTCGGCGACAAGGGGAGCGAGCCGGGCGTCGCCCTGCTGGCGTAGCGTCACATCCGACAAGGCCTGGCTGCCGAGCAGCTCGGCCACATAGCCCAGCTGCCAGCCCAGGCGAAAGGCACCCGAACGCCGCTCGGCCGGCAGGCGAGCTTCCGCCTCCCGGGAGCGGGCGGCCACCTCGGCCGCATCTTTGGCGGTGGAAGACCAGTCCAGCCGGGTCTGCCAGCGGCTGCCCAGCTCCGCCACGCCGAGCCAGAAATGCTGCAGCAGCAGATAAGTGCCCGCCAGCGCCAGGGTAATCAGCACAAAGCGCAACGCCTTCGGCATCCTGTCGGAAAACATGGCAGCGCTCCTATCCCCGCAGTGGTCCCGGTGCGATCATAGCAGCGGTGCCTTATCATTCCAGGACTGCGTGATGTCACCCGGCGAACTGATCTTCCACTTCCTGAACACGGTCGTTCTGACCGCGCTGGTGGCTTTTTTCGTGCTGTGGCGCTACCGGGTTGGTGTGCTCGCCGGCATGGGCAGCAGCAGCGGCACGTCCCTTGCGCTACCCAGCGTTCCGCCCGCCCGCACGGTCATCCTGAGCCAGCAGGTGGATGCGCTCGCCTGGGAACGACAAGCGCGCCGACGCATCGCCCTGGCCATCAGCGGCAGCGTCGCCATACCGGCCCTGGCCCTCGCCGTCCTGCAACTCCACGTCAGCGACCTGCCCCTCACTCCGGCCCACGTCCTCCTCATCGGTGGCAGCCTGCTGGTCGCAGCGGTGCCGATGGTAGCCGTCAGCCTGGCCCTGAATTTTCGCCAGGCGGTGCTTCTGGCCCTCGCCCTGCTGCTCGCCGGTGCAGTGCTCGGCACCGTGGTTTCGATGCTCCAGCGGCCCTTTCTTGGACGCACACCGAGCCTCGACCAGTTGCTCAACTTCTTCACCTTTTTCCAGTTCGCCGCCGTGTGGCTGCCGCTACCGATGACGCTGATCCTGCTCACCGGCCTGTCGCGCATCCGCGGGGTAGCGCCGATCACCTTCGCCGGACTGCTGATCTTCGGACTCGCCCCGCTGGCCGGCTCGCGCCTGACGGCCTGGCTGGCCACGGACACCGAGGGCAGCCGGCTGCTGCTCGACATCGGGCTCAACGGCGCCTTCCTGATGTTGGCCTTACCCACCGCGCTGCTCGCCTGGTGGCGCCTGAAGCACCTCGCCGAAGCCTACGCGGCCAAGCGTTTCTCGGACGCCCAGTTGCTGGCCCGCACCTGGTGGCTGATGTTCTGCGCGACGATGGCGCTGGAGCTCATCAACGCCAGGCCCAGCCACACACCGCTGGTCCTCGCCGGCACGGTTGGCGCCTATGCGCTGTTTCCGTGGCTGAACGGCCGCTTTCTGACCCTCACCCGTCAGCACGGTCATCATCCCCCGCGGCGCACCCTGCTGCTGCTGCGGGTTTTCGGTTTCACTGCGCGCACAGAACAGCTCTTCGACCGGATCGGCGCGCGTTGGCGCCTGTTCGGCCCGGTGACGATGATCGCCGCCCCCGACGTGATGGCCCGCACCATCGACCCGGGCGACTTCCTGCGCTTTGCCAGCGGACGCCTGGCGAGCAGCTTTGTCACCAGCCAGGCCGGTCTGGACGCCGGTCTCAGCGGCATGGATCAGACCCATGACCCGGATGGCCGCTACCGGGTGAACGAGTTCTGCTGCCGGGACGACACCTGGCGCGCCACCGTGGTGGAATTGATGGACCGGGCCGACGTAGTGTTGATGGACCTGCGCAAGCTGACCCGCGAACGGGGCGGCTGCGAGTTCGAACTCCGGCAGCTCGCCCATCGCCTGCCGGCCGGACGGGTCGTGCTGGTCATCGACCAGGACACCGACACCCAGCTGATCCATGCAGCCATGCCCCACCTGCCAGTGATGATCACGCTGAAGAACGGCAATCCGGCGGAAACCGAGGCCCTGTTCGCAGCGCTCCTGCGGGCAGCGGAACTGCAAGCTGCGGGCTGATCCCGGAGTGCTAGACTCGAAGCTCCCCCCGGCTCCGGAGACCTCCATGAGCAAGCAGACCCTCGACTTCTGGTTTGAATTCGCCAGCTCCTATTCCTACCTGAGCGTAATGCGCATCGAAGCACTCGCCCGCGAGGCCAAGGTGACGGTGGTATGGCGCCCCTTCCTGCTCGGGCCGGTGTTCCTGTCGCTGGGCTGGAACGACTCGCCCTTCAACATCTATCCGCCCAAGGGACGCTACATGTGGCGCGACCTGGCACGGCTGTCAGGCAAGTACGGACTGCCCTTCCAGGTACCGTCGCGCTTCCCGCGCAACGGCCTGCTGGCCGCACGGGTGGCCCTGACCGGTGCCGACCAGCCGTGGATCGGCGACTTTACGCGGGCCGTGATGCAGGCCAACTTTGCACAAGACCGGGAAATCGCCGAGCCGGCGGTGATCGAGGAAATCCTGACCCGCCTGAACCTGCCGGCCGCAGCCCTGCTGGAACAGGCCAACAGCCCGGAAAACAAGCAGGCCCTGCGCCGCCAGACCGAACAGGCCGGCGAACTGGGATTGTTCGGCGCCCCCAGCTTCATTACCCCTGACGGAGAAGTGTTCTGGGGCAACGACCGGCTGGAAGATGCGCTGGCGTGGGTCAAGGCCCACGGCTGACCTGCAGGAACTTACTTGCCGATGAGCGGTGATACCGGAGCAGCCTTCTCACCGGCCGCCGCCTTCTTTGCCTTTTCGGCTTTTTTGTCGGCGGCCTTGCGGGCGCGCTCATCGTAGTCTTCACGGCTAGCGGCGGCCTGTTCGGCCCGACGCGCGGCCGCAGCCGCTTCCGAGGAGCGACGGCTGGCCTGAGCGGCCTCGTGACGATTGCGTGTCTCCGCCTCGCGCAGCGCGCGGGACTTGCCTTCCTGCTCGCGCTGAATCCGGGCGGCGTCCTTCTCGGACAGGTTGCGCAGGCGCGTTTCGCTGTCGGCCCGCGTTCGCGCTTCCTGCTCAGAGCGCTCGATGGCCTTCTTCGATGCCAGTTCCTCCTGTTCGGCTTGGCGTTCGGCAAAGCGCCGGTTCTTCTCGGCCAGATCGATACGGCCAGCCTCCACATTCAGCGCCCGGGCCTTGCGGATTTCCGTGACCCGCCGCTGGCGGGCCTGATCGATGCAGCGATTGACCAGGAAACGCTCATAGCAGGCCGCCTCTTCCTGAGCGAAGCGCGCTTCCGCCGCATCGTGCAGGGCCTTGCCTTCCTCGCGCATTTTTTCGGCACGGGCGATTTCCGTGGCCGGATCGACGGCGGACGCCTCCTGGGCCCCAACAGAACCATGAAAACAAAGGGCCAGCAGCAGGGTGGACAGGAGAGCGGCAGGGAACGGGCGACAGAGGCGCATGGGACGGCAGGGCAGTGGGCAACGGGACCGCTTACAATACCGGAATTCCCGCTCTCTTTCCTGACCTCCTGCTGCCGTGATCCAGTTCCGTAATCTCCGCCTCGCCCGCGGCGTCAAGACCCTCATCGAAGGCGCCAGCCTGCAGATCCACCCCGGCTGGAAGGTCGGCCTCACCGGTGCCAACGGCTGCGGCAAGTCGAGCCTGTTCGGGCTCCTGCGCGGCGAGTTGCACCAGGATTCCGGCGATCTGGAAATCCCGCCCTCGTGGGTAACCGCCCACGTGGCCCAGGAAACCCCGGCCCTCGCCTGCCCGGCGCTCGACTACGCCCTCGACGGCGACGCCGAACTGCGCCGCATCGAGGCCGCCCTCGAAGCCGCCGAAGCCGCCCACCAGGGCGAAGAGATCGGCCACCTCCACGGCCGCCTGCAGGAGATCGGCGGTTACGCCGCCCGCGCCCGCGCCGCCGCACTGCTCGATGGCCTCGGCTTCACCGCCGCCGACCTCGAACGCCCGGTGTCGGATTTCTCGGGCGGCTGGCGCATGCGCCTCAACCTGGCCCAGGCGCTGATGTGCCGCTCCGACCTGCTGCTGCTCGACGAGCCCACCAACCACCTCGACCTCGACGCGGTGATCTGGCTCGAACAATGGCTGGGCGACTATCGCGGCACGCTGATCCTGATCTCCCACGACCGGGACTTCCTCGATGCGGTGGTCAACCAGATCGCCCACATCGAAAACCAGCAGCTCACGCTGTACACCGGCGGCTACTCCAACTTCGAGCGCCAGCGCGCCGAGCGCCTGTCCCAGCAGCAATCGATGTTCGAGAAGCAGCAGCGCGAACGCGCCCACCTGCAAAAATACGTCGACCGCTTCCGCGCCCAGGCCACCAAGGCGCGCCAGGCCCAGAGCCGCATCAAGGCACTGGAGCGGATGGAGAACATCGCCGCGGCCCACATCGATAACCCCTTCAGCTTCAGCTTCCGCGAATGCGGCGCCGCACCCGACCCGCTGCTGCAGCTCGAAGACGCCGCCGCCGGCTACGTGGACAAGCCGATCCTGTCCGGCATGCGCCTGACCATCCGCCCGGGCGAGCGCATCGGCCTGCTCGGTCGCAACGGCGCCGGCAAATCGACGCTGATCAAGCTGCTCGCCGGCTCGATCAAGCCCACCGCCGGCGTACGCCAGGAAGGCAAGGGCCTGGCCCTCGGCTACTTCGCCCAGCACGCCCTTGAAAGCCTGCGCCCCGAAGAGTCGGCCCTCCAGCACATGCTGCGCCTCGACCCGCAAACCCGCGAACAGGACCTGCGCAACTACCTGGGCGGCTTCGACTTCCACGGCGACATGGCCACCGCCCCCTGCGAGCCCTTCTCCGGCGGCGAAAAATCGCGCCTGGCGCTGGCCCTGCTGATCTGGAAAAAGCCCAATCTGCTGCTGCTCGACGAGCCCACCAACCACCTCGACCTGGAAATGCGCCACGCCCTCACGCTGGCCCTGCAGGACTACGAAGGCGGCATGGTCATCGTGTCCCACGACCGGGCCCTGCTACGCGCCACCTGCGACCGCTTCCTGCTGGTCGATGACGGCCGCCTCACGCCCTTCGACGGCGACCTCGACGACTACAAGAGCTGGCTGGCCCAGCGCCGCGCCGCCGACGCCGTCGCCAACCAGTGCCCGGACAAGGCCGCCGACAAGGCGACCCGCAAGGCCGACCGCGAACAAGCCGCCGCCGACCGCCAGGCCCGTCTTGTCGCCCGCCGCCCGCTGCTCAAAGAACTGGAACAGCTCGACAAGAAGCTCGCCCCGTGGACCGCCGAAAAGGCCAGACTCGACGAACGCCTCGCCGACCCGGATCTATATACCGGCCCCGAGGCCGGCGAGGTGCCCAAGCTGATCAAGCGCCAGGGCGAACTCACCGACAAGATCGACGAAGCCGAGCTGCGCTGGCTCGAACTGCACGAAGCCCTGGAAGCCATCCCTGCCGATTGAAAAAAAGCAAGGGAAAAATGCCAATGAAAACATTGGCAACCCATCATCTAGAATGAATAAATCCGGGGGCCGCCTTGCCAAAGGTTGTGCCCCCGGACTTATTCATCCAACCTGAAGGGAGCCGATATGGAAATTGAATTTGGGCCTTACCTGCGCCGCCTCACCCTGGCCGCCACGCTGATACTCCCCTCCCTGGCCAGCGCCAGTTACTCCCAGATCTACGTCCTCGGCGACAGCCTGTCGGACACCGGCAACATCGCAGCAGCCTACGCGCCCATCGTGGCCGCCAATGGCGGTGTGCCGCTGCCCATCCTCGGCCTGTCGACGGAAGCCTACGCCCCCGGCCGGGCCAGCAACGGCCTGCTGTGGATCGACCTGCTGACCTCCCACTTCGGCTTCTCCGCCACCTCGTCCCTCAACGGCGGCACCAACTACGCCTACGGCGGCGCACGCACCGACAACCAGGTCTTCAACCCGATCATTCCCGAGTTCAAGGGCCTGCTGCAACAGCGGGACGCCCTGCTCACCGATCATCCCGTGCTGGACCCCGACGCCCTCTATATCGTCTGGGGTGGCGCCAACAACCTGCAGGACATCCTCACCGGCCGGCCCCGTGCTGACGGCACGGCCCAGACCATCGGCAAAACCGTGGGCGACCTGCAGAACATCATCGACAGTCTGGCCGCCGCCGGCGCCCAGCACTTCTATGTTCCCAACAGCCCCGACATCGGTCTTGTGCCACGCATCACCGAACGGGGCGCCGGCGCGGTTGCCGCCGCCACCTTCCTGAGCCGGTCGCTCAACACGGCGCTGGCCGGCATGCTCGATGCCCAGGAAGCCAGCGGGCTGGACATCATGACCTTCGATGCCTTCACCTACCTCCGGGACGTCGTCGCCAACCCCGCCCAGTACGGCCTCGACAATGTCACCGCGCGCTGCTACCTGGGCGACGACCTTCAATTCAAGAGCAGCGGCAGCGTGTGCGCCACGCCGGACGACTACCTGTTCTGGGACGGCATCCATCCGTCGGCAGCCGGCCAGCAATTGCTCGCCTCCGCCATGATCAACAGCATTCCCGAACCCGCCACACTGGCTCTTGGGCTGCTGGGGCTCTTCGGAATGCTTGGCCGACGCACGACTCTTGCACTTCGCAACGCATTCGGCACGAGCCGTCACGATGACTTTGCTAGAATCGCGGATTCGCCCATCCACCCGACGTAATCTGGAGTCCCGCCGTGCAACTCGTCTGTCTCGACCTCGAAGGTGTCCTTGTCCCTGAAATCTGGATCGAATTCGCGGAGCGCACCGGCATCCCCGAACTGCGTCGCACCACCCGCGAAGAACCCGATTACGACAAGCTGATGAAGTACCGTCTGGATCTGCTCAAGCAGCACAAGCTGGGGCTGCCCGACATCCAGAAAGTCATTTCCGAGATGGGCCCGGAGCCCGGCGCCAAGGACTTCCTCGACGCCCTGCGCCAGGATTTCCAGGTCATCATCCTGTCCGACACCTTCTACGAATTCGCCATGCCGCTGATGAAACAGCTCGGCATGCCGACCCTGTTCTGCCACAAGCTCGAGGCCAACAGCGAAGGCTACCTGGTGAACTACCACCTGCGCATGGCCAACCAGAAGAAGGAAGCGGTGCAGCGCTTCAAGGAAATCAACTTCAAGGTGATCGCCGCCGGCGACTCCTACAACGACACCGCGATGCTCAAGGAAGCCCACGCCGGCATCCTGTTCCGGGCACCGGACAACGTCATCGCCGAATTCCCGCAGTTCCCGGTCGAGCGCGAATACGACGCACTCATGGCGCAGATCCGCGCCGCCTCCGCCCGCATCTGATCCCGTTTTCATGCACCGCGAACGCTTCTTCACCCTGTCCGCGTCCTGCCCGGACCGGACCGGCATCGTCGCCAAGGTGTCCGGTTTCATCGCCGAGCACAAGGGCTGGATCCTCGAAACCGCCCTCCACGCCGAACCGGCGGTGGACGCCGAGCACCGCGGCCGCTACTTCATGCGCATCGAGATCAAGGCCGACTCGCTGCCCTTCATGCTCACCGAGTTCCGCGAGCGCTTCGCCCCCATCGGGGCCGAGCTGGAGATGGACTGGAAGATCACCGACTCGGCGGTCAAGAAGCGCGTGGTGGTGCTGGTCTCGAAGCAGGAACACTGCCTCTATGACCTGCTGGCACGCTGGCAGTCGAAGGAGCTGGATATCGAGATCCCCTGCGTGATCTCCAACCACGACACCTTCCGCGGCTTCGTCGAGTGGCACGGCATTCCCTTCCATCACGTGCCCGTCCCGCCCGACAACAAGGCCCGCGCCTATGCCGAAGTGCAGCGCATCTTCGAAGAGGTGCACGGCGACACCATGGTGCTGGCGCGCTACATGCAGATCCTGTCGCCAGACCTGTGTGCGGCGCATCCGGGCAAGATCATCAACATTCACCACAGCTTTCTGCCCAGCTTTGTCGGCGCCCGGCCCTATCACCAAGCCTACGAACGCGGCGTCAAGCTGATCGGTGCCACCTGCCACTACGTCACCGCCGAACTCGACCAGGGTCCGATCGTCGAGCAGGACGTGATCCGCATCGATCACTCGGACTCGGTCGAGGACATGGTGCGCTACGGCAAGGACATCGAAAAGGCCGTACTGGCACGCGGCCTGCGCTATCACCTGGAAGACCGGGTGCTGGTGCATGGCAACAAGACGGTGGTGTTCCGCTAGGCCACGTCAGCAACGCGCCATCCGGACCGGCCCAGCGAGGCCGGTTTTTTACGTCCACGCCACGGGCGGCCACGCCCGCCCGCCCAAAAAGTCGCCGTGAAATATGACGCTGTAAGAAATTCCGACATTTTCATGGCCCGTGACCTACCCGCCACTGACACACCGGCACACACCTCGGGGGGAGCCAGGCGGGGCGTTTTTCCGGCGATCCGACTGCCAAATACGTCACACCTCCGCGATGGTGCAGTGTGCGGTTTTTATCGCGGCGGGCGGATGCCAGGCGCAATGCGCGGACGGAATCGGTGCTGTTTTCGGCGCGGGCGCATCGTCGCGTCCGAGTCGATGTTTTTTACAAAATTCTGCTAATTCGCAAAAATCGGTTCGCAACAAAACTCAAACCCTTGTCGAAAAAGGAATTTTTCAGATTTAACAAAATGGCACATATTTTGCTGCAGTCCTGTCAAGCAGTCGATTCCAACCTTCCTGACCGAACGCAAAAACATGAACGCCAAGAAATTCAGCCTTTCCGCCATCGCCGCCGGCCTGCTCGGGCTCGCATCCCTGTCCGCCAACGCCGCTCCTTTTGTCGCCACCGCGGACATCTACGGCGGCGCCAGCAGCTATGCCGGCTCCGATCAGTCCCTCGGCTACGTTGGGGACGGCGGCTTCGACGCCTTCGACGGCTTCGGCTACTACCCCTTCGGGCTGCCCGCCGGCGTGACCCTCCAGCGCCAGGTCCAGCTGCTTGCCGGCATCAACACCTACCGCTGGGTCGACACCTTTACCAACAGCACCAACGCCGCCCTCTCCGGCCAGACCCGCTTCTACGGCAACCTCGGCTCCGACGGCGGGGAAGCCGTGACGACCAACACCGGCTTCCTCAAGGTGAGCCACGAAAACTGGTCCGGCCAAACCTACGATCCGGTGCTGGCCCTCATCAACGGCAACAACGCCTGGGCGCTGGCCAACACCTCGGCGGCCATCACCCCGAACGACTACAACGACTACATCACCCTGAACCTCGCCGCCGGCCAGTCGATCTCCGTCGCCCACTTTGCGATCCTGGTGCGCCCGGACGACATCTCCAGCACCTACGATCCGACCGCCTCGGTGGCCAGCGCCACCGCGCTGGGCCAGGCCCTGATCGCCGACCCGAGCACTTACTGGACCGGCCTGTCCACCAACCAGGTCAGCCTGATCGCCAACTTCGACTCCGTCCGGAACGCCGTACCGGAACCCACCAGCCTCGCCCTGCTCGGCCTGGGCGTCGCCAGCCTGCTGGGCGCCCGTCGTCGCAAGCACGCCTGATCGCCCGCTGCGCAACAAAAGAAAAACCGGCCTCGCGCCGGTTTTTTCGTTCTGGATCACCCCGCTGGCGCACCGCTGCGCGACGAGCCCGACGTGGCGGTGGAAAATTCGAGAAGCGGAACCTCGGCCGCACCCGGGCGATTCGGTGGCACCCGGATATTCATCGCATCCAGATAAAACCAAAGTGGCTCGGCGTGGATGACCGACCCGGCGTCATATTCGGGGCAAACGTAGTTGTCGCCGTCTTCATAGGTGTACTCGGACGAACCACTGGTGGCACTTGGGCAAACTCATGCTGACTCCGGGATAGCTTTGGCGGTGCGCTTTTGCAGCGTCAAGGGATTGCAGGATGTGTACACGATGTTATGCATGTCACCCCAGCCAACGAACAGGATCGGGATCAAGTCGGCCACGATCCAGGACATGCTTCAGGTTTTTCTTTGGCGCTTTACCCAATAAAAACGGGCGCCGAAGCGCCCGTTTTTATTGGCAGGAACAGCTACCGCAATCAGTTGTGGTAAGCCGATTCGCCGTGGGAGGTGATGTCCAGACCTTCCCGTTCTTCATCTTCCGGCACACGCAGGCCAATGAACATATCGACCAGCTTGAAGGCGATGAAGGCGACCACGGCAGACCACACAACAGTGGTGCCAACGGCGGTCAGCTGAACGATCACCTGATCGCTGATGGAGTAGGTATCGGAAGCCTTGTTGGCAACGTAATCCCAGACGCCGGAGCCCCCCAGGGACGGGGAGGCAAACACGCCGGTGAGGATGGCACCGAGGATGCCGCCGACGCCATGCACGCCAAACACGTCGAGGGAGTCATCGGCACCGAGCAGACGCTTCAGGCCATTCACACCCCACAGGCAGACCATGCCAGCCAGCAGGCCAATCACGATCGCACCGACCACGCCGACGAAGCCGGCTGCAGGGGTGATTGCCACCATGCCGGCAACCGCACCGGATGCAGCGCCCAGACCGGAGGGCTTGCCCTTGATGATCCATTCAGCGATCAGCCAGGACATGGCAGCAGCAGCGGTAGCAACCCAGGTATTCACGAAGGCCAGGGCGGCAGTGCCGTTGGCTTCGAGGGCGGAACCGGCGTTGAAGCCAAACCAGCCCACCCACAGCAGGGAAGCACCGACGATGGTCAGGGTCAGGCTGTGCGGGGCGAAGGACTCGCGGCCAAAACCGATCCGCTTGCCCACCATGAAGGCACCCACCAGGCCAGCTACAGCGGCATTGATGTGCACCACGGTGCCACCGGCGAAGTCGAGCGCGCCCTTCTGGAAGAGGAAACCGGCAGTCGCGTTGAGCTTGTCGGCTGCATCAGCAGAAACATAGCCGTCCGGACCCGCCCAGTACCACACCATGTGCGCAATCGGCAGGTAGCTGAAGGTGAACCAGAGCACGGAGAACAGCAGCACGGCCGAGAACTTGATCCGCTCGGCGAAGGCGCCGAGGATCAGGGCCACGGTGATTGCTGCAAAGGCGCCCTGGAAGGCCACGTAGATGAACTCGGAAATCACCACGCCCTTGGAGAAGGTGGCGGCCACGGAATCCGGCGTGATGCCCTTCAGCAGGACCTTGTCCAGGCTGCCAAAAAAGGCGCTGCCCTCGGTGAAGGCGATGGAGTAGCCGTAGAGCACCCACAGAACGCTGATCAGCGAGAACACCGCGAACACTTGCAGGAGCACCGACAGCATGTTCTTGGCACGTACGAGGCCGCCGTAGAACAGGGCCAGGCCGGGCACCGCCATCATGATGACCAGCGCGGTGGCAATGAACAGCCAGGCGTTGTCACCCTTGTTGGGAACGGGAGCCGGAGCAGCAGCTTCAGCAGCCGG
This sequence comes from Zoogloea oleivorans, assembly GCF_008107625.1. Classification (GTDB taxonomy): domain Bacteria; phylum Pseudomonadota; class Gammaproteobacteria; order Burkholderiales; family Rhodocyclaceae; genus Zoogloea; species Zoogloea oleivorans. The sequence continues at coordinate 123,174 of NZ_SDKK01000002.1, forward strand.
AGCGGCTTCGACAGCAGCAACCGGCAGGGCAGCAGGCGCCGCGACAGGATTGACCTCGACCTTGGCGTCAGCCGGGGCCGTGACAGCGGGTGCAGCGGTGACGGCGACATCCTGCTTGTCGTCGGCCAGCGCTCCGCCCGCAAAGCTGACCGCCACGGCGGCCAGCAGGGCTGCGAAGAGTTTTTTCATGATATGAAGACTCCCTTACAGCGCATCGCCGCCGGATTCGCCGGTACGGATGCGGATGGCTTGTTCGAGATCGAACACGAAGATCTTGCCGTCACCGATCTTGCCGGTGCTGGCAGACTTTTCAATGGCTTCAATGACCTGCTCGAGGATCTCGGTCTTCACCGCAGCCTCGATCTTCACCTTGGGCAGAAAGTCGACCACGTATTCCGCGCCGCGATACAGCTCCGTGTGGCCCTTCTGCCGGCCGAAACCCTTGACCTCGGTCACGGTAATTCCCTGGACGCCGATGGCGGACAAGGCCTCACGCACTTCGTCGAGTTTGAAGGGCTTGATGATGGCAGTTACGAGTTTCATGGTGTGGCTCCTCAGCGTGACAGCCCCGCGAGGCCGTCACGCGATTACGGGAATTAGAACGTGCGGGTCAGGGTCAGCTGAATGCGATCCTTGCCCAGATCCTTGCCGAAAGCATTGGTGTAATAGTTCTGGCTGGCATTGGTGGTGATGTAGCTCAGACCCACCACGGTGCCGCTGAAGTCCTTGGTCACACCCAGCTTGTAGTCGGTGTAGGAAGCGCCGCTGTTGTCGCCCTTGACCTTCTGGCGGCCCACATGACCGACCAGATTGAGGCCCGGGGTCAGTTCGTAGGTGGCGCTCAGGTCGAGGTAACCGGAGCCCTTGGAGTCGGTCCAGCCGAACAGGTCGCTGAAAGCATGGGAGTACTTCAGGCTCAGGATGCTGTACGAGCCACCGATGTAGCCTTCCAGGGTGTTAGGGTTGTTGCCGTAGCCGGAGCCCGGGTAGAAGTATTGCAGCAGACCCACGTCGTAGCCAAAATCACCCACGGCATTCTTGAAACCGCCGTAAAAGTCCATTTCCAGGCTGTTGCTGACGGTGCTGCTGCCATCGCTCAGCCAGGAGACGTTGGAGCCCCAGGCACCGAGGTAAACACCGCTGGAATGCGCGTAGTCAACACCACCCTGCACGGCAGGCTTGCGGTTGGTCTGGCCGATGCCGCGGTAGATGTACTCGGAGGCCAGCGTAACGTTGCTGGTGAAGGTGTGCTCCGGGGTCGGTGCAGCATCCGCAGCGTTGGCCATGGTCGGCAGAACGATGCTGGCAGCAATCAGGGCAGAGGCGATGACGGTCTTGCGCATGATGGGGATCTCCATGAGTTCAAAGTTGGTGAAATCAATTTAGCAATCCACATGCCAGTTTTAAAAACAACTTGATTTCAAATAGTTACAGTAGATGAAGGGGCATTGCCGCAGCGCCACAACGGGGGAGGATGCACCACTTTGGTATCACGCACCAATACAGGGCGCCCAATTGGTGCGTCGGCGCTTTCGGTGCATGCCTGCGTCCGGTGCTAAACTGGAATCGACCCCTATTTTTCCCGTTCTACTGAGGAGCGTTGTCATGACCAATCCCAAAATCCTCGACGAAATTGGTTCCAAAGTCTCCGAACTCCTTGCCAGCAGCCCTGCCAAGGATCTGGAGAAAAATGCCCGCGCACTGCTCGCCAGCGGCTTCTCCAAACTGGATCTGGTGACCCGCGAGGAATTCGAGGTGCAACGTGAGGTGCTCGCCCGCACCCGCGAGAAGCTCGCCGAACTGGAACACCGGGTGGCACGCCTGGAAGCAGAGCAAGCCGCCGTTCCGCCAGCGGAAGACGCCTGATAGTCTTCCCGCTTGCTGCCACAACGAGGGCGCCTTGGCGCCCTCTGTCATTTCCTGCACTGGAGACCTTCCGTGAAACCTGCCTTCGCCCTGCTCATCGCCCTTGCCACCCCGGCCTTCGCGGCACCGGTCAATTACACCATCGACGCCAACCACACCTTTCCCCTCTTCGAGACCGACCACCTGGGCTTTTCCACCCAGCGCGGCCGCTTCAACAAGACCAGCGGCAAGATCGTGCTCGACGTGGCGGCCCGCACCGGCTCGGTGGACGTAAGCATCGACGCAGCCTCCATCGACATGGGCTTCGCCAAGTGGAACGACAACATGCGCGGCGAGGGCTTCTTCAACACCGCCGAGTTCCCCACCATCAGCTTCAAGGCCGAGCGCCTGAGCTTTGACGGCGACAAGCCGGTGTCCGCCGAAGGCAGCCTGACGCTCCTCGGCGTGACGAAGCCGGTCACCCTCACCCTGACCCGCTTCCATTGCGCGCCCCATCCGCTCAACAAGCGCGAAACCTGCGGCGCCGACATCATTGCCCGCCTCAAGCGCTCGGAATTCGGGATGACCAAGTACATTCCATCGGTGAGCGACGAAGTGCGCCTGATCATTCCGGTCGAGGCCTACAAGGAATAAACGGCAAAGATGGCGCCATGCCGGACTGCAACAGGGCTTTCACAAGCCAACCATAAAATCGCGGAATGAAAAGATTCTTTGTAGCCTGCCTGCTGGGCAGCCTTTCTCTCCACGCCGTCGCAGCCCGACCGTTTGTCACCGACGATGCACGCCTCACGAATGCCGGCAGTTGCCAGCTTGAAAGCTGGGCCCGGCTCTACCGGGACAGCCATGAAACGTGGGCCCTGCCGGCCTGCAACCCCACTGGCAACTTCGAAGTCACCGCAGGCGGCGGGTACGCACGCAGCGACAACTCCCAGGGCACGAATGACTACGTACTGCAGGCAAAAACGCTCTTCCGCCCTCTGGAAACGAACGGCTGGGGCATCGGACTGGGACTCGGGACTGTTCATCATCCGAAGATCAGTCCTGGCCCCAACCTGCTCGGCAACACCTATGCTTACGTGCCCGTTTCATTCTCATTCGATAGCGACAGGCTTATTGTGCATACCAATGTCGGGTGGCTGAGAGACCGTGCCAGCGGCAACAACAACATGACCTGGGGTGTCGGCGGTGAATTCCAGGCAAGCCCGCGGCTTCTGCTGATTGCGGAAACCTTCGGAGACCACCGCAACCAGCCCTACTGGCAGATCGGCGGACGCGTCTCCATCATTCCCAATCTTGTCCAGATCGATACCACCGTCGGCCAGCAGTTCACCGGCCCCGTGAGCAGCCGATGGCTTTCGTTCGGAATACGACTGACCCCCGAAAGCCTGTTCTGAATACAGGATGAAACGGGCCTCGCCCACAAAATCAGGCGGCCAGGCAATAGCAAATCAGCATTAAAAGATACACTTGGCATTTTCATGCCAAAAACATCATGAGCCTGGCCGTCCTGACCAGCCGCGCCCTCGTCGGCCTCCTCGCCCCGGAAGTCACTGTCGAAGTCCATCTTGCCAACGGATTACCCGCGTTTACCCTTGTCGGGCTCCCGGATGTCGAAGTGCGCGAGGCCCGCGACCGGGTTCGTGCCGCACTGCAAACCGGGCAGTTCGATTTCCCGCAGCGGCGCATCACGGTCAACCTGGCCCCGGCCGACCTGCCAAAGGAAGGCGGCTGCTTCGATCTGCCGATAGCACTCGGCATCCTTGCCGCGTCCGGGCAGATTCCCGCCGACGGTCTGAACCGCTACGAATTTGCCGGCGAGCTGTCCCTGACCGGCGAATTGCGCCCGGTGCGCGGCGCCCTGGCACTGGCCCGGCAAGCCGCCAGCAGCGGCCGCATCCTGATTCTCCCCGCGGCCAATGCCGCCGAGGCCGCACTGGTCAAGGGCGTCACCATCCTTCCCGCCACCAGCCTGCCGGCAGTGGTCGCCCACCTGTGCGCCCACACCCTCCTCGACCCCTATTCCGGTCAGCCGCTGGCCCCGCCGCCAACCTACCCCGACATGGCCGACGTCAAGGGCCAGGCCCACGCCCGCCGGGCCCTGGAAGTCGCCGCCAGCGGACAACACTCCCTGCTGCTCTACGGCCCGCCCGGAACCGGCAAGTCCATGCTCGCCCAGCGCCTGCCCGGCCTGCTGCCGCCAATGGACGACGACGAAGCGCTGGAGAGCGCCGCCGTCCATTCTGTCGAAGGCAGCTTTCGCCCCGAGCGCTGGGGACTGCGGCCAATCCGGGCGCCCCACCATTCTGCGTCGACGGCGGCGCTTGTCGGTGGCGGGAGCACCCCGCGCCCCGGCGAAATCAGCCTGGCCCACAATGGAGTCCTGTTTCTGGACGAGCTGCCCGAGTTCGATCGCCGCGTCCTCGAAGCCCTGCGCGAACCCCTCGAAAGCGGTCACATCACCATCTCGCGCGCAGCACGACGAGCCGAATTTCCAGCCCGCTTCCAGCTCATCGCGGCGATGAACCCGTGTCCGTGCGGCTTTCATGGTCACCCGGACGGGCGCTGCCGATGCACGCCCGACCAGATCAGCCGCTACCGCAACAAGCTCTCCGGCCCCCTGCTGGATCGCATCGACCTGCTCCTTGAAGTGCCGGCCCTGCCCGCCTCGCAACTCCAGTCGGCGACGGCCGGCGAACGCTCGGCCTGCGTACGCGACCGGGTCATCCGCACCTGGGCGATCCAGCAGGACCGGCAGGGCAAGTCCAATGCCCGCCTCGCCGGCACCGAAATCGAACGCTGGTGCGGCCCCGACGCCAACGGCAGCAAGCTGCTTGCCACGGCCATCGAACGGCTTGGCCTGTCGGCCCGCGGTTACCATCGCATCCTGAAGGTCGCGCGTACAATCGCCGACATGAACGAGGCCGACACTATCGGCGCAGCCCATGTGGCTGAAGCGATTCAGAGTCGCCGGGGCCTCAGCGAATTCGTCTAACCTTCCTCGGGAGTTTCAATTGGCATCCACCCTGTCCACCGGCACGCCCCGTGCCAAAAACTGGTTTTTATGGTTCATCGGCTTCATCGTCCTGCTCGGCGGCCTCTTCGTCGCCTACACCTACATGGTGCTGAGCTGGAGCTATTCCACTGGCGAACGGGCCGGGTACGTGCAGAAGTTCTCCCAGAAGGGCTGGCTGTGCAAGACCTGGGAAGGGGAGCTGGCCATCGTCGCCATCCCCGGCAGCCTGCCGGAGATCTTTCACTTTACCGTCCGTGACGACAAGGTGGCGGCCGAAATCAACATCTTGATGGGCAAGCGCGTGGCCCTTTCCTACGAGCAGCACGTGGGCATTCCGTCCACCTGCTTCGGTGAAACCGGCTATTACGTCAGCAAGATCCACAGCGTCGAATAAACCCGCATCGAACACCGCAGCACTCCGGGGTGTCGAACGGCACCCCGACACCGGATAAATCCATGCCTTACGTCCAGCTGGCGGCGCTCCTCGCAGCACTCGCCACCGTCGGTCCGTTCTCGATCGACACCTACCTGCCGGCCCTGCACGCCATCGGCGCGGATCTCCACGCCACGCAGATCCAAGTCCAGCAAACCCTCACCGCCTACATGCTGCCGATGGGCGTGATGGTGCTGTGGCACGGCGCCATCTCCGACGCCTACGGGCGCAAGCGGGTGATTCTCGTCTCGATGCTGCTGTTCATGTTGGCTTCCCTCGTCTGCGTGTTTGCCGACAGCATCAACATGCTGCTGATCGGGCGCGGCCTGCAGGGCATCAGCGCCGGTGCCGGCATGGTGATCGGGCGCGCGGTAGTACGCGACCTGATGGACGGCGCGCGCGCCCAACGCCTGATGAGCCACGTCAGCATGGCCTTTGCCGTCGGCCCGGCCATCGCGCCAATTCTGGGCGGCTGGATTTTCACCGTTTTCGGCTGGCGCGCCATCTTCGTCTTTCTGGCTCTGCTGGGCCTGGCGCTGGCGGCCCTGACTGCCTGGAAGCTGCCCGAAACCCATCCGCCGGAGGCCCGCCATCCGCTCCACCCGGGCCCGCTGGCACGACGCTACAAGCACGTCTTCACGACACCGGGCTTCCTGCTGCTGACCTTTGCGGTGAGCCTCAACTTCAACGGTTTCTTCATCTACGTGCTGTCGGCGCCGGTCTTCCTGATCCAGCACCTCGGTCTGCCGGAAACCGGTTTCGGCTGGTTCTTCATCCCCGGCGTACTCGGCATGATGGCCGGCTCGGGCCTGTCGGCGCGACTTGCCGGCCGCCTGTCGCAAGCGCGCACCATCGGCATCGGCTTTGGTGTGATGCTGGTCGCCGCGGCCATCAACCTGGCGGTGAGCTACCTGCTGGCGCCCGGCCTGCCCCAGTCGGTGCTGCCGGTAATGCTCTACAACTTCGGCATGGCCATCGCCATGCCCAGCCTGACCCTCCTCGCCCTGGAGCATTTCCCCGTCCACCGGGGCATCGCCTCCAGCTGCCAGAGCTTCCTCCAGATGCTGGTCAGCTCGGTGGCCGCCGGACTCGTGGCGCCGGCCCTGTGGGGCTCGGTGGGAGGGCTGGCCGGCGGCATGACCGCCTGCCTGCTGCTGGGCATCACCTGCTTCGGCCTGTGGTGGGCGCTGTATCACCGCACGCGCGTGCAACCGGAAGAAGTGCTGCCATGAACTGGGCCGAAAGCATCGACATCTATTGCGAGCGCACCGGCCCGGAACTGTGGTCCGAGCCGGTCAATGCCCTCACCAACCTGGCCTTCATCGCCGTCGCCGTCATGCTGTGGCGAGGCGCCGGCCGCCAGCCAGCGCGGGACACACGCCTGCTGATCGGCCTGATTGCGGCGGTCGGGCTCGGCAGCCTGGTCTTCCACACCGTCGCCACCCGCTGGGCGGCAGTGCTCGACATCGGCTTCATCGGAATCTTCGTGCTCGCCTATTTTCAGCGCTTCCAGGTGCGCATCCTCGGCAAGAACGAAGCGGCCGCCTGGCGCGGGCTGGGCGGCTTTGTGCTGCTCGCCGGGCTGTTCGGGCTTGCCACACGGGCCTTGCCGGCACTGCCCCTGAACGGCTCGGAAATCTACCTGCCACCCTTTGCGCTGCTGCTGTTCTGCGCCTGGCGTGCCCGCCCACGGGCGCCCGCCACAGCCATGTGGCTGCTGCGGGCCAGCGGCCTGTTCCTTGTCAGCATTACCTGCCGGGCCATCGACCAGGCCGTCTGCGCGGCCTGGCCGCTGGGCACCCATATGGGCTGGCACCTGGTAAACGCCGCCATGCTGTACTGCTGCATGTGCGGCCTGCTGGCCGGCTCAGCGCCGGCGGCGAACTGTCAGACCAAGAGCACCCAAACCTGACAACATTAGGGCGAGGCTGGCCGGCTCCGGCACCTGGCCCGGTGGATTCGGGTCGATGATCTGGGCCACATCCAGGTTGAGTGCCGCGTTCTGCGCCCCCAGGTAGGTGCCGATCTCGTCCGGCGTCGGGTTGGAATCGCTCCCGACCAGGGCCTCGTTGCTTTCCGGATCGTACATCCCGGCGTATTTGAAGAACTCGTAACGGCGAAGAATCGACGCGGCATTGGGCCCGACCGGCGCCCCGTAGCCGCTTTCCAGCTGGCCGGAGTTCGGGTTGCCCGGATCAATTTGCAGCAGTTGCCACTCGACCTCGGTCTCCGCCTGCTTCACCTTGGCGTTGTCGCCGACCAGCTCCTCGAGGCCGATGGCGTCTTCGAGCTCGGTGGTGAACACCTTTACCCAGATCGCCTCGCCAAACCGGTCCTGGGCTTCCGGGGCCGGCGCGGCAATCTGCGCTACCACGACCGGCGGCGCGGGCGGCTGGCCCGCGGCGGGCGGAGCAGCCGGAATGATGTTCCAGGCCGGCGCCGGCAGACTCACCGTGCCGTTGCTCAGAACACCCGGCGTCGCCGCCTCGAGCAGCCAGCTGTAGGTGGTCTTGAGCGCATTGGCACTCGTCCCGACGCCGAAGTGGTCACACGGGGTGCCCGCCGAATAGCCCACACCACCGCCCGACCAGCAGTTGTCGCCGGGGGTCACGAAGCTGCCGCTCGGGGTGCCGTAATCCCAACTGGTCCCGTCAAACAGGCCCATGTAAGTAACCCGGGTGCCAAAGGTGCCGCCGCTGGAATATTCGGAGATGGTCGGCGCACCGTAGCGCACCACACTGTTCGACGGATCAAAGCCGCGACCACTCGGAAAGCCGCGCCCGACACCGCCGAAAGTGTCGGTGATGTCACTGGCGTGCAGGCCTTCCAGCTTGATCTCGAAACCATGGGCCGTCTTGCCGGTATCGTTGATCACATCGAAGTTGCCGAGCATGCCCGCGCTTGCAGCCGTCGGCATGACAGCCGCGGCGATCACCAGGCCAAGGCCCGGCAGGATGTGTCTGCTCATGTTTCCTCCCTCGTGGATGGCCAGGGCGTCACCCGGACGCCCCGACTTGCTGCATCAGCTGAAACTGTCGGCGAACAGGTTCTTGGCCCAGCCGAACATGTCCTTGTAGTGCTCGCTGGACGGGGACGGCGCTTCGGCAAGGGTGTTGGGCACCGGCTTCATCAGGCCGGTGGCGGCGTCGTAGCCAAAGACAACCGTCAGCCACGAGGCGGTTTTAGCGGTGATCGGGCTGTAGCAGGCGGAATTGGTCATCGGCGCCGGGTCCGGCGCTTCCCCGGCGAAATAGCGGATGAGCGCATCGGCACAGACCTTGGCTTCCGAGTTGGCCATGTGGCCCGACTTGGGCTGGCCAGTACCCTGAGAGTCACCGATCACGTGCACGTTGGGCACCAGCGTGGACTCGTAGTTGAGCGGGTTGACCGAGGCCCAGCGGGTAGCCGGATCGCGGCCCAGCAGGCCCGCACTGGCAACCACCTTGCCGGCCCGCTGGCCCGGGATGATATTGGCCGCGTCCACACGGATCGGGCCCCAGTTGGTGTTGATGGTCTTGTTGGCCCAATCCACCGAATCCACGGTGGTGCTCGGGTGATACTCGATCACGCTGGCGTAGGTGGTCTGGAAGGCGGTGTGGAAGGTATGCGGCTCGGCAACCACGTCGGTATTGGCATCGAGCACGATCACCTTGCCGGCGCGGCGGTTGCGCAGCAGGGTGTCGGCGACCAGACAGGCCCGCTCGTAAGGGCCCGGCGGGCAGCGGTACGGCGCCTTGGGAATCGACATCAGGAAGGTGCCGCCAGCGGGCACCGACTGGACCAGGCCCTTCAGCGCCAGCGTTTGGGGGCCGGCCTGCCAGGCATGCGGGACGACCGCCGGATCAAGGCCCGGAATGGCGTCGAAATCGATGCCCGGGGCGAGAACCAGCTTATCGTAGGGAATCACGGTGCCGTTCTGGGTGCTGACCTTGCGGTTGACCGGATCGATGCCGATGGCCCGGTCGGCAACGATGGTCACGCCGTACTTGGTGCGCAGGTTGTCGTAGCGGATGGTGATGTCGGTCATCGCCATGGCGCCGGTCATCACCAGGTTGCTGAGGATGCACGAGACGTGGGTCGGATTGGGCTCGATCAGGGTGACCTGGATCTTCGGATTCCACATCCGGACATATTTGGCGAGTGTGGCGCCGGCAAAGCCGCCGCCGATCACCACCACGCGAGGGGCGGCAAGCTGGGCACGCAGAGACAGGGGAAAGGCACCGGCGGCGAGCAGCACACCGGAGGCCTGAAGGAGTTTGCGACGATTGTGCGAAAACATGGTTTATCCCTTCGGATTCGGTTCGCTCAGTCGTCGTGCGACTTGCGGCGGCGTGAATCGCCAGTGTTCGAGGAGGGCGTCGGGGTGCCAGTCGCGGTCGTCTTGCCTCCGGTGGCGTAATAGCGGGCCATCAGGCGGATCTGCGCATCGGTGTAGCCGGCGGCCTGGCGATGCATGATCTCGTTGGGCTTGATGTTGGCCTTCATCTTGATCAGCTCGCCGTAGATCTCGCTTTCACTTTCCCCGGCCAGTTTCTCCATGCCGCCGACCGCCTGCCCGTTGGTGCCGTGGCACTGGGCGCACTGGGCGGCCAGCAAGCGGCCCGCCGGTGGCGCTGCATCGGCTGCCGCAGCGGCCAGCAGCAAGGCCAGCGCGCCGGCACCTGCCAGGTATTTCCGGTGTGACTTCATCATGTCCCTCCTCCTTTTGGCGCCCGCGGTGGCGAACGCATCAAAACCCGTCAGTCCTCGAAGTGGATCTTCGTGGCGAACACCGCCCCGGCGCCTGCATCGAAGTAGCCCTTCAGCTCGACCTTCCGCCCGTTGGCCAGCGTGGCCCGGGTGCCGTTCTCGAAACTCACCGCCCCGCTCGCGTCGATCAACTGGCCGCGCAGGCTGAAGCGCTGGGTGGCGGCATCGAAGCCCGTGATCAGCGCGGTAATCTCGAACTCCTCGCGGTCCTCGGCATCCTCATCGCTGGCCTCGATCTCCTTGGCCAGCAGCACGCCGTTGCGTACCGTGCCTTCCACCTCGACCCGCATGCCGACCCCGAGGGTGCCGGCGACGCTGGCGCCGGTGGCATCCACCGTCACCCCGTCCACCACAAAGGACGTGGCTGACACGAATGCCGCAATGTCGCCCTCGATCTTGGCCTCTCCGTCAGCCAGCACCGCCCGCGGGGCCGCACCAAGGGAATCCACTGCCCACACGCCCGCGGCGGGCAGGCGGGTCGCCGAGGCACGGACGATCATCCCGTTGGCGAGGGTCGGCAACTGCGCAGCCGGAACACCGGTGTAGTCGATAAGCGCCCCAGCCAGGGTGAAGCGCCGGTTGCTGACATCCAGCGCCTCGACCGCACCGCGCAGCTTGAAGCGGGTCGCCAGGGCTTGCGGCTCGATACGGGTGGCCGTGTAGCCACCGGCCGCCGCGTTGTAGAGGCCATACACCTCGACGCGGTCACCGACCCGCAGGGCCGACAGCCCGGCCAACCGGTCATCGAAAACAGTGGCCGGCTTGACGCTGACGCTGACACCCAGCACACGGAATGTGCCGGCGCCGACATCCACGGCCGTCACCGGGCCCACGATCTCGCTGCCGTAGCGGATGCCCGTCGCCACGCCGGTGCCGGCCACGAAATCGGCGCTACCGGTGATCGCCGTGAGCATGCCCAGCTTGAGATCAGTGCGACTGCGGGCGTTGCCGTCCTCGTCGGTCACGGTGGCAGTGGTGTCGTCGTAGCGAACGCCGGCGATGATCACCGAACCGAAACCGGAAATCGGCCCCACGGTCACCGTGCTCGAAATGGTGCCGGTACCACCGGTGCCCACACCGGCCTGATCGCCAGCCCCGCCTCCACCGCCACAGGCAGCCAGCAGCAACGCCAGAACAATCCCGGCAGACCAGCCGGACAAGGGGCGCCGCAGGGCACCCAAAAAGGCAGGTTTCACGTTTTCGACTCCACTTGGTCGGGGGCTGAGGAAGGGAGGGCGGCGTCTGCCGCGTAGCTGTACAGGCCGATGCGGATGCGCTGATCCTGCCGGCGGCCTTGCTGCCGGTCGTCCTCGATGAGACCTTCGAGCAGCGGAACGGCGCCGTGCATCAGGGATTTCCACTGGCCGAGCACAAAGCTGCGGATCGCCACCAGGGACTCGGCCGACAGTTCGTCGGCAAACACGGCCTGCTCGAAATGCGGGGGTTCCTGGGCCAGCACATTGCTGACGGCGGCCATCAGATGGTCGCCCACGTTGTCGCCGAGAAAACCCAGCATCGGCCCCTGGGCATCGCTCGGCACGAAGGCATTGCGCACCAGCCGGACCGTGTCGGTGGTGTCGTCGAGCTGGGCGATGCCGAGCCGGCACAACTCATCGAGCAGGCTGCGGGGATGGACGTCGCGGGTCACCGCGTGAGCCAGGCTTTCGAAGCTCGGCGCGCCGTCCGCCGGCGCCACCCGGGGCAAGGGTTTCGGCTCACCGGCCCCCTCGCACCACTGCGGATCGGTCATCCAGCGGGTGAACACCTCGGTGGCCGGCGACGCACGCACGGCCCGAATCGCCCGCTGCTGGCGGGTCAGGCGGGTCACCTCGCGCCGGTTGAGCCCGGTAGCCACGCTGATGCGACTGACCAGGCGCGAGGGCGCCTGCGCCGGCTGGGCCTTGACCGCTTCGTCCACGAACGCCTCCTTCATCATTTCCTCCAGTGCCGCGAACGACACCCCCTGCGCCAGAGCCAGTCTGGCAATCGGCCCCAGCAAGGCACGCATGGCGTCCCCCAGCGCCGGATCGACCGGCACGGGTTCGCTCCCGCCAGGCGTGGCCTGACCTTCGGGATGCGCGCTCATGAAATAAGCTTAAGCAACATAACTGCTCCGGATTCTAAATGTGCAAATTGCACATTTCAAGTGAATTTCACTATTTTCTTATGTAGCTCGGAAACAAACGGGGCGCCGAAGCGCCCCGTCGAGACAGAAACCCGCGCCAAGCCCTAACCGACGGCCAGCTCCCGCTCGGCCCAGAACAAGGCGGTAATCGTCTTCGCATCGGTGATGCGCCCGTCGAACACCGCCGCCCGCGCCTCGGCCAGCGACATGTGGACAATCTCCAGGAACTCGCCCTCGTCGAGCGCGTGACCCACGTGAGTCAGGCCGGTGGCGAGGAAAATCTCGATGCGCTCGTCAGAGTAGCCGATGCACGGATGCATCACCCCGAGGTGGCGCCAGTGCTCCCCCTCGTAGCCGGTTTCCTCCTGCAACTCACGCCGGGCGCAGGCCAGAATGTCTTCCCCGGCGTCGATCTTGCCGGCCGGCAACTCGAGAAAGGCCCGCCCCAGCGGGTAGCGAAACTGGCGCTCGAAAATCAGCAGGCCGTCCTCGCACACCGGAATCACCACCACCGCACCCGGGTGCTTCACGTACTCGCGCACGCCGGCGCTGCCGTCCGGCAAGCGCACCCCATCGCGAAAAACCTTCAGCAGGCGGCCGTCGAACACCACTTCGGAGGATTCCTGTTCTTCGTGCAAAGGGTCTTTCATTCCACTCTCCAACTCGCGGCCATGCCGGATTTCAAAGGGCGAAGCATGACACCCGCGGGCCGGAAAAAGCCAGCGTCTCCGGCATAATCGACCCGTCCCTCACCACAGCCCCATCCCGTGCCCGCATCCCGCCCCGTCCTGCGCGATCACCTGTTCGACCCGAGCGGCGGGCTCGTCTATCACCTGCGCGCCGCACGCCACCGGCACGGCCTGTGGGCGCCGTTCCACGCCCAAGTCGCCACCTGGCTGGCAGACTGGCAAGCCGACCGACGCGAACTGGTAATCATCGGCCCCAACGCCGGCTACGCGCTGCCGGCGGGATTTCTGGCCCGCTTTGAATCGGTCGTCGCGCTGGAGCCCGACCCCCTCGCCCGCTGGCTGCTGGCCCGCCGACCGGATGCCGCCCGGCTGCGCTTCGACCGGCTCGACTGCCTGAGCACGCCAGACGGCCTCGCCCGTCTGGCCGAACGCTACCCACACGCGACAATCCTGTTCTCCAACGTCCTCGGCCAGGTTTCCGCCCCGGTGGACAGCTGGGCAGCGCTGCTCTCCCGCCACCTCACCAGCCACGCCTGGGCGAGCTACCACGACGTGATTTCCACCGACGCGCGACCCAGCCGGATCGACGGCTGCACGGTGACATCGCCGGAAAGCCTCGACGCCACCCTGGCGCGCTTCTGGACGGGACGGCACATCACGGTGGTGGATCACGAAACCTTCCGCCTGAGCGGCAGCGGCGCATGTCGCTACGCCCCGTGGCAGATCACCCGGAAGCGCTGGCAACTGGTGGAGTGGGCCGAGAACCCGCTTCAGGCGTAGGTATTGACCTGATTGCCCGCATCCGGCGCGCCGTCGGCCTGGGCCACCCCGCGGTAGGCGGAATCGACCTTGCCCGCCTGCGCGTCCCCGGACGAGGTCTGGGAGGCCATCTCCATGCGCGCCTCCATCGCCATCTGTCCGGCGCGGGCGGCGATCTGGCGATCCGGGCCGGAAGGGTCGGCCGGTGCCAGGGCGGCGGCCTGGATCTGCTGGGCCTTGGCGATGGTTTCTTCCGGCGTGCGGGCCTTCGACACGTCGATTCCGACTTCGCCGCCGACCGCGTAGCGCTGGCCGTCCGGGCCGGTCTCGTAGCTGTAACTCGCCCCGTGGGTGACGAGGCCGGCGCCGGCCGCCACGTGGGCCAGCTCATGGGCACGCACCTCGCGATCGCGCTTTTTTAGCTCGGTGATCGCCCGCTGATCGGCCTCGCTGAGCGCCGCATCCTGACCAGCCGCCCCCGGGCGTCTGGGCGACGCCGGGCTGACGCTGTAAGCAGCGGACGAGGAGACGGAGGAAACGGACATGCGGCGAACCCTTCTGGCTACCTTTCCAGACTAGACGCCGACGCGCCCTTCGTCAGCCCCGCCATCACTCGCCCAGGTAAGCTGCCCGCACCTTCGGGTCGGCGAGCAGGTCGGCACCGGAGCCGGTCAGGGTGATCCGGCCCGATTCCATCACGTAGGCGCGCTGCGAAAACTCCAAAGCCAGGTTGGCGTTCTGCTCGACCAGCAAGATGGTGACGCCCTCGGCGGCCACCGAGCGGATGACCTCGAAAATCTTCTCGACCACCAGCGGCGCCAGCCCCATCGACGGCTCGTCGAGCAGCAAGAGGCGCGGCCGCGACAGCAGCGCCCGGCCAATGGCAACCATCTGCTGCTCGCCGCCCGACAGCGTGCCGGCGACCTGCTGGAGGCGCTCCCTGACCCGCGGCAGCATGGTGAACACGCGCTCCATGTCGGCCTCGATGGCATCGCTGTCGCGCCGGCAGTAGGCGCCCATGCGCAGGTTCTCCTCGACCGTCAGGCGCGTGAAGATGCCGCGCCCTTCCGGCACCAGGGCCAGGCCCTGGCGCAAACGCTTGTGGGCCGGCAGGGCGTTGATCTTCGCGCCGTCGTACAGAACTTCGCCGCCGGCCACCGGCAAAAGGCCGGCGATGGCGTTCAGCGTGGTGGTCTTGCCGGCGCCGTTGGCCCCGATCAGCGACACCAGTTCGCCCTTGGCGAGTTCCAGGCTGATGCCCTTCACGGCCTCGATGGCGCCGTAGGAAATCTTGGTGTCGCGCAGTTGCAGCAGGGGTTTGGTCGCGTCGCTCATGCGGCAGCTCCGGCCTTGTGGGTGCCGCCGCCCAGGTAGGCGGAAATCACGGCGTCGTTCTTCTGCACCATGGCGGGCACGTCCTCGGCGATCTTCTTGCCGAAGTCGAGCACGGCCAGCCGGTCGCACAGGCCCATCACCAGCTTCACATCGTGCTCGATGAGCAGCACGGTAACGCCGTCGTGGCGGATGGTCTGGACCAGTTCGCGCAACTTGCCGGTTTCGGTGGCGTTCATGCCGGCGGCGGGTTCGTCGAGGGCCAGCAGCTGCGGCTCGGTGGCCAGTGCGCGGGCGATTTCGAGGCGGCGCTGGTCGCCGTAAGAGAGGTTCTTCGACACGGTATCGGCAAAGCGTTCGATGCCCACGTAACGCAGCAGTTCGAAGGCGCGCTCGGTGATCAGGCGCTCCTCTTCCTTGGCGTGTTTGGTCTGCAGCAGGATCGCGAAGGGGTTGGCGCGAGAGCGGATGTGGTGGCCGGCCATCACGTTTTCGAGGGCAGTCATTTCGCGGAACAGGCGAATGTTCTGAAAGGTGCGGGCAATGCCGGCCTCGACCACCAGGTGCGGCTTGCCGGCCGGCAGTTCGGTACCGTTGAAGACAATCTCGCCCTGCTCGGCCGTGTAGGCGCCGGTGAGCACGTTGAAGAAGGTCGTTTTGCCGGCGCCATTGGGGCCGATGAGGCCGTAGATCTCGCCCTTGCGGATGGTCAGCGACACGTCGGACAAGGCCGTGAGGCCGCCGAAGCGCTTGCCGATGCCGCGGGCTTCGAGGAGCGTGATCACTTGGCGGCCTCCCCGCTGCTTTCCTTGCCAACGACCAGTTCAGGACGCGAATAGCGGCTGTAGGCGGGGATCAGCCCCGACGGGCGCAGCAGCATCATGAAGATCATCGCCAGCGACAGCAGCAGCATGCGCAGCACTTCGGGGTCGAGGATGACCCGGTCGAACAGCGCCTGCTGCACCGGCACGGCCACGTAGCGCAGGATTTCCGGCAGCGCAGTGAGGGCCAACGCGCCGACGATGACGCCGGCCAGGTTGCCCATGCCGCCAAAGACGATCATCGTCAGCACGGCAATGGATTCCATCAGCGAAAAACTCTCGGGCGACACGAAGCCCTGGAAGGCCGCGAACAGCCCGCCGGACACGCCACCAAAGGTGGCCCCCAGCGAGAAGGCCAGCAGCTTCATGTTGCGGGTGTTGATACCGATCGCCTTGGCCGCCAGCTCGTCGTCACGAATCGCCGCCCAGGCCCGCCCGATGCGGGAAATCTGCAAGCGCTGGACGAGGATGATCGACAGCACCACGAAGGCCAGGAAGACGTAGTAGTACAGGAACAGCGAGTTGATCTTGAACGACTCGCCAATCTGCAGCCCCTGGGAGATGTCCCAGCCGAAGAGCACCAGCGGGTCGACCATGTTGATGCCCTGCGGCCCGTTGGTGATGTTGATCGGGTGGTTCAGGTTGTTGAGGAAGATGCGCACGATCTCGCCGAAACCCAGCGTGACGATGGCCAGGTAGTCGCCACGCAGGCGCAGCGTGGGCAGGCCGAGGATGATCCCGGCCAGCGCGGCAAAGCCTGCGCCTGCCGGCAGCACCAGCCAGAAAGGCAGGTGGATGTCGAAGTGCGGCGAAGCGAGGAAGGCGAAGGTGTAGGCACCCACCGCGTAGAAGGCGATGTAGCCCAGGTCGAGCAGACCGGCGAAGCCCACCACCAGGTTGAGGCCGATGGCGAGCATCACGTAGAGCATCGCAAAATCGAGAATGCGCACCCAGGTCTTGCCGAACAGCACGGCAATCAGCGGCGCGGCGAGGGCCAGGGCGATCACCACCCAGCGGGCCGCCGCCGGGTTGCGCTTGCCGAGCCACGGAATGGCGAGAGCGAGTTGGTTCATGGAAGTGTCCTCAAGCCCGGTCGGCCACCCGCTCGCCCAGCAGGCCGGTAGGCCGGAAGATGAGCACGATGCCGAGAATGACGAAGGCGAAGATGTCCTGGTAGCTGGAGTTGAGGAAACCGAAACTCATGTCCTCGATGTAACCGGCGCCGATGGACTCGACCAGCCCGAGCAGCAGCCCGCCGAGCATCGCCCCGCCAAGGTTGCCGATGCCGCCCAGCACCGCCGCCGTAAAGGCCTTGAGGCCAGGCATGAAGCCCATCGCGTAGTGGGCGATGCCGTAGTTCGACGAAAACATGACGCCGGCCACGGCGGCCAGGGCCGAACCGATGATGAAGGTGGCAGCGATGATCTTGTTGGTGTCCACACCCATCAGGCTGGCCACCTTGTGATTTTCGGCAGTAGCACGCATGGCGCGGCCGAGGCGGGTCTTGTTGACCAGCAGCAGCAGGGCCACCATCAGCGTGGCGGACACCACCAGGATGGCGATCTGCACCGGGGTGATGAAAACGCCGGCCACGGGTTCGAGCGGCGTAGTGGAAACCAGCTGCGGGAAGGTGTGGTAGTTGCGCCCCCAGATGATCATGGCGAGGGTCTGGAGCAAGAAGGACACGCCGATGGCGGTGATCAGCGGGGCCAGCCGCGGCGCATTGCGCAGGCGACGGTAGGCGGTGCGTTCGATGGTGTAGCCGAGGGCCATGCACACGATGACCGACACGCCGAGACCGCCGAGCAGCGTGGGAATCAGGCCGAGGTCAGGCGCGTAGAGCTGGATCAGGCGGATTGCCTCGAGGGCGACCAGCGCGCCGATCATCAGCACGTCGCCGTGGGCGAAGTTGATCAGCCCGAGAATGCCGTAGACCATCGTGTAGCCGAGGGCGACCAGCGCATACACGCTGCCCACGACGAGGCCGTTTACGGTTTGTTGGAGAAGGGTTTCCATTGATGCGACCCGGAAAGGGTGGGAGAACGAAACGACTGGGGCGCACCGGATGGCGCGCCCCTTGAGAGGCAGGTCAGCTTAGTTGGCGGTTTCCCACTTGCCGGCCTTGAATTGGTAGACGGTGACTGCGCCGTCCTTGATGTCGCCCTTGGCGTCAAAGGCCACGGTGCCGATCACGCCGGGGAAGTTCACCTTGGCAATCGACGCCGCGTACTTGGCCGGATCGCTGCTGTTGGCGGCCTTCATGGCCTCGATGATGGCCGAGGTGGCGTCGTAGGAATACGGCGCGTAGATCTGCACATCGGCATTGAAGCGCTTCTTGAAGCGCTCGTTGAAGTTCTTGCCGCCGGGCATCTTGTCGAGGGGCAGGCCGGGCTGGGTGCAGAAGGTGTTGCCGGTGATGGCGTCACCGGCCAGCTTGATCACTTCGCCGGTGCAAGCGCCGTCGCCGGTGATGAACTTGACGTTGAGGCCGAGCTGCTTGATCTGCTTGAGCATCGGGCCGGCCTGGGTGTCCATGCCGCTGTAGACGATCACCTCGGGGTTCTGGGCCTTGATGCGGGTCAGGATGGACAGGAAGTCGGTGGCCTTGTCGCTGGTGAATTCACGCGCCACCAGCTTGCCGCCGCTGGCCTTGACGGCCTTTTCGACTTCATCCGCCAGACCCTGGCCGTAGGCCGTGCGGTCGTCGATGAGGGCGATCTTGGTGCCCAGCTTGGTGGCCGCGTACTTGCCGATGGCCAGGCCCTGCTGCACGTCGTTGGCGATGGTGCGGAAGGTGGCCTTGAAGTTCTGCTGGGTCAGCTTGGGGTTGGTGGAAGCCGGGGAAACCTGCGGAATGCCGCCTTCGTTGTAAATGCGCGAGGCCGGGATCGAAGCACCGGAATTGAGGTGCCCGATAACCCCCTTGACGCCGCTGTCCACCAGGCGCTGGGCCACGGTGGTGGCGGTCTTCGGGTCGGCCTGGTCATCCTCGGCCTGCACTTCAAACTTCACCTTCTTGCCGCCGAGCGTCACGCCCTTGGCGTTGTATTCCTCGATGGCGAGGCGCACGCCGTTTTCGATGTCCTTGCCCAGATGCGACTGGGTGCCGGTAAGGGGCGCGGCGGTGCCGAGCTTGACGACTTCCTGGGCGTGCACTGCGGATGCACCAAGACCGAGCACGGCAAGGGCGACAAGGGTGTGTTTCATGCGGGTTTCTCCTCTGGTTTATACGGGGCAAGGCTGTCTAGCAACTTCGGGGCCGATCAGGGCCGGGCTTCCCATTTGCCGCTGTTGAACTGGTAGAGCGTCACGCCACCCTCGCGGCTGTCGCCGCTCGGATCGAAGGCAATGTTGCCGGTGACACCCTTGAAGGCGACTTTCTGGAGCTGCGGCAGGTACTTGGCCGGTTCCGCCGAATTGGCCAGCTTCATCGCTTCGATGAGGGCACTGGCGGCGTCGTAGCTGTAAGGCGCATAAAGCTGCACCGGCACGCCGAAGCGCTTCTTGAAGCGTTCGTTGAAGTCCTTGCCGCCGGGCATCTTGTCCATCGGGATGCCGGCCTGGGTGCAATACACGTCGGGGCTCATGGCCGCACCGGCAATCTTGATCATCTCGGCAGTGCACGCGCCGTCGCCGCCCAGGTACTTGGCCGCGATGCCAAGCTGCTTCATCTGCTTGAGGACCGGCGCGCCCTGGGCGTCCATGCCGCCGTAGAAGATCGCGTCGGGCTGGGCGCCCTTCAGCTTGGTCAGAATGGCCGCGAAATCGGTGGACTTGTCGGTGGTGAACTCCCGCCCGACCGGCGTCACGCCGAGGCGTTTGAGGCTGTCCACCACCGCATCGGCAAGCCCCTGCCCGTAGGCAGTGCGGTCGTCGATGACGGCAATGCGCTTCGCCTTGAGCACCTCGGTGGCGAACCGGGCCATGGCCGCGCCCTGTTGCAGGTCGTTGGCGATGACGCGGTAGGTGGTCTTGTACTTCTGCTGGGTGAGCTTGGGGCTGGTGGACGACGGGGTGATCGCCGGAATGCCGGCCTGCTCGTAAATGCGCGAGGCCGGAATCGCCGCACCGGAGGTGACGTGGCCCACCACGCCCTTCACGCCGGCATCGGCAAGGCGCTGAGCAACGGTGGTGGCGGTGCGCGGATCGGCCTGGTCGTCCTCGGCCATCAGTTCGAACTTCACCTTCTGGCCGCCCAGGCTGAGGCCCTTCGCGTTGGCATCGTCGAGGGCCAGCTGGGCGCCGTACTGTTCGTCCTTGCCGACGTGGGCAATCGGCCCGGTCAGCGGGCCGGCAAAACCGATCTTGACGATCATGTCGGCAAGGGCTGCCGTGCTGCCCGTCATCGTCACGCCGGCCAGGGCCAGCATCATCACGCTGTGTTTCACCTGTTGATCCTCCGCAAAGGGCGTTCATGCCAGAATGACGGCGATTGTAACCAAGCCCGGCCCCTTTGGCGGGATACGGGCCAATCCGGAGATTTCCCCATGCGCAGTCTGCTCTCCCTTTTTCTCGGCGCCCTGGCGGCCATCGGCCTGATCGGCTGCGACGCGGTCAACCTGAAGGACCTGAAACCCGGCGTTTCTACCGGCTTCGATGTGCGCGACAAGCTCGGCAAACCGGGTATCGAATGGCGCAACGACGACGGCAGCGTGACCTGGGAATACACCCGCCAGCCCGAAGGCACCGAGTGTTTCATGGCCACCATCGGGCCAGACAACATCCTGAAAAACCTCGAAAACGTGCTCACCCCGCAAAACTTCGCCCGCGTCGAGGCCGGCTGGACGAAGGACCAGGTGCGTCGCCTGCTCGGCAAACCGCGCTCGGTGCAAAGCTTCGCGATGAAGAAGGAAGAGGTCTGGGACTGGCGCCTGCCTCCCGAATTCAACGCCGCGGTGTTCTTCAACATCCATTTCGACATGGACGGCAAAGTTACCGGCACCAGCCGCAGTAACGAGATACGCGGCTGACAGGCATGGCCGTTGCTGGCAACGAGACCTGTGACAAAAGTCACTCGGCATCTGGCGCGCCCTTCAGGAGCTCGCCCCCTGACCGTTAAGCCCAGGGTTGAGTCCATGCCCCGGAGCCCGCCATGCGCAGCAACCTTCCCGTCACCCGTACCGAGTACTTCATTCAGGACGGGGCCGCCATCATCAGCCGCACCGACCGGAAAGGCCTGATCGCCAGTTGCAACGACGAGTTCGTTGAAGCCAGCGGCTTCACCCGCGAAGAACTGCTCGGACAGGCCCACAATATCGTCCGCCACCCGGACATGCCGCCCGAGGCCTACAGGGACATGTGGGCCAGCCTGGAACGTGGCCGACCGTGGAGCGGCATCGTCAAGAACCGGCGCAAGAACGGCGATTTCTACTGGGTACGCGCCACCGCCACACCCATGGCCGACGGTTCGGGCTATATGTCGGTGCGCATCAAGGCCAGCCGCGAAGAAATCGCCAGCGCCGAAGCACTGTATGCGCGAATGCGCAGCGACACGGACATCCGCCTCGACGAAGGACGACTCGCGCCCACCGGCCTGTTGGCCGCGTTCAGACGGTTCATGCCGCAAACGGGTCTGATCACCCGCATTTACCTGATCACCGGCAGCCTTGCTGCCCTGTGCCTGATCGTCGGTCTGGTGGGTCTGAATGCCGCCGGCAGCAGCCGCGATGCCCTCAGGACGCTTCATGAGAACCCGGCGAGCGCCTCGCAAGGCACAGGAAAAATCGAAGCGGACAGGGCTGAAGCACGCTACCAGACAAGCCTGCAACTGCTTTCCGGAATGGCCGCAGGCCTGACCCTTGCCGCCTGGCAACCCTCCTGCTGACCCGCCGGCTCAGTCAATCGATTGCGGGCGGGAAGACCGTCGCCGAAGCCATCGCCGCCGGCAACATGCTCCAGCCCCTGCCCGCTGCCAGCAATGACGAACTGGGCGCCCTGATCGTCCATATGGCCGTCATGCGCAACAACCTCCACGAACTGATCGCCTCGATCCGTAACGAGGTCAAGGCCCTCCTCACCAACGCCCGCCAGCTCAGCAGCACCGCCAGCGAAACCTACCAACTGGCAGAAGACCAGGCCGAATCAGCTGCGGCGATGGCGGCGGCCGTCGAGGAGTTGTCCGTCTCCATCGACCATATCGGCGACCATGCCCGCGAATCCCACCAGTTGTCGGAAAGTTCCGGCCAGCAGGCCACCAGCGGCGCCCGGGTGATCGGCGATGCGGCAGCCGAAATGCGCTCCATCGCCCAGTCGGTCAACATCTCGGCGAACTCGGTCCGCGAACTGGAGAACCTGTCCGGCGGCATCTCGATGATCGTCGGCGTCATCAAGGAAATCGCCGACCAGACCAACCTGCTGGCCCTCAATGCCGCCATCGAAGCCGCCCGGGCCGGCGAGTCGGGGCACGGCTTTGCCGTGGTGGCCGATGAGGTGCGCAAACTGGCCGAGCGCACAACCAAATCCACCGCCGAAATCACCACCATGATCGAACGCATCCAGGCGGCCACCCGCAGTGCCGCCGACGACATGGAAAGCGGCGTGAACCGGGTCGCCCGCGGCGTCACCCTCGCCGACGAAGCAGGCCAGACCGTCGGCAACATCCAGCACAGCACCCGTCAGGTACTCGCCTCGGTGGAAGGCATCAACCTCGGCCTCAACGAACAATCGACGGCCGCCCGGGATATTGCCCAGCGGGTCGAACGGATCGCCGGCGCCTCCGAATCCAACGCCGCCAGCGCCGCCACCCTCACCCGTGCGGCGGACGACCTGTCCACCCTCGCCCACACCCTGGAAGACCTGTCGGGGCGCTTCCGGATCGCCTGAGCCAAGATGCGGGAGGCGGCACAGCCTGACACACCGCATTCACAAAAGTGCTCCATCGTGCACTTGGCATGGAGCAACCGTCCCGTTTCGAGACACCCCCAGGCAGCCGATGCGGCGCTGCACAAAAATGGCACACCCTCACCAAGGGACTGATAAAAAAGACATTTGATCCCATAACGAGAGCTGATCCGGAGCTGGCATGACCCCTGCTGAATGGATGACAACGCTGCACAACGCGTTTTCAATCAAATCCAGGAGGAGACATTCATGCTTTACGCACTGCCCGGTACTGCCGAAGCCAAAGTCCAATACAAGTCCAAGTACGACAACTTCATCGGTGGCAAGTGGGTTGCCCCGGTCAAGGGTGAATACTTCGACGTCATCACCCCGATCACCGGCAAGGTCTACACCCAGGCCGCCCGCTCCACCGCCGAAGACGTGGAACTGGCCCTCGACGCCGCCCACGCTGTCGCCGACTCCTGGGGCCGTACCTCCCCCACCGAGCGCGCCAACCTGCTGCTGAAGATCGCCGACCGCCTGGAAGCCAACATCGAACTGCTGGCCTACGCCGAGACCGTCGATAACGGCAAGGCCATCCGCGAAACCCTGAACGCCGACATCCCGCTGGCTGTCGATCACTTCCGCTACTTCGCCGGCTGTCTGCGCGCCCAGGAAGGCAGCATCAGCGAGATCGACGAAAACACCATCGCTTATCACTTCCACGAGCCCCTCGGCGTCGTTGGCCAGATCATTCCCTGGAACTTCCCGATCCTGATGGCGGCCTGGAAGCTGGCTCCCGCCATCGGCGCCGGCAACTGCGTGGTTCTGAAGCCCGCCGAATCCACCCCGATCTCCATCCTGGTGCTGGCCGAACTGGTCGCCGACCTGATTCCCCCCGGCGTGCTGAACATCATCAACGGTTTTGGCCGCGAAGCCGGCATGCCGCTGGCCACCAGCAAGCGTATCGCCAAGATCGCCTTCACCGGCTCCACCGCTACCGGCCGCGTCATCGCCCAGGCCGCTGCCACCAACCTGATTCCGGCCACCCTGGAACTCGGCGGCAAGTCCCCCAACATCTTCTTTGAAGATGTGATGGCCGCCGACGACGCCTTCCTCGACAAGGCTGTCGAAGGCATGGTGCTGTTCGCCTTCAACCAGGGCGAAGTGTGTACCTGCCCGTCCCGCGCCCTGATCCACGAATCGATCTACGATCGTTTCATGGAAAAGGTGCTGGCCCGCGTCAAGGCCATCAAGCAGCTCAGCCCGCTCGACACCGACAGCATGATGGGTGCCCAGGCTTCCGCCGATCAGCTCAACAAGATCATGTCCTACATGGAAGTCGGCCAGCAGGATGGCGCCGAATGCCTGGTCGGCGGCGAGCGCGCCCATCTGGGCGGCGACCTTGAAGGCGGCTACTACATCCAGCCGACCCTCTTCAAGGGCCACAACAAGATGCGCATCTTCCAGGAAGAGATCTTCGGACCGGTGCTGGCCGTGACCACCTTCAAGGACGAAGCCGAAGCCCTGGCCATCGCCAACGACACCCCGTACGGCCTCGGCGCCGGCGTATGGAGCCGTGACGGCAGCCGCGCCTTCCGCATGGGCCGTGGCATCAAGGCCGGCCGCGTCTGGACCAACTGCTACCACGCCTACCCGGCGGGTGCGACCTTCGGCGGCTACAAGGAGTCCGGCATCGGCCGCGAAACCCACAAGATGATGCTCGACCACTACCAACAGACCAAGAACCTGCTGGTCAGCTACAGCCCGAACGCCCTGGGATTCTTCTGATCCCCGAGTCAAACGAGTAAGGCAAGGTGTTACGGGGCGAGGTTTCTCGCCCCGTTTTTTTCTTCAAGGACCCCATCATGACCGCTCGCATCGTGGCCACCGAGGCGGCCTGCCGCTTCATTGACGAACTCGCTGCCGAGTTCGGCCCGCTGATGTTCCTGCTTTCCGGCGGCTGCTGCGACGGCAGCGTGCCCAACTGCTACAAGGTCGGTGAAGTGCAGCCCGGCCCGACGATGGTGCTGCTCGGCGACGTAGCCGGCGCGCCCTTCTACCTGGGCCACCAGGAGTTTTCCTACTACGGTAGCAGCCAGCTGACCCTCGACGTGGAACCCGGCAAGGGTGGCGATTTCTCCCTCGACTGCGGCAAGGGCAAGGCCTTTGTGACCCGTTCCCGCCTGTTCAACGAAAACGAACTGTCGACCCTGCCTCCCATCCCGGGACACTGAGCCCGACAAGGTGCGTGTTTTTTCACCCGACGACGACAAACGAAAGGAAGGACCATGAGCACACACCCGGCCGGCATTGTCGACTCGTTGCGGGTCCGCCTGAGCCCCGAAGCCGAGATGTTCCTCGGCTCCCTGCATGACAGCTCCGGCAAGCTCCACCTGCTGTTCGACGGCAACGCTCCTGAAACCCAGCGCCTGCGCTGGACCCGGGCCGACCTGCACGGCAACCCGGACGGCTACGTACCGTGGGCACGCATCTCCTGCGGCACCCTGCTGGTGACGGCTCACGACGTGCTGCGGGTCCAGTCCAACCGCCTGCTCGTAGACCTGGCCGAGTTCAGCCCTGACTCCGCCTCGGCCCACTGCCCGACCCTGCGCCTCAGCGCCCGGCTGATCCCCCTCGGGCCGGACGACCTAGCCCTGCGCCAGGCGTTTGAGCGAGGACCCTCTCCTCTGGCGCAGGACGGCGACACGCGCCAAACCCATTACGGGCAATAACCAACAGGTTTCTTTGACCTTCTCCTAAAGGCTGCGCCCCCGATTGACGTGAACTTCTCAGGAAGCACGTGGCGCCATACCGCGGTCACATGATCGCAGCACTCACGAATCGCGCTCCTGCGGAGAGAACCCATCCATGGCCACCCTGTTATGGCTTCAAACCGGCGCCTGCAGCGGCGACACCATGTCGCTGCTCAACGCGGACAGCCCCTCCATCGAAAGCCTGATGCGCAAGGGCAGCATTGAGCTGCTGTGGCACCCATCCCTCTCCGACACGCCACCTGGCGGGCTGGGCAAGCTGATCGCAGCCATCGAGGCCGGCACCCAGGCACTCGACATCCTGTGCGTTGAAGGCAGCCTCATCACCGGCCCCTTTGGCACCGGCATGTTCGACAGCTACCGCGGCCGCCCCAAGATCCAGATCGCCGAAGCCCTCGCCCGGCGCGCGCGTTACGTGGTCGCCGTGGGCACCTGCTCGGCCTTCGGCGGCATTCCCGCCGCGCCGCCCAATCCCACCGACTGCACCGGCCTGCAGTTCGACCACGAACAACCGGGCGGGCTGCTGCCACCGGAATGGCGCTCCGGTGCCGGCCTGCCGGTCATCAACCTGGCCGGCTGCCCGACCCATCCGACCACCATCACCCGCAGCCTGGCCATGCTCGCCCAGGATTTGCCGCTGGAACTCGACTTCCTCAACCGGCCACGCCTTTTCTTCAGCACCACGGTGCACCAAGGCTGCACGCGCAACGAATACCACGAGTACGACGTCGAAGAGACCGTGCCCGGCGGCCGCGGCTGCATGTACTTCAACCTCGGCTGTCAGGGCCCCAGCACCCTGGCCAACTGCAACAGCGAACTGTGGAACGGGCGCAGCAGCAAGCCCCGCGCCGGTGTTCCGTGCTTCGGGTGCACCTCACCCGGCTTTCCACGGGATGGCGACCTGTTCCGTACCGAGAAAATCGGTGCGGTGCCGGTGACCCTGCCACTGGGCGTCTCCCGCGCCCACTACATGGCCTACAAGAACCTCGCCCACGCGGCCGCTCCACTGCGCGTAAAGAATCGCGAGATGGAGCCCTGAAGGCACGCCCCATGAGCCGCACCACCCTCAACATCGACCTCAACCGCGTGGAAGGTGACCTGGAGTTCCAGGTGGATCTGGACGGCAACCGGGTGGTGGACGCCCGCTGCGTCGGCACGCTGTTCCGCGGCTTCGAGCAACTGCTGATCGGCCGCGCGCCCAAGGACGGGCTGGTGATCACGCCCCGCGTGTGCGGCATCTGCGGCACCGCCCACCTGTACACTGCCGCGCTGGCGCTGGAGCGCATGGCCCAGCTGCCGGTGTCGCCCCACGCCACCCTCGTGCGCAACCTGTGCCTGATGGCCGAAAACGTGCAGAGCGACCTGCGCCAGAGCTTCCTGTTCTTCACCCCGGACTTCGTCCATCCGCGCTACGCGGCGCAGCCCCTGTTCGCGGACATCGAGGCGGCCTTCGCCCCCATGAAGGGGCGCATCGTGCGCTCGACCCTCGCCGCCAGCCGCAAGGTGGTCGAACTGGTCGCCATCTACGGCGGCCAGTGGCCGCACTCCTCCTACATGCTGCCCGGCGGCATCACCCGCGGCGCCACCGCCCGCGACCTGATGGACTGCCAGGACATCGTGGACCGGACCATCGAGTGGTACGAACTCGACGTTATCGGCGACAGCCTCGACAACTGGCTGGCCCTCGACAGCGCCGACGCCTTCTTCAGCTGGCTCGACGCCGCCCCCCACGCCGCCAGCGCCCTCGGCCTCCTGACCCGCTTCGCCCGTGCCATCGGCCTGCACCACATCGGCGCCGGCGCCCGTTACTTTCTCAGTGCCGGCTCGTGGCACGACCCGCTGCGCTGGCAGCCACCCTACGGCGAGCCGGCCGGCCTGCTCCCCGCGGGCCTCTACCACGCCGACCACGGCCAGCTGGACGCCTTCAACCCGGACATCATCAACGAGCACGTGCGCCATTCCTGGTACCGCCCCTACCCGGGCGGGCGCCACCCCTACATCGGCGAAACGGTGCCCGACTACCAGCCCGACACCGACCGCTACACCTGGGCCAAGGCCCCCCGCTACGGCGACAAGGTGATCGAAACCGGCCCGCTGGCCGAACTGCTCACCGGCGGCGACCAGCTCATCGTATCCCTGCTCGCCCTCGAAGGCCCCAACGCCTGGCTGCGCCAGTTTGCCCGACTGCGCCGTACCGGCCTGACCCTGCACCTGATGAAGCAACACCTGGCCGAACTCGCCCGCCAGCTCGGCACGCCCCACTACCTGCCCCCGCCGGCCGGCGCCCTCGACCAGGGTGAAGGCTACGGCCTGGTACAGGCCGCCCGGGGCAGCCTCGGACACTGGATACAGGTAACAGACGGGCGCATCAGCCGCTACCAGATCGTCACCCCCACCGCCTGGAACGCTTCGCCGAAGGACAGCGCCGGCCAGCACGGCCACTGGGAAGAAAGCGTCATCGGGGTCGAACTGGCCGACCCGGCCGACCCCATCGAAATCGGCCACATCGTCCGCTCCCACGACCCCTGCCTGGTATGCACGGTGCACTTTGTCGGACGCGCGGAACGACACCGCTATGGCGTCTGACGACATCCACATCATCTGCTTCGGCAACGAGCTGCACGGCGACGATGGTGTCGGCCCGGCTGTTCATGCCCTGCTTGCCACAAAGCGGCTGCCCTCCGGCGTGCGCCTGATGCGTGCCGACATCGCCGGGCTTGCCGCCATCGGCTGTTTCGACGGCTGCCGCCGCGCCGTGGTGGTGGATGCCCTGCGCGGCTTCGGTGCCCCCGGTTCGGTGCACGACCTCGACGCCCTGCTCCTCGCCGAGGCCGCCGACACCGACGAAGCCCCCGGCGGCTTCCACGGCGCCGGCGTCGGCGCCCTGCTGCGCCTGCTTCCACTGGCGCTCGCGCATCTGCCGGAAATCCACCTGATCGGCATCGAAATCGAGTCCACACAGCCCTTCACGCCCGGGCTCTCACACCCCGTCGCCGGCAGCATCGCCCGTGCCGCCCGCAGGGTCATGGAACACCTGTCATGAGCACCGGCCGCACAATTCCAATCCGCCAGCTGCGCCAGGTCGCTGGCCAGCGCAACCGCCTGTGTGGCGTGGTAGACCTGCCCGGCCGACCGGGCCGACAGCACATCCTGATCATCAAGCGCGGGGCCGCCTGGACAGCCCTGTCCGCCACCTGTCCCCACGAAGGCTACCGCCTTGACGAGAGCCCGGAAGACGAGGAAGGCCGCATCGTCTGCCCGGCCCACGGACTCAAGGTCGAAACCGAGGGCATCGGCCATACGCTACCGGTGCGCAGGGACGGCGACGACTTCGTTCTCATCATGAACGATGAAGCGCCCCCCACTGCCACCTCCCAGGCGGACATCCAGCGCCTGCAGGCCGAGCTCGAAGCCCTGCGCCACGCCAACACCAGCCTCGAACAGCAGATCGGCGCCGTCACCGTGATGATGGACGCCATGGTCGACGAGGTCAGCGCCAAGTCCCGCCTGCTCGAAGAGCGCAGTGCCGAGCAGGCCCGCCTGAGTGCCTTCGTCACCAACGTGATGGACACCATGGACAGTCTGCTGCTGGTGGTGGACCGCTTCGGCTGCATCAAGCAGGCCAATGCCGCCGTCCGGCGCTGCCTGGGGATCGACCCAGCCAGCCTCGTCGGCAGCTCACCCGACAGCCTGCTCACCGCCGAAACCCTGGCCCCGCTGCACCAGGCTGCCCCCAGTGTCGCCGCCGGCAGCGTACTGTTCCGCACCATCCTGCTGCGCGGCAACCTGGAGATGGAAACCTGTATCGAAAGCCGCCTGCCCGACGCCACCCTGCGCCACTTCATGCTGCGCGCCTCAACCCTCCATGATCGCAGCGGCAAGCTGCAGGGCGTCGTCATCGTCGGCTCCGACATCACTGCCCTGCGCACCCGCGAGCAAGCCCTCAAGGACAGCGAGCAGCGCTTCCGCGACTACTCAGCGGTATCCTCCGACTGGTACTGGGAAACCGACGCCGAGATGCGCTTCACCGAATACATCGGCCCCAGCCGCAACAGCAAACAACTCATCGACATCGTGCGCGGCGCGCGACGGGAAGACTTCGCCACGGAAGAAGACCTCGCCGACACCACGAAATGGCTCGGTTACCACGATGCCGTGGCCCGGCGGATGGAGTTTCGCGACTTTGACTACTGCATCCGCCCCCACGCCACCGACCTGACCTGGCTCAGCGTGGCCGGCCTGCCGACGTTTTCGGCCAGCGGTGAATTCCTTGGTTATCGAGGCACCGCCAAGGACATCTCGGCCCGCAAGTCCATCGAAGCCGAACTGCGCCGCCACCGCGACCACCTGTCCGAACTGGTCGCCGCGCAAACCGCCGACGTGGTCGCCGCCAAGGAGGCCGCCGAACGGGCCAACCACCTGAAGAGCGAGTTCCTGGCCAACATGTCGCACGAGTTCCGCACTCCGCTGCACGGCATCCTGTCCTACGCCCGGCTCGGTGAAACCCGTACCGGCCAGGCGCCGGACGAGAAGATCATCAATTACTTCGAGCGCATTCACCAGAGCGGCAGCCGCCTGGGGGTGCTGGTCAATGACCTGCTCGATCTGGCCAAACTTGAATCCCGACGGGTGGACTTCATGCTCCGTCTGGCCGACATGGCCACCGTCGTGGAGCGGGTCCACAACGACCTGGGCGCCCTCATGACGAGCAGCGGCATCACCCTCGCCATCAACTGCCAGACAGCCAGCACTGTCGCCCTGATCGACACCCAGCAGTTTCACCACGCCGTGCAGAACCTGCTCTCCAACGCCATCAAGTTCTCACCGGAAGGCAGCACCATCACCGTCACCCTCAGCGACGCCATGCTCGGCAAACGGGAAGCCCTGGCCCTCACCGTGCATGACCGGGGGATCGGCATTCCGCCCGGTGAAGAAGAACGCATCTTCGACAAGTTCGTGCAGAGCAGTGCCACCAAGACCGGCGCCGGCGGCACCGGTCTTGGCCTCGCCATCACCCAGGAAATCGTCCGCGGCCACAGCGGCACCATCTCGGCACGCAATCACCCGGACGGTGGCGCAATGTTCGAGATCCGCGTGCCGCGTGCCGGGCTGCCTCAGTCCGGCACGTAGACCAGCGAGCCGTCCGGCATCCGCCAGGCCGTACCGGCCTTGACGCCCCGACCGGCAGACTGGCTCGCGCCGTCGCCCTTGAAGTGCTCGATCTTGCGCCCGTCCTTCACCACCACCTCCATCTCCGGCGTGCCGGCCTTGCGGATCACCGTCACCTTCTCGTCGCTGAAAGGGTTGAGCGGATTCTTCGCCACCGCCAGCAACAGGGCCGCGATGATGACGAGGAACACATCGATCAGATTGACCAGCGACAGCACCGGATCGTCGGCGTCGTCGCCGGCATCCTGCAAACGCAGCTTCATCGCGCAGCCTCCGCCTTCTCGATGGCCAGCAGATCGGCCGCGTACCAGCGTCGTCGCACATTCACCACCCAGTAGGTCAGCGCCGCCGCGATCAGGGCCAGGATCACCGCCGAAAACGCCACCATCAGGCTGCGCGACACATCCGTCAGTTGCCCGTCGCCGAGCGCCTTGAGAGCCGGCCCCATCGGGATCATCGTCGCCACCAGCCCCAGCATCGGCGCGACACGGGTGGCAATACGGGCAAACTCCAGACGCTTGAGCGCCAGGGCTTCCAGATCGGCCATCACCAGCCCCGGTTCTCGCTGCCACACGCCAGCCAGCTCGAAGCCCGCCGGACGCCCGGCCCGCCGCTGGGCCGCCTGCCACAGGAAAGCGCCCAGCGCATA
Organism: Zoogloea oleivorans; assembly: GCF_008107625.1. Taxonomy (GTDB): domain Bacteria; phylum Pseudomonadota; class Gammaproteobacteria; order Burkholderiales; family Rhodocyclaceae; genus Zoogloea; species Zoogloea oleivorans. The sequence continues at coordinate 154,372 of NZ_SDKK01000002.1, forward strand.
GAAGGCGTACAGAAAGAGCACGCCAATGGCCGCCAGCACCGGCACGAGAAACAGCTGGCTGACGCCGTACATGAAGGTTTCGATGCTTTCATTCATGACTCAGACTCCTGAAAAGGCAAGACGGCGGCCGCGCAGACCCTGGTGCAGCACGCCGGACAAAAAGGCCACCAGCAGCAACGCGGCCAAGCTCACCGGCAGGGTTGTCGCCGGCAAGGGTGACGCTTCGACACGGGCCAGATGCTGGCCGGTCGGGGACAACGGGGCGACATCCACCTGCGGCAGCGCAGGCGCGGGGGGTGGCGTCGCCGGAAGGTCGTGGCTCAGGCGACGGGCCCCAGCGGGTACGGGGGCGGCCAGCGCCACGCGAGATACCACCGGCGCCTCCTCCATCAACTCGCCCGGCAAGGGCACGGCCGGCAACTCGCCGACCCCCCGTGCCTGCCCGTCGCGGTCGCCCGTGTGATAGCCGGTACGCAGGAATTCGAGGGCGTCCGGGTTGCCGTCCGCCGCCGCGGCTTCAAACCATTGGCGGGCCGCCGCCTCATCCTTCGGCACCCCCTTGCCCATGTGCAGGGCACTGGCGTAGTGGAGCTTGCCGAGGGTCGCGTAGGGCGAATCGCCAGCGCCCGCCGCGCGGCGCATCAGCTCGGCGGCGGCAGGCAGATCGGGCGGCACGCCGCCGGCACCGTCCTGCAACATCAGAGCCTTCCAGATCATTGCGCCGATGTAGCCGGCGGCAATGCACTTGTCGAAAACCTTGTGGGCGTTCTCGTGGTCGCCACACTTTTCCAGCAGGTAGCCCTTGCTGCACACCATCATGCTGGCCGGCTGGTCAGCCATGTACTCGAGAGTCTGGTCACCCACCACGTGAGCCAGATCGGTGGGTTCACCACTCTGCACGACCGGGCCACCGCAGAAGCGGTTGTCGCCGGCCCACGCCGAAGCGGCCAGAAAGCCCAGGGCCAGCAAACCCGTCCGTGCCACTCTTGCCATCTGCCTGCATCCTTTTCCGGGTTGGCGACCGGAAAGCGGATCTCACCGGCCAGCCGCCACTCTAGGCGCCGCTCGGCAACCGGTCCGCCGATGCTTGCCCCCAAAACAACGGGCAATTTACCCGCCCGGCAGCCCACCGCGCACCGGGGAAAATGCCTGCCCGGCGCCGGGCAAACTGACCTTGGGGAGCGCCGGCACGCCGGGTTTTACTGGTCACGGCCAAAACCGGCCTATCCAACCAAGGAGAATCTCCGTGCCCCATTTCCGCTTCGACGACCGCGCCATCCACTGGAACCGCCTGGGCGACTTTCCCCACCTCCACTACACCATCCTCGACGTGGACGTGGAGCGGCGCATCGCCGACGTGCTGTTCCGCTTCGCCGCCGGTGAGCAGATCGTCCTGCACCGCCACCAGGCTCTCAACCACACCTTCGTCGTACAGGGCGAGCACCGCCTCTATGAAGCCGACGGCAGCCTGCGCGAAGTGCGCCCGACCGGCAGCTACACGCGCTCGCCGGCCAGCGCCCAGCCCCACCGGGAAGGTGGCGGCAAGGAGGAAGCGATTGTCTTTTTCAGCATCCGGGCCGGTGCCGACGATGCACTCTACGAACTCCTCGACGACGATTTCCAGCCCATCGGCGTAATCGGTTTCGACACGCTGATCACGCTCTTTGAAGCGCAGAAAGTGGCCCTGGCGGCCTGAACCCGGCGCCGCTCAGATCAGGCCAAGGCGCAGCGCCAGCCGGGTCAGCTCGATGTCGCTGCGCACGCCGAGCTTGCTCTTGATCTGGTAGTGGCTGTTCTGCACCGTCTTGGCGGAGATCGACAGCCGCGCACCGATGTCCTCCGCGCTGCAGCCGTCGAGCAGCAGGCGCAGGATCTCGAACTCCCGCGGGGCCAGCTCGGCCAGCGGCTCGCGCGGCCGTTCGATGAGGGCCAGCGCCAGTTCGGGCGCGATGTCCGGGCTGATCACCTGGCGCCGCGCCGCCACCTGGTACACGGCGGCCACCAGCACATCCGGCGGGCTGCTCTTGGTCACGTAACCCAGTGCCCCGGCGCGCAGGGCCTGGGTGGCGAACAAGGGCTCCCGGTGCATGGTGAACACCAGGATGCGCGCGTCGGCGTCGCGCTGCAGCAGGCGCCGGATCAGTTCCACCCCGCCCATGTCGGGCAGGCCCAGGTCGAGCACCAGCACATCCGGCAGCAGTGCCTTGAACTGCTCCAGCGCCTCGCGGGCATTGGCCGCCTCGCCGACAATGGCCAGGTCGGCGCGCGACTCCAGCAAGCGCCGGTAGCCTTCCCTCACGATGGCATGGTCGTCCACCAGCACCAGACGGGTCTTCTCAAGCATGTTCTTCCTCGTGTTCCACCATTGCCGAGGCCGGAAACGCCGCCTCGACGCGCATGCCGCAGGGTACGCAGCGCGTCATTGCAAAGCACCCGCCCAGCGCCTCGACCCGCTCGTGCATGCCCAGCACGCCCAGCCCGCTGCCCGCCGTGCTGAGCGGAGTGCCCTCGCCGTCGTCCTCGACCACCAGGGTGCAGGCGTCCGCCTCACGCCGCAGGCTCACCGTCACCCGGCCGGGCGCCGCGTGGCGCAGGGCGTTGGTGAGGCATTCCTGGACGATGCGGTAGAGGCTCACCGTCAGCTCGTCCGGCAGGTCATCGACCTGCCCTTCGACACGTAACTCGAATACGCACTCGGGCAGCCGGCGCCGCCAGCCCCCGACCAGTTCCTCGAGCCCGGCGTGCAGGCCGAATTCCTCCAGCCCCACCGGACGCAACTGGAGCAGGATGCCCTGCAGGCTTTCCATCATGTGGGCGGTGACCGACGCAATGGCCCGGGCCGCCGGCAGCAGCGCCGGTTGCGGCCCGCGCACGCCCTCGGTAATGAACGCCGCCTCGGCGCCGATGGAGGTGAGGCACTGGCCGAATTCGTCGTGGAGCTCGCGCGCGAGGCGCCGCCGCTCCTCCTCGCGTACGGCCAGCAGGCGCTGGGCCAGGTGGCGCTGGCCGGCGATGGTCTTCTGCAAGCGCTCGGCCAGATGATCGAAGCCGCTGGCAATGCGGCGCAACTCGATGAGGCGCGGACGCGGCATGCGGGCAGCCAGATCGCCCGCCTCCATGCGCCCGAGCACCGCCAGAATGGCGTCCGTTGGTCCCAGCGCGCGGCGCACAGGCAGATAGACAAGCAGGTTGAGCAGCAGGATGCCGACGGTCATCCCCAGCACCGTGCGAATCTGGTGCCAGAGTTCCACAGCCTCGCTGTCGAGGTTGGGCGTAACGACAAACTCGCCGACCTTCACGCCCGGATACTGGCCAATCGCGCCTCCGTAACTCACCTCCGGCCCGATCACGCGGGCCAGCAGCCAGCGCACGAGCACCGGCGGATCGGCGCCATCGTCAAAACAGCGCTGGATGGCCGGACGCTTGTAGATGTCCTCGACTGCCACACAGATGCCGAGCAGCGGGCCGATACCGTCGAGGGACGACAGGTCCATCGACTCCAGACTGCGCCGGAACACGTCACGCGGCTGGGTCGCCTCGCCGGCGAGCAGGCGCTCCACGGTACCGCCGGTGCGCGCAATATGGCTGCGGATGCGTTCCTGCGCCTGCTGCAAGACCACGCCGCTGGCGATCAGGCCGATCACCAGCGCAAACAGCGTCACCCGCAACAACAGGTGACGCTTCAGATCGACGGCCCTGGCGTGCCCGTCCGCCACCGCATCGGTGCCGCGTAGCTGCATCTTGTAATACCATACTGAAATAGTCGGATTTGGCGAGCGACGCCACCGGTGCGCCGCGCCGCCAGATTACCGAAAACCCGGCAGGCAAATTGCCCGACCCACAAAGATAAAGCGCCCGGACAGAGACCATGCACACCCTCGAGACCCTGCCCTTCGACAACGCCTTCGCGCGCCTCCCCGAAGCCTTCTACACGCGCCTGCCGCCCGAACCGCTGCCTGCCCCCTACCTGGTGGCCGCCAGCCAGGAGGTCGCCGCGCTGATCGGGCTGGATGCCGCCGAAGTAGCCCGCCCCGAGTTCGCTGAAGTCTTCGCCGGCAACGCGCTGCTGCCCGGCAGCGAACCGCTGGCCGCCGTGTACTCGGGCCACCAGTTCGGCATGTGGGCCGGTCAGCTCGGCGACGGGCGCGCCCATCTGCTCGGCGAAATCGCCACCGGCAGCGGCTGGGAAGTCCAGCTGAAGGGCGCCGGTCCGACGCCCTACTCGCGCTTCGCCGACGGCCGTGCCGTGCTGCGTTCGAGCATCCGCGAATTCCTGTGTTCGGAGGCCATGGCGGCCCTCGGCATCCCGACCACCCGAGCCCTCAGCGTGGTCGGCTCGGACGCGCCGATTCGCCGCGAGACGGTTGAAACCGCCGCGGTGGTCGCCCGCCTGGCGCCGAGCTTCGTGCGTTTTGGATCATTTGAACACTGGAGTGCGCGCAACAAGCCGGATGAACTACGCGCGCTGGCCGATTACGTGATCGACCGTTTTCGCCCCGCATGCCGCGCCGCCACCAACCCCTACGACGCCCTGCTGCGCGACGTGGGCCGGCGCACCGGCGAACTGATCGCCCGCTGGCAGGCCGTGGGTTTCATGCACGGGGTAATGAACACCGACAACATGTCGATCCTTGGCCTGACCCTCGACTACGGCCCCTTCGGCTTCATGGACGCCTTCGACGCCGGCCACATCTGCAACCATTCGGACGACCACGGCCGCTACAGCTACCAGTCGCAGCCGCAGATCGGCCACTGGAACCTCTACGCCCTCGGCCGCGCGCTGGCCCCGCTGATCGGCCCGGCCGCCGCGGTGCAGGCCGCCATCGAGGAAAGCTACGCCCCGGCCTTCGAAAGCCACTTCATGGACCTGATGCGCGCCAAACTGGGCCTCGCCCAGGCTCTGCCCGGCGACGAGGACTTCATCGGCGAGACCTTCGGCCTGCTCCAGCAGCAGCACCCCGACTACACCCTGTTCTTCCGTCAGCTCGGGCGCCTGCCGGCGCAGGTGGACGACGCCAGCCGCGCCCAGGCTGACGCCCCCGTGCGCGACCTGCTCATCGACCGGGCTGCGGGCGACGCCTGGCTGGCCCTGTGGCCCGCCCGACTCGGCGCCGAAGGCCGCCCCGACGCCGACCGCCAGGCCGCCATGAATGCGGTCAATCCGAAGTACATCCTGCGCAACTGGATCGCCGAATCGGCCATCCGCAGCGCCCGGGCCAAGGATTTCAGCGAGGTGGCAGCGGTGCTCGCCTGCCTCGCCCGACCCTTCGACGAGCAACCCGAAAACGAACGCTTTGCAGCCCCGCCGCCGCAATGGGCAACGGGGCTGTCAGTGAGCTGTTCGAGCTGAGAAGACGGCGGTGGTCGTTCAGTAAACCATCCACCAGGGACTGTCCCAGTCCGCCGCATCGCCGAAGGCTTCCTGCTCGACCAGTTGCTCGCGAACTTCCTCGATCTGCTCGAAAATACGCATGAAGGCATCGACGACCAGCGGATCGAACTGTTCGCCACGCCGTTCGCCGATCATCGACAAAACCTTGTCGACGGGCAGCGCCTGACGATAGCTGCGGTCATGGGTCAAGGCGTCAAAGAAATCGGCAAGCCCGACGATGCGCCCCGCCAGGGGAATGGCCTCACCGGCCAGACCCAAGGGGTAGCCAAAGCCATTGAAATGCTCGTGGTGGCTCATCGCGATTTCGCCGGCCAGCTTGAGCAGCGGCTGCTCCGATTCGCCGATGATGCTGGCGCCGATGCGCGGATGTTCGCGCATCATTTTCCATTCTTCGGTGGTCAGCGGCCCCGGCTTGCTGAGGATGGTCGCGTGGATCCCGATCTTGCCAATGTCGTGCAGTTGCGCAGCGCGTTCGAGCAACTGGCAATGCGCATCCGGACAGCCCAGTTCGGCGGCGATCAGGCTTGTGTAGATGCCGATGCGCGCGGTGTGCAGCGGTGATTCGCCATCATTGCGCTCGGCGCTGCGGGCCAGATCGAAGAAGGTTTCATTGCGCAGGTCGGCAATGGCGCGAAAAGCCTGATCGCGCTCCTTGCGGAGGGCTGCAAGCTCGGCCTCGGCCTGCTCGATGCGGCGGGTCAGGCACTCCATCTCGCCAGCCGGCTCGGCCAGCATCGATGCAGCTTCGGGGAAAGTCGGCGTTTTCATGATGTCTTCCTCTACGGTCCAGGGGACTCGTTGAGAATCATAACGGTCACAACCCCTTTGACTTTGCCGACTTTTGCACAAAATCAATAAAGACGTTAAATTCAACACAGAGCTGCCGTCAGCCGAAACGCCACCCTCCGTGGCTCCCCGCCACTGCGCCCAGCACGACGATCAGGCTCACCGTCAGCAACACCTGATGCAGGCGCTGAATGCGTGCCATGGTGCCCAGCGGATCACGCTGGGCGGCCGCCTTGAAGAGCTTGTCGAGCACAAAGGGCTCAAGGATGAAGAGCATCACCGCGAACAGGGTCCATACGACGACCATGCCGTGCATCCACCACCAGTTGAGCGGATCCGTGAAGCGGTCCCACACGCCCAGCCGCCATACCAGCCACAGGCCCGACGCCCCGGCGAGCAGCACTGAATGACGGGCGATGCCGGCAAAGCGGTGTTCGATCCGCTCGAACAGGTCGAGCTGTGCCTGTGGCTCGGCCAGCGAGCGGCAGGCCGGCAGCAGCACGAGGGTCACGAAGGCCACCCCACCGATCCAGATCAATACCGCAAAGACGTGCACGGCACGGGCGATGGCAAAGTCGTTGAAGCCGTTCATTGCCCCCCCCGTGGGTCGGACTTCAGTCTGACTTGAAGGCCTGACAGCGCGTTGTCGGACTGAAGTCCGACCCACATTTCATTCTTCACGGGTTTTCCTTTCCTGTTTGGGGGCGCTGAAGGCGGCTTCGTTGTGGCGCGCCGCCTCGCCGCTGACCCACTGGAGCAGCGGGCCGTTCGGGTTGTCGCGCTGGGTGGTGGCGCAGGCACTGATGCACTGGCTGCACTGGGTACAGGTGAACATCGTGCGCTTGATGTTGCGTGGCTTGAGGCGCATCGGGCACACGTGATCGCAGGCGCTGTAGCAGGTGGCGCAATCGGCAGCACGGTCGCGCTCGAAGCCCACCACCATGGCCTTCTTGTTACCCATCCAGGCCAGGCTCTGGAACATGCCGACGGCGCAGGCGTAGCGGCAGAACAAATGCCGGGCAAAGAGAAACTCGGCCGACAGCACCACGGTACCGGCGGTAATGAAGATGAACTCGTTGCGGCTCGGCGCGCCAGCCAGCAGGTGGCTGTAAACCTGGAAGGGCGGCAGCAGGTAGGTGAGCAGCACCACCGCCCACACGAAGGCAAAGCCTACCGCCAGCGGCGCGGTGACCAGCCACCACAGGCGGTCGTAGTGCACCGGCGTGCCGTCCGGTTCGCGCGGCGGCAAGGTGCGCGGCTCCCACACGCTGGGCTTGCCGATGGCCCGGCGCATGAAGGTGTTGATGGTTTCGACCACAGAGAAGTGCGGGCACAACCAGCCGCAATACAGCCGCCCCCAGCGCCACGACACACCGATGAGCAGCGCCCCCGCAGCGAGAATCGGCAGCAGCACGCGGCCGATCACCCGCTGCACCGCCTCCAGCGCACCGATGTTGCCGGCAGAAAAATCCTCCAGCCCGGCATGCCACTCGAAACCGAGGAACCACGCATGGCCGGCCACCAGGTCGAAGCGCAACAGGTTGAACACCGGCGCCAACACGAAGAGCACGAAGAAGCCGGCCTGCGCCCAGCGCCGCAAACGCTGGCGGCCACCGTCCGGCGGCATGGCCGGCATGATGGGAATGATGCGCCCGGCCATCACTTTGGCCCGATCAGCGGAAAGCGGAAGGGCTTGCCGGCGAGCGCCTTGGCCAGGCCGATGGCGCCGCAGAAGATCAGCGTGGCGTGACAGGTCGTGAAATAGAGAATGACGATGATCCAGGTGGATGCGGCGTCGTAGCCGCCAGTCAGAATGATGGCCGCGTTGGCCACCACCAGCAGCGCCCCGGCCCACAGGCTGGCAGCCACGGTCTGGCGCAGATGATGACGGGCCAGTTCGGGCGCACGGTCATGCTCGCGCCACCACAACACTACCAGGATGACAAAGGCCACCCCCGGCACGACCATCAGGTTGGCCAGATAGAGGGCCTCCGCCGCGACAGCAATCTCGCGGCCGGGAATGTTGAAGTCGAGTTCGGAGTTTTCCATGGGAGCGACTGAGCTTAGACCCGCCCCGGGAGAAGGTACTTGATGCGCGACAAGCGCCCCCGGACTATGCCTATATGACTTCGAGGAGCTTGCTGCGCAGTTGTTCCGCCTCACGCCGGCCGTCCCGCGAGCTGACGATGGCGTGGTACCACTCGTCGAACAGGCTGCGCAGGTCAGCGTGAGTGCGGGCGGCCTCGACGCGGTCTTGCAGGGAACTGGTGCCGAGGGCGCCGACAAAGGCGTTAAGGGTGTTGAGCATGAAGTTGCGCGCCTTCTGCAGACGCACCGGATCGTCGCCGGGCGGATGCAGGCGGAAGGCGGCGAGCGACGGCGGCGGATGCGCTTCGCTCTTCGCATTGGCCGGGCCGGCCACGCCGAGCATGCCGATGAAGCCGTCCTCCTCCAGCATCCCAAGGGTGTGCTGCAGATCGTCGGACTGCAGCATCCCGCGCAGCTCCTCGACGCTGCGCTTGCCATCGATGAAAATCAGGACACGACGCACACGGGGGCTGAGATCCCCCGAACGGGTTTCGATCTCCTGGTGGCCTTTCAGTGTTTTGGCAAAAATGACGCCCACGGTGTTTTCTCCTGGTGGCCCGTGTTGTCCGGGCTTGGCAAATCCTTCAGCAATCAGCGCCCCGCGGCTCGGGACACCCGGCCATTGTAACGACGATGGGATAAGACGGGCGAACCGCAGCGCATCGTGCGGCCGCTTTCAGGCAGTAGCCGCCTGCACGGCCACCTGCCGGGCCATGTGAAGCAGCTCGCCGGCGTTTTCCAGACCGTCCAGGAAACGCTGTGGAATGCCCGACAGGCCGACCTGCGCGCCGGCCAGGGCCCCGGTGAGAATCGCCCGGGCCTGGTTCTGACCACCGCCATTCACGGCGTGGAGCACCGCCGCTTCAAAGTCGTCCGGAAAGCGCGCAGCCAGATAATAGGCTGCCGGAAACTGGTGATACACCGCGCAGGGCATGCCATACACCAGCGACACCTTCCAGGCCGGCTCGATGCGGATGTCCGGGTCCTGCGCCGCACGGGCCATGTACGCGGGGCCGAGGAGTGCATCCGGCGACGGGAAACGCCCCGCCACGGAGGCTTCTGGCTGCCCCGGCCGCGGGGCCTGGAGCTTGCCGCTGGTCACCGCATGAAACGGCAGCTCGCCGCTCTTTACACGCGCCATCAACTTGCCGGAAATGTCTCCATCGAGGGCATGGCCCTCCACCAGCATGCCAAGCACCGCACCAAAGGCGACGGTCATCGCCAGCACCGTGCCGTCGTTCTGGGTAAGCAGTGCGTTGCGGGTGATCGCCGCAGCCATCTCGGCCGGACGCAAGGCGTAGCGCACGGCAATGGCGAGGGTCCGCTCGGCGGCTTCGGTGGTGTCGGCGCTGCCGGCACAGTGGCCCCACGACAAGCCCTCTTCAACGCGCTTGCGCCAGGCTTCGCGAATCGACTGGCTGGTGTAGCCGCCAGGGCCGTTCATCGGTGTGCCGTCAAGAAGGGGGAAGAAATCCTTGTCGAGCCGCCGGCAGAAATCGGCCTCCTCGTAGCCGCCCTGCTCGGCCAGCGAGCGTAGGGTCAGGGCCAGCAGCACGCCGGCCTGGGATGGCTGGCCCGCCTTCAGGCCCGAATGGTAGCGGCCGGGCATCGGGTCGGTGTAGTCACTGACCCAGTTACCGTAATCGGCCCGCAGTTCGTCGAGATCGTAGTACCAGTGGGGGCCGAGGGCCAGGGCGTCGCCGATGAAAGCGCCCAACAACGCGCCAGCGGCACGGTCCTGCAGAGAAGTGGCGGGCATGGATAAGCTCCGAAAAGAATCGGCAACGGCGGGGCGATGGCCCCGACACCGAACCGGGATTATGCTTGAGCCAAAGAACTATCCGAGGTCCGTCCGATGCGCTCGCCTACGCCCCTTCCGCCCAAGGCACTGTACACCCCCTGCGATCCGACGGAACTCCCCTTCTCCAGCACCGACGCCCTCCCCGACCTGGACGCTGCGGTGATTCACGGGCGGGCCATTGAGGCGATACATCTGGGCCTCGACATCCATCACGAAGGTTACAACCTCTTCCTGCTCGGTGAAACGGGCAGCGGCCGCCACGCCATCATCCGTCAGTTGCTGGAGGACCAGCGCATGGGCGGCGAGGCGCCGGCCGACTGGTGCTACGTCTACAACTTCGTCGACGCCAACCGTCCGCAGTTGCTGCGCCTGCCCTGCGGCCGCGGCGCACGCCTGCAGGGCGACATGCAGCACTTCGTCGAGGAGCTGATTCCCGCCATCAGCGCGGTTTTTCAGAGCGACGAATACCGCAGTCGCCTCGAAGCCATGCAGGAAGAAGAAAAGCAGCGTGAAGAAGCCGAGCTGCAGGCCCTCGGCCGGGAGTCGGGGGCGCTCGGCGTGGCCCTGATGCGCACGCCCCACGGCTTTGCCTTCGTGCCGATGAAGGACGACGAAGCGACCATGACGCCGGATGAGTTCGGGCAACTGCCCGAAGCCCGTCAGCGCGAACTGGAAGAGCACATCAAGGCTCTGCGCGAACGCCTGCACAAGGTGATGAACGACTTCCCCCGCTGGCGGCGGGAGCTGCAGAGCCGCATCAAGGAAGCCGGCAGCGAAGCGCTGCGGGTCACCGTCACGCACCTGGTAGACGACCTGCGCCCCGCCTACGCCGACCTGCCCGACATTTGCGCCCATCTCGACGCGGTCCAGCAGGACATCATCGAGAGCGGCGAGTCGCTGCGTGAATCCACCCGCAGCGAAGACGACACCGAAACCACCACCTATTCGGGGATGATTTCGGTGCAGCGCTACCTGGTCAATCTACTCGTCGAAAACCCCTCCGGCGGTGCCCGTCCGGTGGTCCATGAAGATCACCCGACCCTGCAGAATCTGGTTGGACGTATCGAACACATGGTGCACATGGGCACCCTGACAAGCAACTTCACGCTGATCCGCGCCGGCGCGCTGCACCGGGCCAATGGCGGCTTTCTCGTTCTCGATGCGCTCAAGGTACTGACCCAGCCCTACGCCTGGGAAGGCCTCAAGCGCTGCCTGACTTCCGGCACGGTGCCCATCGAATCCCTGTCCGAGCTGATCGGCCTGGGCAGCACCATCCAGCTCGAACCCGAGCCGATGCCCCTCGCACTCAAGGTCGTGCTGATCGGCGAACGGCTGGTGTATTACCTGCTGAGCCAGTACGACCCGGATTTTCCGGCCCTGTTCAAGATCAACGCCGACATGGAAAGCGAGATCGAACGCAATCCGGAAAACACCGCCGCCTACGCCCGCCTCGTTGCCACCCTGGCCCGCCAGGACAAGTTGCGCCCCCTTTCGCCCACAGCGGTGGCGCGCATCATCGAACACGCCGCACGCCTGGCCGACGATGCCGAGCGCCTGAGCACCCACACCCAGCCCATCGACGACCTGATGCGCCAGGCCGACCATTTTGCCGCGACGGCGGAAGCGCCACTGATCGAACGCACCCACGTGGAAGCGGCCCTCGAAGCCCAGCGCCACCGCCACGAACGCCTGCGCACGCGCTACCGGGACGAGATCGTGCGCGGTCAGTTGCTGATCGCCACCACCGGCACCCACGTAGGGCAGGTCAACGGACTGGCGGTCATCGCCCTTGGCGACAGCACCTTTGCCCATCCGATGCGCATCACCGCCACCGTACGCGTCGGCGATGGCGAGGTCGTCGACATTGAGCGCGAAGTGAAGCTCGGCGGCCCGATCCATTCCAAGGGCGTCATGATCCTGGCGGCCTTCGTCGGTTCGCGCTTCGGCCTGGGCATGCCGCTATCGCTCAAGGCCAGCCTGGTGTTCGAGCAATCCTATGGCGGCGTGGAGGGCGACAGTGCCTCCCTGGCAGAGCTGACCGCGCTGCTGTCGGCCATTGCCGGCACCCCCTTGCGCCAGTCGCTGGCCGTCACCGGCTCGGTCAATCAGTTCGGGGTGGTACAGCCGGTCGGCGGCATCAACGAGAAAATCGAAGGCTTCTTCGACATCTGCAGCGCCCGCGGCCTGACCGGCGAACAGGGCGTGCTGATTCCGCACGCCAACGTGTGTCACCTGATGTTGCGCCAGGAAGTGGTCGAGGCGGTGCGGGACGGGCGCTTTAACGTGTGGGCCGTGGCCGACGTCGATGCGGCAATGACCCTGCTGAGCGGCCTGCCGGCAGGCGTGGCCGACGACAAGGGCGAGCTACCTGAAGAATCGGTGAATGGCCGGATCGCCGCCGGCCTGAAACGGCTTACCCGCCTGCGCCGCGAGTTCGCCCACCCAAAGACAGTGAGCAAGCCAGCCAGCGAATAGCCCGGCAGCTCAGGCAGAAACCGTCGGCACCAGCGTCGCAGCAAAAAACTGCCAGGCCAGTCGCAAGGCATCCGGGCCGGTCGGGTCCGAAAAAGCCTGTCCGGCCGGGCCGCCGCTCCAGGCATGGGACAGCCCGTGGATGCGCAACAGCCGCACATAAGGCCGGCGACCGGTCTTCCAGTCGCTGCGCGTCAGGCCGCGTCGGGTGCCGCGCTGCACCTCGGTGCTCGTTTCCCGCGCAACGACATCGTCCGGCAACAACTCCAGCCACAGTCCGGCAGATGCGCGGGCATTTTCAATCGAAACCATGGGATCGAGATCGCCGTGGATCAGCACCAGCGGCGGCAAACGCCGGCCCTGCAGACGCAGGGCAAGGGCCTCGGCGTCGGGCGAACGACGCCCGCGCATGGCCTGGCCGGCCTGCAGGGTCGTTGTCGCGCTGCTCGGGGCGGCGCCGGAATGGCTGCCGACCGCGGCGAAGCGTTCCGGATGACGCAGGGCCAGGCTCAAGGCCATCGAACCGCCAGCCGACAGGCCGATCGCAAACAGCGGCCCGCCGACACGGGGATGGGTGCTCACCACGTGATCGACCATACTCATCAGGATCTGCATCTCCAGCCCGACCTTGGCATCGCTGCCGAACCAGTTCCAGCAGCGCTGGGGGTTGGCCTCGCGGGCCTGTTCGGGCATCAGCACCGCAAAGCCGCGCGACTTGGCCACCGCCGCACAGCGCGTGACGGCCGCAAAGGCCGCCGTATCCTGGGCGCAACCGTGGAGCAGCAGAAGCAGTGGCAAGGGCTTGCGCGCGCTGGCGCCAACCGGGATGAACAGCCGGTAGCGCCGCATGGCCAGCGGGCCGAGGCCCCAGCGGCCCTCGTACCAGCGCCCGCCGGTAACCGAGCCGGGCGCCTCGGCGGGTGTGGCGACCGCCGACATCACCCGCTCGGTCGCCTTGGCCAGTTGGCCGCCGGTCTTGATGCCTTGCTTCGTGGCGGCCTTGCCGATGCGGGTGGACTGCTTGAGCCCGGCGCGGGTGAGCTTGAACAGGGCGGAAACGAGGGGGGATTTGCGACGACTCATCAGACTGTACTCCCAAAGCAAAAAGGCCCCGGAGGGCCTTTTTGGATCTTGCTCGGAAACTTGCGGTGACATGTCACCGCGAGGCGTCCGTTCAGGCAACCTTCAGGGCGGTAGCAGCAGCCTTGGTGCCCTTTTCGACGTTTTGCACGGCGACCAGGGTGGCCTTTTCAACGCTGGCCTGGGCGGCAGCGGCGACTTGCTTGGCGGCCTTGGTGGCGCCTTCGTAAGCGGTGCTGGCGTTGGCCAGAGCGGTCTTCACGGCCTTGATGGCGGGCTCGGAACCAGCCGGGGCGTTCTTGAAGATGCCTTCCAGGGCGGTATCAACGCTCTTGGACAGGGCAGCGGCTTCGGCTTCAACCAGCTTGGTCAGCTCTTCCTTGGTGTCGGCACCGATACCGGACAGGCTGCGGCCGTAAGCCACGCCCTTTTCAACAGCCGGGGTCAGGGCGCCGAGGTGCAGGGCGGCCAGGGCCTTCGGGTCCTTGGTGGCGAGCAGGGTCTTGGAGAAAGCGACGCTGTCGTCAAAGGAAGCACGGGCGGTAGCCAGGTTCAGGCTGGCAACGCGCTCGACGGCGGTAAAGAGGGTGGTCGCGAAGCTGGTGGCCGACTTCAGGCTGGCTTCAACGTTGGACTTGGAAGCGGCGACGATTTTTTCCGGGGAAATGGACATGTTGATCTCCTGATAGTGGTTTGCGATTCGGTATGGGTCTATGTTGCACCGCAACAAACCCAAATGCAAGCGCTTTTTGTGCAGTGCACAAAATATTTCTTCGCACTATCAAAACCCGTATCGGGCAAACCGGCCAGCGCACCGGAATCACTCTTCCAGCAACTGGTCGCGCAACTGGCGCAGCCCCTCCGGCATGGTCAGTGTGGCGGTATCCCAGCCTTCGGCAGCGAGAACATCGCCGAGGCACTGCTCCATCTCCACATGCGTGCGCCGCACCGATTCCATGATGCGGGCGTGCACGCCAAAATCTTCGGTACGTGTGATGGAACAACTGAACTGGTAACGGAACAACTCGCGCAGACCGAGGATATGCTGGGCGACCTGGGCCGGGCAGGCGCACTGGAAGATCATCGCCTCCTCGATAATATGAGAGAGTTGTGCGTTGTCGAAAACGGTGGGCATTTCCATGTGCTTACCCTTTCACCTCGAAGACCTCCCCGGTCGTAAAGAAGTTGCCTCCGGCAATATAGTGGATGCTGCCCTGTGCCGTCGATACCAGCACCGTCGGGCCATGGTTGGGAAGGCGGCAGGCTTTGGCCAGGGGAGCGGGCTGGAAGGTCATCATACGAAACACAAAGTCAGTACAGCCTGCGATTCTATCCCCTGGATGCCTCCTGCCGGGTCACGGACTCCGCCTGCAGCGCGGCCTCGATCACGGCCACTGCCTTTTCGGGCTGGGCGGCGCCGCACATGAACACATCCACCGCCGCAAACCCATGCTCCGGCCAGGTGTGAATGCTGATGTGCGACTCCTTCAGCAGCAGCACACCGGTCACGCCCAGGCCTGGCCCGAAGTGGTGAAACTCGCCACCCACCGGCGTCGCCCCGGCCGCCCGAGCGGCATCGCGGAGCAGGTTTTCGATGGCCAAGCAGTCGCCAAGATACGCAGCGCCAACGCCGTGCAAATCTACCAGCAGGTGGCGCCCCCGCGGAAGGTGAACGGCAGTATCGCTCACTTGTGCCCACCGCCACCGGACGACCAGCCGCCGCCGGACGAGCCACTGTTCCAGCTGCGCGAACTGCCGCTCGAACCACGCCGCTCGTCGACGTTTTCGAGGGTCGCGACGAGCACCACGATCAGCCCGAAAACGATGTAGCCCCAGCGCGTCATGACTTGTCCTCGAACAGACCTGTGTAAACGGGCAGCCACAGGACGATGAAGGCAACCAAGGTCACCACCCAGCTATACAGGCTCCCCATGAAAGACAGGGGAATGTTGACGAGCAACAGGACGGCCGAGAAGGCGATGGCGAGGGGGCGCAGGGAGGCCCGCGGGTCGGCGTCGGAACGCGTGCTGCCGGCGTCGGCCAGCGACGCGACAAAAGCCCCGGCAGTCAGCTTGCCACCCTTGCCGAACCAGCCATCGACGGTACTCGCCGGCACGCGCTGGGCGAGGGACCAGGTGATTTCCGCCGGACTGCGCTCGCTGCTGAGGGTGCCGCGGCTGCCCCGGTAATCGGTGATGGAAACACTGTCGCCAACCTTGACCCTCCAGTTGAAGGCCCCGGCGGCGTAAATCACCTCGGCACCGTAGGCGATCATGCGCGTGAAGGCGCTGCCGTCGAGGCGCACCGCGCTGGCGGAAACCGACTCCGGCCAGCTGTCGAGCACCTTGACCTTGTCCCACGCCGCGGCGGATTCGACGAGCCACAAAAAACCGGCTGCTTCGCTGAACAACAGGTATTCGGTCCACGCCTCCGTCTCGCCCACCTCGCGGCAGCGCATCAGGCCGATCAGACTGAAGGCATGGCCGTCGATCTTCGCCACGTCGCCGAGCGC
This sequence comes from Zoogloea oleivorans, assembly GCF_008107625.1. GTDB lineage: Bacteria > Pseudomonadota > Gammaproteobacteria > Burkholderiales > Rhodocyclaceae > Zoogloea > Zoogloea oleivorans. The sequence continues at coordinate 170,503 of NZ_SDKK01000002.1, forward strand.
CAGCGTCGTCGGCATCATCGCTTCACGGCGGGCCGCCTCCATGATCTCGACGGTACCGGTGGTGGCGTCGGATTCGGTGCCGCAGGCCGGACAGTGCAGATGGGCAGCCACCGCCGGACGCCAGCTGATGGACGCACCACAGGCCGGGCATTCCAGCGACGCAGCCTGGCCCTTGAGATGTCCGGCGCTACGGGCGATTTCATCGGGCTCGCGCAACAGCTGGCATTTGAGGTCGGCAAGACTGACCGCCTTGCCGACGTAACGGCGGGGCTGGGGACCATCGGAATAATCGAGGGTCAGAAAGCGGTGCGCCTGGCGGTAGTCGGCCACCCGGGCTTCCCAGCCGGCCCCCACCTGGAAGGGCAGTTCGCCTTCGCCACCGGTGCAGCGGGCGGTGCGCAGATCAGCCGCCGAGTAGGTCACGCCCTCAAAAACGTAGGCACCACCGGGAATGATCTGGCCGAAGGGCGGCGCATCGTCAGCGCGGCCGCTGTCGAGGGTGATCGCGTACTGGCCGGAGGCATCCGACAACCAGCCGCCCGTACCGTCGTCGAAGAGGATGTACCACTCGTTCCAGAAGCCCGCCTCGTAACGCAGCTGGATGCGCCCGACCACGCCAAAGGCCTTGCCGGCGTACATGCCCGAGGTGGTGATGCGGATCGGCGAGTAATCCTCCAGCGCCACCGCCATCTTGCCCACGTCGCGCACCGCGTCGGCCTCGCGCAGCAGCGTGCTGCGGCAGTATTCGCAGACGGCGATGGCCGAAGTGGCGGAACGGAAGGTGACCTCCGCGCCGCAGCTCGGACAGGCGAGCTTGAACATCCGGGCGCTTAACCGATGAGCTTCTTGAGGATTTCAGCCTTGGCCGAATCGTAATCGGCCTGGGTGACGAGGCCCTTGTCGAGCAGGCTCTTGAGCTTGGCAAGACGGGCTTCCGGATCTTCGCCAGCCGGTGCTGCGACCGGCGCTGCAGCCGGCGCCTGACTGCCGCGCAGCGCGTCCATCATCACCTGTCCCATGCCCACGCCGGCGGCCAAACCGGCACCCACACCAGCCAGCCCGCCCTCGTTCTGCGCTGCCAGCGGCACGGAGTTGGCCACCTGGTACTGGGTGTACTTGGCAAGGTCGCCGACCATGCCCATCGAGATGCGCGTGTCGATGGCCTTTTGCAGCTCTTCGGGCAGGGAGATGTTCTCCACCGCGAAGTTGTCGAGCGTCATCCCGTAGCGCTCGAAGGTCGGCGTCATCGCCTCGGTCATGCGCTGGGCCAGCAGGATCTGGTTGGCGGCCATGTCGAGAAAGGGCACCTCGGCACCGCCCAGTGTGGCGCTCATGGTGGCCACGACGAGGTTGCGCAACTGCTGCTCCAGTTCGTCCACCGTGTAGGCGGCGCGGGTGCCGCTGATTTCGGTGAAGAACTTCCGCGGGTCGGCCAGCTTGTACGAATACATGCCGAAGGCACGCAAGCGCACCATGCCGAAATCCTTGTCGCGGATGGTGATCGGCTGCGGGGTGCCCCACTTGCGGCCAAGCTGCAGGCGGGTGCTGAAGAAGTAAACGTCGGACTTGAAGGGCGACTCGAAGAGCTTGTCCCAGTTCTTCAGGTAAGTGAGTACCGGGATGGTCTGGGTGGTTAGCGTGTACATGCCCGGCCCGAAGACGTCGGCGATTTTGCCTTCATTGACGAAGACGGCCATCTGCGAATCGCGCACGGTCAGGCTGGCGCCGTACTGGATCTCGAAATCCTCCATCGGATAACGCCAGGCCAGGGTGCCGTCGGCGTCCTCGTTCCACTGGAGGACGTCGATGAACTGCTTCTTGATGAAGGATCCGAGACTCATGAAAGTGCTCCAGTAAAAATCAGGACATGCAGGCGGCGTTGATGATGCCGACAACGAGCGACAACACGCCCGCCGAGGCTCCCGCCGCCACGTTGTTGCCGGCCAGTTGGTCGGGCAGGCGGGGAAAGGCCCGCGCCAGCAGGGCGTAGGTAATGACCTGCACCACCAGCCCGCAACTGCCCCACATCAGGAACAGCGCGTAGCTGTCGTTGTGCAGGATGCTGGAAGCGACGGTGAGCGAAAACCCGATGGTCGCTCCGCCCAGCGACAAAGCCGGTGCAACGATGCCCTGGCGGATCAGCGCGAGTTCATGAAACGGCGTCACCCGCATGTAGATGACGACGAACAGGCCCACCATCAGCAGGCCGGAAAGCAGGTGCAGCAGGTAGTTGGAAAACGCTTCCATGAACGGAATCCCGGTTTGGCGGCGGCTCATTTAGCCAGCATTTCCCGTGCCCGGCAAGCGCTTTGCAGGTAGAGTCCGCAGCCATGTCCGCGCCCGTCTCCCGCCCTCCCGCCGCCGAACCCGCACCGGATCGGCTGCTGATCCTGTCGGTCTTCGTGGTGGCCTCCTGCGGCCTCGCCTACGAGCTGATCGCCGGCGCCCTGTCGAGCTACCTGCTCGGCGACTCGGTGCTGCAGTTCTCGTCGATCATCGGCTGCTACCTGTTTGCGATGGGCGTCGGCTCGCACCTGTCGAAGTACGTGAAGGACGAGGACGTGCTGGCCCGCTTCATCGACATCGAGCTGCTCGTCGGGCTGATCGGCGGCGTCTCGGCAACATTGCTGTTCCTCCTTTTCGCATGGATGGCGGCGCCCTTCCGCAGTGCGCTGTACGCCCTTGTATTTGCGCTGGGTGTGCTGGTGGGCATGGAGATTCCGCTGGTGATGCGCGTCCTCAACGGGCGCAAGGCGGTGTTCAGCGAGCTGGTCAGCCGGGTGCTGACCTTTGACTACCTGGGCGCGCTGGCGGTATCCCTGCTCTTCCCACTGGTGCTCGCCCCCAAGCTGGGGCTGTCGCGCAGCGGCTTCCTGTTCGGCATGGCCAACGCCGCGGTGGCGCTGTGGACGCTGTGGCACTACCGCCTCGAAATCCCCCGCCTGCGCACACGCCTGACCCGCGGCGTACTGGTGATGGCCTTCCTCGGCTGCGGCCTGCTGCTGTCCGAAAACCTGACCCGCTGGGCCGAGCGCGGCCTGTTTGGCGATGAAATCATCTTCGCCACCACCACGCCTTATCAACGCCTGGTGGTCACCCGCTGGAAGGACGACACGCGCCTCTACATCAACGGCAACCTGCAGTTCTCCAGCCGCGACGAACACCGTTACCACGAGGCCCTGGTCCACCCGGCCCTGCAGTCGATGCCGTGGGCAAAATCGGTGCTGGTACTGGGCGGCGGCGACGGGCTGGCGGTGCGCGAAGTCCTGCGCCACGCCAACGTACAGCACGTCACCCTGGTCGATCTCGACCCGGCCATGACCGGGCTGTTCTCGCGCAACGATTACCTGGCGGGCCTCAACGGCGGATCGCTGAAGGACGCCCGCGTCACGGTCATCAACGCCGACGCCGGCCAGTGGCTGGAGACCAATGCCGACGCCTTCGACCTGATCGTCGCCGACTTTCCCGACCCGTCCAGCTTCGGTCTCGGCAAGCTCTACTCGGTGCCCATCTACCGCCTGATGGCCAAGCACCTGTCCGAAAACGGCGCCCTCGTCGTGCAATCCACCTCGCCGTGGTTCGCCCCGCGCAGCTACTGGTGCATCGACGCCACCTTGCGCGAAGCCGGCTTCCACACCCATCCGTATCACGCCTACGTGCCGTCCTTCGGCGAGTGGGGCTTCAACCTCGCCACCAAACGCACCGGCTTCACGCCGCCCACCCGCTACAGCGTCCCGACCCGCTTCCTCGACGCCGAAACCACCCGCCTGATGTTCCGGTTTCCGCCCGACATGCAACCCCTGCCGGTGGAGCCCAACCGCCTCAACAGCCAGGGCCTGGTGCATTACTTCGAGCAGGACTGGGGCAACGTGATCCGGTGATGCAGCGACGGCGCTTTCTGCACGCCGGGCTCGGCGCCGGCCTGGCCCTCGCCCTGCCCGGCTGCCATCCGTTGAGCCACCTCGGCATTCCGCTCACGGTACTGCATCCCGGCATGGCCGAGGGCCATCGCCTGCGGGATGGTGCCCCGCTGCCCGCCCCTAGCCGCGAAATCCGCACCGGCGTCGTCATCCTCGGCAGCGGCGTTGCCGGCCTCACCGCGGCGTGGCGGCTGGCGAAGGAAGGCGTCGATGACTTCCTGCTCGTGAACGGCCCGGAGCCCGACGGCAACGCCGCCGGCGGGCGCTTCGACAGCCCTTCCGGCGCACTCGCCTACCCCCGCGGCGCCCATTACCTGCCGCTGCCCTCGCCCGAATCGACCACCGTGCGCGAACTGCTGGCCGAACTGGAGGTGATCGAAGCCAATCCCTTCTCCGCCCGCCCGCGCTTTGCCGAAACGGCGTTGGTGCACGCCCCCGATGAGCGCCTGTTCTTTGGCGGTGACTGGCACGACGGCCTGCTCCCCACCGAACACGTGGGCGCCGACGAAGCCGCCCAGCACCGGCGCTTTCTGGCCGAAATGGCCCGCCTCACCCACACCCGCGGCAGCGACGGACGGCGCCTCTTTTGCGTGCCGCTGGTCCAGTCGTCCGCCGACCCAAGCTGGCGCGCGCTCGATGCCACGCCCTTCCGCGACTGGCTCAGCGCCAGCGGCTACACCGCGCCGAGCCTGCACGCCTATCTCGACTATGTGTGCCGCGACGAATACGGCGCCGGCCCGGAGCGGATCTCTGCCTGGGCCGGCCTGCACTACTTCGCCAGCCGCGGCGGACAGGCCGAAAACGCCCCCGACGGCGCCCTCCTGACCTGGCCCGACGGCCTCGCCTTTCTCGCCAGCGGCCTACGCCGGCGGGTGCCCGCCACGCGCCAGATGGCCGGCCACGCGTTGCGCATCCGCGAAACCGGCAAGGGCGTCGAGGTACTCGGCATCGACGCCGCCGGCCCCTTCTTGATCCGCGCCCGCAAGGCCATCTGCGCGATGCCACTCCACGTGGCGGCCCGGCTCATCCCGCACATCCGCGACTACGGCTTCGATCCGGCCGCCCACCTGCCGCCCCAGGCGGCGTGGCTGGTGGCCAACTTCCTGCTAGACGGCTTTCCGCCCGAGCCCACCGAGCAGCCCCTCGCCTGGGACAACGTGATCCATGGCAGCCCCGGCCTCGGCTGGGTCGTGGCCACACACCAGCAGATCCGCGCCGCCCGCCCGGCGCACACGGTGTTCACCACCTACCAGGCCCTCGCCGATCGCCCCCCCGCCGAGGCGCGCCGCTGGCTGGAAAGCGCCTCGGCCGACGAACTCTTCGCGCTGGCCAGCGTCGACCTGATCAGCACCTACGGCAAACTGGAACTGTGGCAACGCACGCGGGCCGTCGAAATCACCGTGCGTGCTCACGGCATGGCCTCGCCGGTATGCGGCAGCCTCGCCAACCCCGGCCTGGCCGCCCTGCGGGAAGCCGACGGACGCCTGCTCTTTGCTCACGCCGACCTGTCCGGCTACTCGGTGTTCGAGGAAGCCAGCTGGTGGGGCGACCGGGCCGCCCGGCTCGCCGCCAGTCACTAAAGGAAGAATCGCCATGCTCGCCGTCCGCACACAGCCCACACACCCGGCGCGACGACAGCGGGGACTGCTCTTCAGCCTGCTCACCGTCCTGCTGCTGGGCTACGGCGCGGTCATCACCGGCATCGGACTGAACCAGGAGAGCCTGCTCTTCCACCCGGAAGCACTGCCCGCCGACTTCAGCTTCGCCGGTCGCTACCCGCCCGAGCAGGACTTCGAAGAGATGCGCATTGCAGTAGACGGTGCCGAACTCGACGCCCTGCTGTTCCGCCAGCCGGCCAGTCGCGGGCTGGTCTTCTACCTGCACGGCAATGCGGGCAACCTGGTCACCTGGACCAACAACGTGGACTATTACCGGCGCCTCGGATTCGATCTCTTCATGCTCGACTACCGGGGTTTCGGCAAGAGCACTGGCCACATCGCCAGCGAGGCCCAGTTGCACGCCGACGTACGCACCGCCTGGGACCGGGTCGCCCCGGCCTACACGGGCAAGCCGGTGGTGATCCTCGGCCGCTCACTGGGTAGCGGCCTCGCCGCCCGCCTGGCAGCCGACGTGACGCCGGACCTGCTGGTACTGGTGTCGCCCTACGCCAGCCTCGAACAGGTGGCGAAAGAGCGTTTTCCGCTGGTCCCGGGGATGCTGCTGAAATACCCCCTGCGCAGCGACCAGCTGATGGGCACCCTGAAAAGCCCGGTCCTGATCACCCACGGCGACCGTGACGAGGTCATTCCCTTCGCCCACGCCCAGGCGCTGCTCACGGCAAGCGGCGGACAGGCCGAACTGGTACAGGTGGAAGGCGCCCGCCATGGCGACATCCAGCGCTTCCCGGCCTACCTGGACGGCCTCTCCCGGCGCCTCATGGCCCTGACTGGAGAGCCGGCTCCGGCAAGGTAGCAGCGTCCTCCTCCACCTCGGCCGGCAGAATTCGCCCCAGCCCCTCGACGATCGGGCGCAAGCAGAGTTCAAGCGCCTGCAGCGCGGCAAGTGCACGGGCACAGTCACGGGCATTGGCCGCGGCCTCCAGCCGACCAGCAATGCTGGATACCTCGGCCATGCCGAGCAGGCCGGCGCGCCCCTTGAGGGTATGGGCGAAAGGCACCACCCGTTCCCAGGCCCGCTCTTGCACATCGATGCGCAAACCCAGCGGGCCATCGGCAAACTGTTTGCGGAACTTGGACAGCAGCCGGGGATAGAGCGTTGGGCTGATGCCCGTATCATTGATTGCACACTGGGGGTCGAGGCCGGGAATGCCGTCCAGCCCCGCCACGGCGGCGCCACCGGAGGGCGGCAAAAGCGGCGGCCCGCCGGGGATCCCACCGCCGCGATGATGCCGGGCCAGCACGCCATGCAGGTCGTTCAGCTCGTAGGGTTTGTTCAGGCTGCCGTTCATCCCCAGCGCCAGGCAACGCTCCAGGACGCTGCGCCCGCTGTGGGCCGACAGCGCATACACCGGCAGCCCGGCCAGCGCCGGCTGGGCCCGAATCTGGCGGATCGCCTCGTAACCATCCATCACCGGCATCTGCAGGTCCATGAAGACCAGTGCGTAATGGTCGGCGGGCTGGGCGGCCAGTTGGGCCAGCGCATCGCGCCCATCCACGGCGGTGTCCACCTCCACGCCCCAGCGCCCCATCAGGGCGATGGCCACATCGCGGCTGGTCGCGTTGTCCTCCACCAGCAACACGCGCAGGCCATCAAGGGACCCGGTGTCCACCGCACTGCCTGGCAACACCGTCTGACTGCGGCCGAGAATCTCGTCGCACAGACGGCGCAGGCCGCCGGGCAGCAACGGCTTGTCGCAAAAATGCAGGCCATCCGGATGAATCCCCAGCGCATCGCTGTCCACGCTGCGCGGCACCGACAGCAGCGCGATGTGACGCGGGGCCAGTTCGGGCCGCACGCGCAGGGCCGCCAGCACGGCCCCCCCATCCCGGTCCGGCAGAGACCAGTCGAGAAACAGCAAGTCATAGGCCCGCCCGGCCGCATGGGCCGACTCGAGGCATTCGAGCACTTCGGCCCCGCTGCTCACCGAGTCGACTTCGTCGATGCCCTCGAAATTGAGCAGGTCGATCAGGGCCAGCCGCGCTTCGGGATAGTCATCAGCCACCAGCACGCTCAAGGCGGTCGGCGCGGCTGCCACGGATGGCGCATGACAGGTCTCGTCACGGCGTACCGGGATCAGTGCCTGGAAGACACTGCCGCGCTTGGGGGCGCTGCGCACGCGGATCTCGCCTCCCATGGCATCGACCAGCCGGCGCACGATGGCCAAGCCCAGCCCGGTGCCGCCGAAGCGACGCGTGGTGGCGCCGTCGGCCTGGACGAAATCGTCGAAAAGCCTGTTGATCTGGTCGGCCCGCATGCCGATTCCGGTGTCTTCGACCGTGATGCTGAGCATCACGGTGCGGCCCTCCTGCTCCTGGCCGTCCACCCGCAGGGCAACGTGGCCGGCGGGCGTGAACTTGACCGCATTGGACAGCAGGTTGGAGAGCACCTGACCGATCCGCAGGGGGTCACCGAGCAGTTGATCATTGAGCACCGCAGCGCTCTCCGGCCGGGCCTCGAAAAGCAGCTCCACTCCTTTTTCGAGAGCGGCCCGCTCGACCTGCAAAAAGGCACTGGCAACGACCTGCTCGAGCCGGAACGGAATATTCTCCAGTTCCAGCCGACCGGCCTCGATCTTGGAGAAATCGAGAATGTCGTTGAGGATGTCGAGAAGAGCCCGGCCGGCTCCGCGAATCTTCTCGGCGTAATCCCGCTGGCGGGGCTGCAGCTTGCTGTGAAGCATGAGATCGGCCATGCCGATCACGGCATTGAGGGGGGTGCGAATCTCGTGGCTCATGTTGGCCAGGAACATGGACTTGGCCTGAGTCGCCTGTTCAGCGCGGGCGCCGGCATCCTTGAGTTTCTGTTCGATGGCCTCACGCTCGCGAATATCGGTCTCGATGGCCCGGGCCATCGAGTTGAGCGTGTCGCGCAGGGCCTGCACCTCCTCCACCCCATCATCACCGGTCAGACGTACCTCATACTGCCCCCGCGCCAGTTTGCCGGTCACTGCACACATGTCCTCGATGGGCTGGAGGACCTTGTTCTGGGTTGTCCGAAAAGCCAGCAAGACCAGCAAGGCCGTCATCGCCATGCTGAAAATCGAGGCAACGATCCAGTTTCGCAGACGCCCCCGCGCCTCGGCCACTTCGGCACTGGTCCGTTGATCCACCTGTTCAATCAAGGTAGCGACCGCCGTCACCACCCTGAGGCGATGGCGATCGTAATCCTCGCCAAAGACCATCTTGATGGCCAGCTCCGGATGCGGCACGCCCTTCGACACGAAGGTGCGGGTGCGCGGATCGTACAAACCCCGGGTCGCCGCAAAAGCCACCTGCTCGATGGCCCTCAGCGCTTCGGCTTCGGCAATCACGCTCTCCAGCGCCGCGATTTCAGCGCCATGAAACCCCTGGGCCACCATGCGGGCCCGCATCGACATGCGCACCCCATCGACGGGCGGGACGAAAGGCGTCTGCCCGGCAATGACCCGGTCCCAGAAAGTGCTCGGATCGCCATCCTCCACGACCGGCTTGCGGCCCTCACGAATATCCAGGATCGCGTGGTAATAGCCGAGATAACGGGTTTGCCCGGTCACGACATACGTACGGACCAGACGCGACAAGGCATCCATCTCCTGATGCAGGACCTCGACCACGCGCAGGGTGGCGACACGCTGATCGGCCACCGTCTGGGCCCGGTCAAAGGCGTTCAGAACCAGAAGGGAAATGGAGCCGTTGATGGCGACAATCAGCAGCAGGGCTGCCGAAAAAAGGAGGGATAACTTGCTGAGTTTCATAACCGGACAGCAAGTTTACACTGGCGTATGCGTCACACCGCGTGGCAGCGTTGGCGGCGACGCACCGATTCACTGATGAGATCCAGCACACAGTAAAAAGCCCCCGCCGCCAGCGGCGGATTGCTGACCGGCCAGCCAAGCCCCGGCACCGTGCTGCGCCAGCTCCAGTTACCCAGCCAGGTGCCCCACAACTCCATGAGCAGCGAAAGCAGGAACATGGTCACGTAAAGCCGCGGCGACGGCCCCCAGCGCATGCAGAGGAGGAAAATCAGGCACAGCGGCGGCCCCAGCCAGTCGAGCCCGGCCAGTGCCAGCACGCTGACCGCCAGCAGGGCCAGCCACGGAGCAAGAGCAAGCAGCCGCCCGGGCAGGCGCTCGGCCAGATACAGTCCGAGCCAGTAAAGCAGAACATGGCCGGGCGGAACGAACAGCGGCAGGTTGCCGAGCCGGTAATCGTAGAGCCCCCAGACCAGGGACAGCACCACTTCACCCGCGGTGGCAATGACCAGACAGGCCAGCAACTGGAGGCGCAGGCCGGCGCTGCGGTGCAGCAGCACGCCGAGCAATCCCCACACCCAGATGCTGACCAGAGGCTGCCCCCAGGCACCGCCAAAACGGTCGATCGCCAGCCCCACGAGGATGGTCAGGCTGGCGACAAGGGCCAACAGGGGCGAGGAAGTCATGACAAGGCCGCCCCCGGGGAAGGCTTACTCGATGCCCTGGCTGGACAGATATTCCTCGTAGGTGCCACGGTAGTCGACGATATCGCCCGGGCCGCGGATTTCAAGGATGCGGGTGGCGATCGACGACACGAAGGCCCGGTCGTGGGACACGAAGATCAGCGTGCCGCCAAAATCGGCGATACCCGAGTTGAGGGACTCGATGGACTCCATATCCATGTGGTTGGTCGGCTCGTCGAGGAGCAGCACGTTCTTGCGCTGGAGCATCAGCTTGCCGAACAGCATGCGGCCCTGCTCGCCACCGGAAATCACCTTGACCGACTTCTTCACGTCGTCGCCCTTGAAGAGCAGGCGTCCGAGGGTGCCACGGATCAGGGTTTCGGCGTCGTCGCCCTCATAGCCGCCTTCGCGCACGTAGCCGCTGATCCAGTCGGTGAGGTTCTCGTCCACCGCAAAGTCTTCGGCGTGGTCCTGGGCGTAATAGCCGAGCTTGGCCTTCTCGGCCCACTTGATGGTGCCGAACTGGGGCGCCAGACCGTGCAGGCCGGTGCCGACCAGCAGCTTGAGCAGCGTGGTCTTGCCGATGCCGTTCTCGCCGATGATGGCGATGCGGTCGTTGGCATCCGCCGTGAAGGTGAAGTTCTTGATGATCGGGTGGGCCGGATCGTAGCCGAAGGTGAGGTTTTCGATCTCGACGGCCTGACGGTGCAGCTTGTCCTTCTCGTCGTAGTCGAAACGGATCCACGGGTACTGGCGGCTCGACGGCTTGAATTCCTCGATCTTGATCTTGTCGATCTGCTTGGCCCGGCTGGTGGCCTGACGGGCCTTGGACTTGTTGGCCGAGAAGCGGCGCACGAACTCCTGCAGCTCCTGGACCTTTTCCTTGGCCTTCTGGTTGGCGTTCGACTGACGCTCGCGGGCCTGGGTGGACGCCTCGATGTAGTCATCCCACGTACCCGGCCATACCTGAATGCGGCCGTAGTCCAGATCCGCCATGTGGGTACACACCTGGTTCAGGAAGTGACGGTCGTGGGAGATGATGATCATCGTGGAGTTGCGCTGGTTGAGCACTTCCTCCAGCCAGCGGATCGTGTTGATGTCCAGGTTGTTGGTCGGTTCGTCGAGCAACAGGATTTCCGGATTGGCAAACAGCGCCTGGGCCAGCAGCACGCGCAGCTTCCAGCCGGGTGCGACTTCGCGCATCAGGCCGCCGTGCTGTTCGGTGGGAATGCCGACGCCGTGGAGCAGCTCGCCGGCACGGGCCTCGGCGGTGTAACCGTCGTACTCGGCGAAGTGGCCTTCCAGCTCGGCCGCCTTCATGTAGTCGTCCTCGGTGGCCTCCGGGTTGGCGTAGATGGCGTCCTTCTGCTGCATGCACTCCCACATCTGGGTATGGCCCTGCATCACCACGTCAAGCACCCGCACGTCTTCATAGGCGAACTGGTCCTGCTTCAGAAAGGCCATGCGCTCGCCGCTGTCGAGGGCGACGTTGCCGGCGCTGGGCTCCAGCACCCCGGCCAGGATCTTCATGAAAGTGGATTTGCCCGCCCCGTTGGCCCCGATCAGACCGTAGCGGTTGCCGTCGCCGAACTTGACGGAGACGTTCTCGAAAAGGGGCTTGGCCCCGAACTGCATGGTGATGTTGTTGGCGATAAGCACGACACGAATTCCTTAACTTCCGGCGACCAGAACGGCCAAACGAAAACGCCGGCTCGTGGCCGGCGAAGCTAACCCAAATTTTACCGATTTTTCAAGTACCTGAGCAAATTTCTCAGGAGATGATGCGGTGCGTCAGATGCACGCCGGGCCGGCCACGATGGCAGGGGCCACGTTTCCGGGGCAGCAGACTCCCGGCGGTGAAAAACAGCCATCCCGACAATTCAGGGTGCTGCCACGCGGGCCATCGACGCCAGCATAACCAGTGAATGACACTGTTTTGGCAAAAAAAACCGTCGGAATATTTTACAAAAATATAAAATTATTTTTTTAAAATAATCAAATACTTGATTTAAATAAAGTAAATGGCATGGCACGAACGGTGCATTGCGAGTTGATGTGAGCAAATCTGCAGCACGTCAAAAAAATTGCTTGACCAACCCCGCTTGACCACTACAACTGGAGTTTCAACATGAAAAAACAACTGCTCGCTCTCTCCTTGGTCGCACTTGCCGGTGGCGCTCAAGCTGCCACCATTTCCTTCTCGGACTCGTACGGTCTGGCCACCACCAACTGGAGCCAGGAACTGACCCTGCAAAAGTTCGACACCACGCTGGGCCACCTGAACTCCGTGACCTTCAATTACGGGGGCGACGTTCTCACCACACTCAGGGTTGAAAGCCTCGACGCGACATCCAGCACTATCACCGCAACGAGCGGCGCAGCGCTCATCTTCGGCGGCCCGCTCAGCCAGACCTTGAGCATCGGCGGCTCGGGCAACATCCTGCTTTCAGCCTTCGACGGGATCATCGATTTTGGCGGCACTTCCGGCGCCATAGTCGGCCCCTTCAGCGCCTCCAAGTCCGAAACCCTCACCCTGCTCAACGCACTGAGCGCCTTTCAAGGCCTGGACACTTACGGCATCACGGTCAACGCTCAAGGTCAAACCTCCGCCTCAGGCGCGGGCAACCTGCTGACCCAGGTCAGCACCGCAGCCCTGGCCCAGATCACGGTGACCTATGACTACTCCACGACAACCGTCCCGGAACCCGCCTCCATGGCCCTCGTCGGCCTTGGCATGATGGGTCTGGCGGCAATCCGTCGTCGCAAGTAATTTTGCGGTCAAACGATACGGGGGCATGAACGCCCCCGTATCGCTTTTCGGACAAACGCAGGCAGCAACTGTTTGCGCGTGACAACATGAAGTCCGATACCGGCAAGTATTCCAGTACCTGAGCAAATTTCTCAGGTCATTGAGCAGCGCCTCAGATGAGCGACGGGCCAGCCACGATGGCGGCAGCTTCCTTCTCCGAGATGCGCAGGGTCGCGGTGGAGATCAGGTGTGCCGTCAGCCAGTCGTGCAGAACCATGCCGCCATCGCCGACAAAGGACAGAAAGCGGCAGCCCAGCTGGCCACCGCCCTCGCCGACAACGAAATTCATCGTCCGGGCTTCGCCGCGGACCTCGTCGGGGATGCCTTCGATCTGCAAAACGAAGGGAAAGGTCTTCGGCTCCGGGAGCGGCGCCTCTGCCGGTACGCTGAAACCCTCGAGGGAAAGATCGTTAAGCGGAATACGCTCGCCATCGACCCGTATCCAGAAGCAGACACTCCCCCAACGCTTCGCCACAAAGCGTTGACGTTTGCGGCGTTCGGGATTCTCGATCTCACTTTCGGTCACATTCTCAGCCATTTAGCCTCGCCAAAAAACAACAAAACCACTCGTCATTCACAAAATATCACCAGGAAATACTTTCAAACCTTTTTTACAACAAAAAAGAGAAAGTCACCAAACCGGATCATAACAATCCTTTTTAGTCTTTCGTGACATTAATCACGAAAAGACAGCATTTGATATTCAGGTGTCGGGCAATTTTACACATATCAATAGACACACTTTATTTCATTTGCAACTCATTGATTTTTATACACCTACCCAAGCCGGGCACGGCGCTTGCTAATGAAGTCGCAGGCAGTTGCATCTCCAAGAACCTGCCACCGATTTTCTCGACTTTTTAACTGGAGTTTGTAAATGAAAAAGCTGCTTGCCGCCGCTGTTCTGGCCGCCATGTCCGTGGGTTCCGCCAACGCTGCCCTGTCCTTCAACAACGCCGAACAAACCACCGAAATCAGCCAGACCGGTTTCCTGGATTTGTTCGATGCCAATCTGGGCACCCTGACCGGCGTCACCCTGACCCTGTCCGGCCGTGAAACCACCAGCTTCACGCTGAGCAGCACTGCCGCCCAGAGCCAGAACCTGAAGGCTGACAGCACCGTCAATCTGTTCTTCGCCACCTCGCTGGCCGGCCTCGACCTGGCGCCCGCCAACCTGATCCTGACCGCAGGCACCGGCTTTGTGACCCTGGCTTCCGGCGCAACCAACTCCTACGGCCCCCTGACCGCCAGCGACAGCACTGTGCTGACCCCGCTGACCAGCCTGTTCAGCGTTGCTGGCGGCGGTTCCTTTTCGATCACCTGCGAGTCCCTCTCGGGCTTCAGCGTGCTCGGCGCTGGCGGCAACATTCAGTCCACGCAAAACACCACCGCCGGTTGCGGCGCATCCATCGTTTACGACTACACCCCGACCACCACCAATGTGCCGGAACCCGCCTCCATGGCGCTGGTTGGCCTTGGCATGATGGGTCTGGCTGCGATCCGTCGCCGCAAGTAATTTGCCTCTGCGCCCGCTCGCCGGGCGCATCGGACAAAGCAAAAAGGCCACCGCGAGGTGGCCTTTTTGTATCCGGCGGGCAAGGCGTCTTACTCTTCGGCCATGACGGCCGAGGTATAAACGGCCTGCACGTCGTCCAGCGACTCAATGGCGTCGAGCAGCTTCTGCATGCGCGCCGCGTCATCGCCTTCGAGTTCGGTTTCATTGAGAGGCTTCATCGTGACCTCTCCGAACTCGGCGGTAAAGCCGGCCTTCTCGAGTGCTTCCTTGACCGCGGTAAACGCGTACGGATCGGTCAGCACTTCGATCGAACCGTCGTCGTTGGTGGCCACGTCATCGGCGCCGGCTTCGAGCGCGGCTTCCATCAGCGCATCTTCCGACGTGCCAGGGGCGAACAGCATCTGGCCGCAATGCTTGAACTGAAAGGCCACACAGCCGTCGGTACCCATGTTGCCGCCATACTTGTTGAAGGCATGACGAACGTCAGCGACGGTACGGGTCTTGTTGTCAGTGAGGCAATCGACCATCACCGCCGCGCCACCAATGCCGTAACCTTCGTAGCGGATTTCCTCGTAGGTGACGCCCTCGAGTTCACCGGTACCCTTCTTGACAGCCCGGTCGATGTTGTCGGCGGGCATGTTCACGCCCTTGGCCTTGTCCACGGCCAGACGCAGGCGCGGATTGAAGCTTGCATCGCCCCCGCCCATGCGGGCGGCCACGGTGATTTCCTTGGCCAGCCGGGAGAAGACCCGGCCGCGCTTTTCGTCCTGCCGGCCCTTGCGGTGCTGGATGTTGGCCCACTTGGAATGACCCGCCATGATGCGCTAACCCTGTAAATCGAAAGCCGAAAATTATAGCGCATGGGCAGGCGGGCTGCCCATGCGCAAGGTCAAGATCAGGGGCAGATCTTGCTGGTGGGCTGCTTGTTCCTGGTCACCGGCGCATTGCGGGACAAGGAAAAATACGGATCGCACGGCGGCGCGGGCGGGCCGGAGCGGGCTTCAACGAGGGCCGACGCAGCACCGTCGACACCATTCGCCACGGCGCTGACGCGGTAGCGATAGACACTGTCCGGACTCAAACCGCCATCCACGTAAGCAGTCCGCGCAGCCGGAACGGTGCCAAGCAGCGTCGCGGCGGCATCGCCGATGCTGCGCTGGATGCGATAGGCGCTGGCACCCGCCACCGGCGTCCAGGCCAGGGCAACCTGGCTGGCGCTGCGATCGACGACCCGCAGGGCCGGCACGACACCACCGATGACAGCAGCCGGTTTGCCACGGGCAGCCAGCTTCTCGGCCATTCGCCACACGGCCGAAACCTGGGCGCCGTCCTTGCGGGCGTACTGACCGGCGCCGGCATCGTAGAGGAAGTCGTTGTAGCCCCACCAGTCCCAGCAGGCCATCGGATTGACCGGCCCAAGGGCGGTTCCATAGGTGGCACGGGCTTGGGGATAGAGCACCACGATGCGGTTGGCGTCAGCCCACTCGTTGAAACCCGCCCCCGTCACGAAGGTCTGGTCGATGGTTCCTGCATCCTGCTGGCAGCCATGAAAGGCGATGTGCAAGCTGCACGGCTCACCGGCAGCACAGGCCTTGGGGACATACACGTAGCCGGTGTCCCCCATGGCCAGGCGCAGCGGCGTGCTTGGCATGCCGTTGCGCTGGCGGGTGAAGGGCGCCTGATCAAAGGGCTTCGGCGTACTGCCCAGTTGCGTCGTCGGCGTGCGCTCGAGGGGTCCATAGAAAAGCTGAAGCGCGGCGCCCGCGGCATCGTAGAGCTGCCCTGCCGCAGCCGGCTTGTCGGTACAGGCATTGATGAACTTGCCGCCGGTCTTCGCGCATACGTTGCAACTGCCGGCAGCCTTGTCGGCACAGGCCGCGGAGATCTGGGCATGACCGGCATTGATGTCATCCCGATAGAAAACCTGGGTTGCCGGCGTGAAGGCACCGTACCAGGCACGCAGCGCATCCACCACCGGCTTCTTGACGACCCCGTCGTTGTAGCCGTGGAACAGCCACACGGCCTGCCCGGCCAGATTGGTTACCGGATCGATGCTGCCGCGGGCCGACCAGCCACGGGCCGACGCCACCATCGTATCCACATCGCCAGGGGTGATCGGCGTCGCGGCGTAATCCGGATCGCCCTGCATGCAGCGACGCATTGCCTGCGTCACGCCAGCGCCGCCCAGAGCATCCTGCAGGGCGCAGAAATAAGGGCCGCCAGCCGTTGCCGCCACCCCCTTCACCGAGGCCGAATGGGCCACGCCCATCTGGACCGCCATGAAGGCACCGGAGGAGATGCCGGACACGGTGGTCCGGTCCAGATCGATATTCAGTTCGGGAAGATCGGCGGCCGCGCACAAAGGCGCCAGCGCCAGCAAGACGGCAAAACGAAAGGCGGATCGGGACTGCAGGGAAGGCATGACATATCTCCTTTGGATCGACGGACTCCGTTTGAGCTTAGTTGCCGTTTGTGCAAAGCACAATGACGAAACGCTTTCTCCCGGCATGCTGCCGCGACACCCACGGCTGGCCCCGTTTGCCCAATCCGGCTACCCTCATGGTTTCGCCCCGTTAGTCTGGAGAAGCCCATGACCGAGCCGCTGCTCATCGCCAAGTCCAAGGACAAGGAAATCCACCTGCTGCCCCAACTGGCCAACCGCCACGGGCTCATCACCGGCGCCACCGGCACCGGCAAGACCGTCACCCTGCAGAAGATGGCCGAATCCTTCGCCAGCATCGGCGTGCCGGTGTTCATGGCCGACGTGAAGGGCGACCTGTCGGGCATCGGCGCCGCCGGCGTCGAGTCGCCGAAGCTCAAGGAGCGCCTGGCCGCCCTGGGCATCGACAGCTTCACCCCGCAGGCCAACACCACCGTGTTCTGGGACGTCTTCGGCGAAGCCGGCCATCCGGTGCGCGCCACCGTATCCGACATGGGCCCCTTGCTGCTGGCCCGCCTCCTCAACCTCAACGACACCCAGACCGGCGTGCTGCAACTGGTCTTCAAGATCGCCGACGACCAGGGCCTCCTGATCATCGACCTGAAGGATCTGCGCGCCACCATCCAGTACGTCGGCGACAACGCCAAGGACTTCACCACCGAGTACGGCAACATCTCGGCGGCCTCCATCGGCGCCATCCAGCGCGGTCTGATGGGCATCGAGACCCAGGGCGGCGACAAGTTCTTCGGCGAGCCGATGCTCGACATCGCCGATCTGATGCAGACCGACGCCGACGGCCGTGGCGTCATCAACATCCTGGCCGCCGACAAGCTCTACAACTCGCCCAAGCTCTACTCCACCTTCCTGCTGTGGATGCTCGCCGAACTCTTCGAGCAACTGCCGGAAGTGGGCGACGTGGACAAGCCCAAGCTGGTGTTCTTCTTCGACGAAGCCCACCTGCTCTTCAACGAAGCGCCCAAGGCCCTGCTGGAAAAGATCGAACAGGTGGTACGCCTGATCCGCTCGAAGGGCGTCGGCGTGTACTTCGTCACCCAGAACCCGCTGGACATTCCCGAAAGCGTCCTCGGCCAGCTCGGCAACCGCGTCCAGCACGCCCTGCGCGCCTTCACGCCAAAAGACCAGAAAGCCGTCAAGACCGCCGCCGAGACCATGCGCGCCAACCCGGAATTCGACGCGGCCACGGTCATCATGGAACTGGGCGTCGGCGAAGCGCTGGTCTCCTTCCTCGACGAGAAGGGCCGCCCGGCCATCGTCGAGCGCGGCTTCATCGTTGCCCCGGGCTCCCGCCTCGGCCCGCTGACCCCGGCCGAACGCAAGGCCGCCATCGAAAACTCGGTGATCTTCGGGCATTACGAACAGGTCATCGACCGGGAATCGGCCTACGAGAAACTGCGCGGCGGCAGCACAGCGACGCCGGCCAGCGCCCCCGTCGGCAACGGCGGCGGCAATGCAGCCCCGGCCGAACAAGGTGGCGGTCTGTTCGGCGGCCTCAGCGATATCCTGTTCGGCTCCACCGGCCCGCGCGGCGGACGTCACGCCGGACTGGCCGAAACCGCCGCCCGAAGCGTCGCCCGCACCGTCGGCTCGACCATCGGCCGCGAGATTGTGCGCGGCGTACTGGGCTCGATCCTCGGCGGCGGCAGCCGGAGACGCTAAAGCTCTCCGTGAGTCGGACTTCAGTCCGACAACACTCGTTCAGCCGCTTGAGTCGGACTGAAGTCCGACCCACTGCGGGGCAAAGGGCTTCCTCCTTTGCCCTTATTCCTTCCACACGCCCAGGGCCAGCAACTGCTTGGTCGCCGCCTCGCTCCAGCCGCGATTCGCCGCCGGGCTGGCCGGGCTGGGGTGGAGCACCCGCCCGTATTGCACCGGCAAGCCGGCCAGCGCGTCCCGCGCCCGTGCTTCGGCCCACGCACCCACGCCAATCACCCATTCCGGCTGCAGGATTTCGGCCACCTGGCGCAGATGCGCGTCACAGGCCGCCAGCAGCGGACCCTGCTCGGCCACCGGCAATTTGTCCGGGGTGAGGTTGCGCCCGCCATCGAAGAAGGCCAGCGGGCAGTAATTGGCGACGAAGTGCTCGGCGAAGAAGCCCTCGGCCGTACCGAAACGCTCGGCAAACAAGCCCCACAGACGTCGCCCGCTCACCTCCGAACGCGTGCAGCCAAAGCCCTCCACCGGCCGCTTGGGGTTCTCCCCGGCCGGCTTCGTGACCTCGCCCTCGATGCCCATCCAGTCGCGCACCGCGGCGATCTCGCCAAAGGGCACGCCGGTCTGCACCATGCCGAAGGGGCCGGGATTCATGCCGAAGAAAACCACGCGGCGGTGCCCCTGGCCATAACGCTGCAGATAGGCCGCATGCGGTGCCCAGGCGTAAGTCAGCGGGTTGTAAACGTGGGAGACAGGCGTCGCAAAGCGCATGCCGTCAATGGTGTCGGACAGTTCGCGGGCGGCAGATTCGAGAGGCGTGAGAGACATGGCGATTCCGGACGGCAAGATCAGGCGATGGCCGCCGGGCGTTCATTCCACGGGGCGACCTTGAACAGCAGCAGCATGCCCGGCACCGCCAGCACACCGCACAGCAGAAAGAAGTTGTACCAGCCGAGGCCTTCCACCAACCACCCGGCGGAAGCGTTGATGAAGGTGCGCGGCACCGCCATCAGACTGGTGAACAAGGCCAGCTGGGTGGCCGTGTAAGCCGGATGCGTGGTGCGCGCCATGTAGGCCACGAAGGCCGTGGTGCCAAGCCCCACCGCCAGCGCCTCCATGCCGATCACCAGCGCCAGCACACCGAGTCGCGCACTATCGGCCGGCGCCGGGCCGAGCCAGGCCAGCCAGGCAAAGCCATAAATCGCCAGCCACTGGACCACGCCGAACACCCACAAGGCCCGGTTGATACCCAGCTTGACCATCCACAGGCCGCCGAGCAGGCCGCCAATCACGCTCGGCCACAGGCCGGCATTCTTGGCGATCAGGCCGATCTCGGTCTTCGAGAAGCCCATCTCCAGGTAAAAGGGCGTGGCCAGTGCCGTGCACAGGGAATCGCCGAGCTTGTAGAGAAAGATGAAGCCCAGCACCACCAGTGCCGACTTGACCCCGTGGCGCCCGAAGAACTCCCGGAAGGGCTCGACCACCGCATCGCGCAGGGTACGCGGCGCGCCGGCCGCCACCACCGGCTCCGTCACCATCAGCGTCATCACCAGGCCCGGCAGCATGAACAGCGCCGTCACCAGAAAAACCTGCGCCCACGGCAGGTGATCGGCCAGCACCAGCGACAGCGAACCCGGCACCAGCCCGGCCAGCTTGTAGGCATTGACGTGAATGGCGTTGCCGATACCCAGCTCGATCTCCGGCAGCAGCTCACGACGGTAGGCGTCGAGGACGATGTCCTGGGTCGCGGAGAGAAAGGCGATCAGCGCCGTCAGCCCCAGCACTAGGCCGAGCTGATTGGTCGGCGACAGCGTGCCCAGCCAGGCGATGGCACCCAGCAACAACACCTGGGTCGCCCCCATCCAGCCGCGCCGCCGCCCGAGCACGGGCAGCGCGAAGCGGTCGAGAAACGGCGACCACACGAACTTCCAGGTGTAAGGAAACTGGATCAGCGCAAAGGCACCAATGGCCTTCAGCGACAGGCCCTCCGTCTTCAGCCAGGCGGGCACCAGGTTGAGGAGCAAGTACAGGGGCAAGCCCGAGGAGAAGCCGATCAGCACGCAAATCAGCATGCGTCGGTTGGCGAGGGCGCGCCAGGGAGAAGCGGTCATGGGGGAGGACGATCAGGACAAGCGCCCAATGATAACAATCGGTTACTTGATTCCGGCGCCCGCTCACCGAAAAATGCGGCAATCAGGGTGCAAAAAACAAGAGGAGACCAGCATGTACCACGTCACCGTCGCCTTCCGGGCCGACCGGGAATACGAGTTTCACGTGCACGCCGACGATATCGCCGGCCTGACCAAGGATGCCGCCCGGGAATGGCTGCAGGAAGAATTCGACGAACTCGAATGCACGCCCAGCAATCCGGTCGGCAAGGTCCTCGTCCTCGACGTGATCCTCAACGTCGCCAAGTACGGCGGCGAGCAGCGCTTTGCGCAGGGCGGAGAATGGGCCCGGCGCTTTGTGGCCTGCGTGGGCGTGGCCCTGGATCGCCCCGCCGTGCGTATCGACGTGCCGGGCTTCGTGGTGGGCTAAGGACGCGGCCCGCGGCGCACTATTCCGCGCCGTCCTTGGCTGCCAGCTCGGCCAGCACCAACGGAAACGCGGCGCTGCCGACCAACGCCACACCGGAGACAAGCAGCACCAGCCCGGCGCCCGACTCCTGCAACAGCGGATGCAGGTCGGCGCCAAACCCCGCCAGCAGCACGAGCCCGGCAAAGAGGCACAACAGGCCCGGCACGCCGAGCAGCCAGGCCCCCACCGGCAGGCGCTTCAGACTCACCCTGCCACCCGCTTGAAAACCACGTCCCACACCCCGTGGCCGAGCTTGATGCCCCGGTTCTCGAACTTGGTCAGCGGGCGGTAATCGGGCTTCGGCGCAAAGCCGTCGGCAGTATTGGCCAGCAAGGGCTCGGCCGACAGCACCTCGAGCATCTGGTGGGCGTATTCCTCCCAGTCCGTCGCGCAATGCAGGTAACCACCCGGCGCCAGACGCGAGGCGATCAGCTTCACAAACGGCCCCTGCACCAGACGGCGCTTGTGATGGCGCTTCTTCGGCCACGGATCGGGAAAGTAGATATGCACGCCGGCCAGCGAGCCTTCCGGAATCATGTCGCGCAGCACTTCCACCGCATCGTGCTGGACGATACGCAGGTTGCCGATGCCGCCCTCCTCGATCAGCTTGCACAGGCCGCCAACGCCCGGCGCATGCACCTCGATCCCCAGAAAGTCCTCGTCCGGTCGGGCCTGGGCGATAACCGCGGTGGATTGCCCCATGCCGAAACCAATCTCGACGATATGCGGCGCCTGGCGCCCGAAGACCTCGTTCAGGTCCACCGCCTCCGGCCGGTACGGGACGCCGACCTTCGGCATCATCTCGTCGAGGAAACGATGCTGCGCGTCCGACATGCGCCCCTGGCGGAGCACGAAACTGCGGATCGACTGGGAGGTCAGGCGCGGGCCCGACGGGTGCTGCTGTTCTTCTTCGCTCATGGCGGAATCCGGAATGGAAAACGGCGCGCCGAGGCACGCCGCAGGTTGAATCGGGAAATAACTCAGCTGCCGATCAGGCCGCTGGTGGGCGAACTCGGGCTCGCCGTGTAGAACTTCTTGGGCATGCGCCCAGCCAGAAAAGCCTCGCGGCCAGCCTCGACACCCTTTTTCATGGCGCCGGCCATCCTCACCGGGTCTTGCGCCAGCGCGATGGCGGTATTCATCAGCACGCCGTCACAGCCCAGCTCCATCGCAATGGCGGCATCGGAGGCCGTGCCCACGCCCGCATCCAGCAGCACCGGCACCTTCACCGCGTCGCGCACCAATTGCACGTTCCACGGGTTGAGCACGCCCATGCCCGAGCCGATCAACGACGCCAGCGGCATCACCGCCACACAGCCGATGTCTTCCAGCATCTTCGCCTGAATCGGATCGTCGGCGCAGTACACCATCACCTGAAAGCCTTCCTTCACCAGCGTTGCCGCCGCCTTCAGGGTTTCCGGCATGTTGGGAAACAGCGTGTGCGGGTCGCCCAGCACCTCCAGCTTCACCAGCCTGTGGTCATCCAGCAGCTCGCGCGCCAGGCGCAGCGTGCGCACCGCGTCGTCGGCGCTGTAACAGCCGGCCGTGTTGGGCAGGTAGGTGAATTCGGACGGCGGCAGCGCATCGAGCAGGCTCGGCGTGTTCGGGTCCTGACCAATGTTGGTGCGGCGGATCGCCACGGTGACAATCTGCGCCCCGCTCGCCACGATGGCCTCGCGGGTCTGCGCGAAATCCTTGTATTTGCCGGTGCCCACCAGCAACCGGGAGGCGTAACTCGTGCCTGCAATCGTCAGCAAATCGTCCATCGAAGCGCCAGTCCAAAAATGAGAGTTGATCAACCGCCGCCAACGGCGACAACGATTTCGAGCCGGTCGCCGGTGGCCAGCGCGGTGGTGGCATGCAGCCCCTTGGGCACAATCTCGCCATTGCGTTCCACCGCCAGCCGCTTGCCGGTCAGCCCCATCTCGTCGAGCAGGGACGCCACGCTGGCCGGCGCCGCAAACGCACGCGCCTCGCCGTTGATCGTCAGAAAAAGAGAAGTAGAAGCAGCTTGAGCAGACATGCCCGAAGTTTACCACGCCTCGCCGGTTGCCCTCCGCCCCGCCCATGCGTACAATCCGGCTCCTCTGAGCGGGCGTCGTATAATGGTAATACCCTAGCTTCCCAAGCTAGAGCCGTGGGTTCGATTCCCATCGCCCGCTCCAATTAGGCTTCCATGGAAATCCACTGAGTTCCATAAGCGGTTGTCAGAAAAGAATTTTTCGCTAGACAACATTCCAATGAGATCCACCGAAATCCACCCACTGCTGGACTAAATTAGTCCATCCGGCAGTCCATCAAAGCGGTTGTGTTCGAGTCCGGATTGTTCCTTGGGCCGAGCGGGTGCCGGGATGAGCATCTGACTCCTGACTCTGTTCAGGAGCAAGCATGGCACTCACCGACATGTTCGTCCGGCAGGCAAAGGCCACCGGAAAGGACTACACGATCCCCGATTTCGACGGCCTCTCGTTGGCGGTCTCGGACAAGGGCACCAAGTCCTGGCACTTCCGCTACACCTGGCTGGGCCAACAGAAGCGGATGTCCCTGGGGACGTACCCGGAGATCAGCCTGCGCGAAGCGCGCGAGCGCCGCGACAACGCGCGGGCGCAGGTGGCCAAAGGCATCAACCCACAGCGGCAGCGAGAAAAGGATCGGCACATCGCCACCCAGGCCGAGCAGAACACCTTTGAGGCGGTGTACGACAAGTGGCTCGCCTTCCGGGCGCAGGGGCGCCTCAAGAAAGGCCGGCAGACCACGCTGTCGATGATCCCGCGCATCTTCAAGAACGACATCCTGCCGAGCCTGCGCAAGCGTTCGATCTACGAGATCACCCGCGCCGACCTACTTGAAATCGTCGGCCGCATCGAGAAGCGCGGCGCGCCATCCATCGCCGAGAAGGTGCGCACCTGGTTCAACCAACTCTTCCGGTATGCCCTCGTGATCGTGCCGGGCCTGGAACAGAACCCGGCCTCCGACCTGGATGTGGTCGCCATGCCCCAGCCGCCGGTACGCCACAACCCCTTCCTGCGCATGCCCGAATTGCCCGAGTTCTTGCAGTTGCTGCGCAAGTACCCCGGCAAGCTGAAAACGCAGCTTGGCCTCCGCCTGCTGTTGCTGACCGGCGTGCGGACCGGGGAACTGCGGCTGGCGACGCCAGAACAGTTCCACCTCGACGATGGCCTGTGGATCATCCCGCCGGAGGTGGTGAAACAGCTGGAATTGAAGATGCAGAAGGAGAACGTCCGGCCGGAGGACATCCCACCCTACATCGTGCCGCTGTCCGTGCAGGCGATCGAGATCGTTCGGCACATGCTCGACCAGTTCAAGCCAGCCCAGACGTACCTGTTCCCGGGGGACAAGAGCCTCAAGCAGCGCATCAGCGAGAACACCCTCAACAAAGCACTGCATCGCTTGGGATACAAGGGCCGGCTGACCGGCCACGGCATCCGCGGAACCATCTCGACCGCACTCAACGAACTGGGGTATCCCGAGAAATGGGTGGATGCACAGCTTTCCCACGTCGATCCCAACCAGGTTCGCGCAACCTACAACCAC
The DNA here is from genome assembly GCF_008107625.1 of Zoogloea oleivorans. Lineage (GTDB taxonomy): Bacteria > Pseudomonadota > Gammaproteobacteria > Burkholderiales > Rhodocyclaceae > Zoogloea > Zoogloea oleivorans. The sequence continues at coordinate 195,084 of NZ_SDKK01000002.1, forward strand.
GCCAAGTATGTGGAGCAGCGCCGACGCATGATGCAGGACTGGGCGGACCGGCTGGACCTGTTCGAGCAGGGGCAGGTCGAAGCGGCCAGTACGCTGCTGTCCATTAAACTGGATGGCTTTCCCGTGGTCGCCACCGAAGCGGAGGCGCAACCGTTGTCGGCGGCCAGGGCTGCTCCCACGCTGGTGGTGTCGCAACCGCTCCAGGGGGCCATGGCGCTGGCCACGGCTCCGGTGCAGCGCCTTTCCGCAGTGCGCGTGCCCAAGATCGAGCCGGCCATCTCCAACGTCCAGCGCGAGCGGATGATCCTGCTCGACATTCTGGAGGCTCCGCACAACCTGTCGGTCGCCGACTATGCCAAGCTCGCAGGCAAGTCCCGTCGCTGGATCACTTACGAAATCCAGGCCGGCAACCTCCTGTCGATCAGCCTGGGCAACCGGGGACAGCGCGTGCCGGATTGGCAGCTCGATCCGCTCAAGCGCCGCCTGATCCAGACCATCCTCAAGCAGATGCCCCCGGGAATCGACACGTGGCACATCTACCATGCACTCACACGGCCGAGCGATCTCTTCCAAGGGCAGTCCCCCATCGAGGCAGTGACGCTGGAGAATCTTCACCTCGTCGTTCATCTGGTATGCAGCGCTGTCAGCGAAAGGGTGGTGCAACGCGATAGTCGGACTCCACAACTGTCCCGGTACGCCTAGCGATACGCGCGATGGCGAACTTGCACAGCAAGATGCCGCGTGCCGCTTTCGTCTGGAAACACGCGAACGTACGATGGACGCCTGATCACGCCGACCTGGTCTCCGTGATCTTCGCCGCCCGTTCGGCAAACCTCTCGACAGCCGGCACACACCCTCGCGACGGCAGCAGCAACTGGGTTCGGATGAGATAGGGACCGTCGGCCAGGGGGCGCATGGCAACACCCCAGCCACGTGCCTGCGCGATGCGCGATCGGGGCGCAATGCCGACACCGTAGCCTGCCGCCACCAGCAGAGCCATGAGTTCGAAGGAATTGACCTCCCGGGCAGAACGGTCTTCAGGCCCAATGACAGCATCAACCTGCTGGCTCAGCGCTTCACATGCCCGTGGGCACCACCGAACCAGTGGATAGTGCAGCAGCGCATCCAATGACACCTCGACGTGGGCAAGCAGCGGCGAGCGTAACGGAACCGCCAAAGCCAGTTCGTCACCCCAAAGTGGCTGAGTGTCCAACGCCAGGTGCGTTGACGTCGCCCTCACCGCCATGCCCATGTCGCAATCGCCGTTTTCCAGGCCACGGACCAGATCGCCGGCAGTGACCTCCTGCAGCAGGACGAGGGTTTCCGGCTCCTCGGCACGTTGCAGGGCAAGTAGGGTCGCCAGCTGTGGCGACAGCGCGTCAGCCGAAACGGCGAGTTTGAGTATCGACGATTGGCTGGGGGCACTCATGGATGCCATTTCGTGATGGAGGCCAGACCGTGGCAGCAAGCATCATAGCAAAGAGTTAAATTTAACGTGGTTAAAAGTATCGCGATATTCGACGCTTTTGCCGATGCAAAAGCGTACTGTCCAGCGAGGCCGCCCTGTCGGATCGACCACCTACGAACCTGAGCCTGCGCTGGCCTTCGGCCTGGCGGTTCGTGCGGCACGGATGGAACAGGGAATGGCTCAGGAGGAGCTGGCGTCGTTGGCGGAAATCGAGCGCTCCCACATGGGAAAGATAGAACGGGGTGAGCACATGCCCACGCTGGCGCTGATCCTCAGAATCGCCGGGGCTCTGAACAGAAGTGCCGCTGATCTGATCGCTGTGACGGAGGATAACCTGCGCTCGGGGCCAAAGACGTAACCGGTGAACGGCACCGGGCTTTGCCTGTTACTCGTCGATTTGAGCGTGTAGACGCGCCATAAAGCGGTCCAGAGGTATGGCGCAAGGGGTGTCCGCGCCACTGTCCGGTCGTAACAGGTACGTGGTGTGGGTGACATTTTGGGCCGCGAGAGGACGAGTCACCACGTCGGGGCGATGACAAACTCTGATTCGTGCAGCGTTCGCGAACCCAACGCCATAACCGGCTGCGACCAGCGTCAGCATCATGTCCATCGAGGCGACGTGCTCGACGGCGCCGGGTTTGCCCGTCGCGGTGTGCAGCAATCGATCCAGCTCGCAATTGCTCCGCCCGAACAACCGGGGATCAGCCATTACGAGCGGATAACGCACCAACTCCTCCAAGGGCACCTGCTTGTGAACGAGCAGCGGATGCCGTGCCGATACGGCCACGACCAGCGGATCAATCCAGATCGGTTCGGCAACGATTCCATCCCCGACGTCGGTGGTATGTGCAAACCCCACATTGAAGCTGCCCGAACGCAGTCCGCGCACCTGCTCGGCCAGCGTCGCTTCTGTCAAACGTATCTCGACTTCCGGATCTTCCTCGCGACAGCGTGCGAGAAAGCCAGATAGCCGCGGATCGATGCAGCCGCAGGGGACGGCGATGCGAAGAATCCCCTGATAGCCTGACGAAACCGCTTTTACGTTTTCACGGGCAAGTTCCAGCGTCGAGAACAACCGAAGCACATCCTGGAGATAAACTGCACCGGCCTGTGTCAGCCGTGTGCCGCGGCGGTCACGATCGAATAGCAGTGCGCCAAGTTCGTCTTCGAGCTCCTTGATGGTACGGGACAGGGGGGACTGCTCGATATGCAGCCTTTCAGCAGCACGGGTGAAGTGCAGTTCCTCCGCCAGGACAGCGAAGCAGCGAAGGTGGCGCAACTCCATGGTTTGTCCTCCATCGTGATGTTACCGTACGGTTCCACTTGCAGCCTCGGGATACTTGCAGTTCTAGTCAAATCACGAGGACTGTCGGTTGGACCGCCTATCCAGAAGCGATGAATTACTCGTCAGGCGCTACTGAAATACTAGACGGGAACCCAATGGGATTTGCTCGCAGCCTCGCGTCCAAGCCGTTCCGAACCAGGTATGTTTGACCCGTTCAATAACAGCCAAGGCGTGCGTCAGATCGATATGGCTGTACGGGCCGGTACGTGGTGGATAGGCGCGGTCGGTAGCGATACCACAGTAGATCTGCACAGCCTTCCGAGTCAGACGGGACGCGGGGCGGAAGAGCGCAAAGGAAGGCGACTTTCCTTCGCAACTAAAACAGCCCTTTCATTGGACGCGACCACGACCATGCAGGCGATACACGATGAGGCTATGTGAGTCTTGTATAAGAAGGACTTGGTTCCACAACCAGCGGTAACGCCTTCATGAGACCATCAACTCGATTTCTCCTTCCAATCAATTCGGACGCATTACCCAATTATCTGGAAGAAGAAATTTCGCCGGATGCGCAGAACGCTCAATCAATGCGGCTTGCTAAGAAAGTCTACAACCAATCTACAAAAGTCATTGGCGGCTTCAATTTGCACCCAGTGCCCACAGCGAGCAAAAGAATGCAACTGGACGTTCTCCAATAGTTGAAAAAGACGAAGACTGCTTGACAGTGGTACCACCTGGTCATCACGGCCGTGAATCAAAAGCACCTCATTCGCGAGGTTGCGAATTTGCTCATCCGAGCTCGCCAGTGCGTCAACCCAGCGCTGCCGAGGAGCGGGGAACATACTGCCGAATGACTCTTGAAAGCCTGGCCGAATGCTTGCCTCATAACGCAGTTTTGCAAGTTCATCATTCACAAGCGAACGATCGAAGGCAAATATATCCAGCAGGTTGCGCATTTTTTCAATTGACGGCGTATAACCCCAAACTGCATCCAGCCCAGGGGTAAGTTCAAAATGTGTTCCTGCTGCGCCCATCAAGACCAAACGGCCAACGCGTTCGGGGTGCTTAACGGCGGTTGCGATTGCAAGGGCACCACCGAAAGAATTCCCAATAAAATCTGCACGCTCGATTTTTAATGCGTCAAGCATACCTATGATGTGCCCAACCCAATTATCCTTTGAGTAGATGTAATTCTTCGGGCGCTCTGTAAAACCGAACCCCGCCATATCCGGTGCTATGACGCGAAATAATTGCCCCAGTGTTGGCAACACCAAGCGCCAATTTGCATAAGCGCTGACACCTGGACCCGATCCGTGAATAAGAAAAACAGGATCTCCTGTTCCGAGCTCGTGATAATTGGTCTTAATTCCAGCAGCGACGATTTCTTTTCCAATTTCTACGTTGGTCATTTCAATTTCCTAGTTAATTCACCATAAAATATTAAAACAGGTAGAATCTTGTAATTTTAAGATTTGCACAACCATGACAATTTCAACTTAATATCAAACCCAAAAACGATAAGTGAAGGCAAAAGTGGCACTATCTTGGGCGTGATTTATTTCGATAGGAGCAGACGTGTTTGGCAATGAAGAGTTTTGCATCGTCTTTTTAAATGAATGAGTCCAAGCAAAATCAAAACTACTCATAGGTGTAAGTTGGTAACCAAAGCCAAGAGTCCCGAATCTATTTGGAATGGCAGGGATTACAGCCAATACCGTGTCCGATCTCAAAGCCTGTGTAGTAACACGAGCACCTCCGCGCAATGTCCATTTTCCGGAAGTGTAGGCGACACCCAACGACAATGCAGTCTGGTCCTTATAGTTTTGAGGCAGATCAATATCGATATTTTGACCAGCGTTTGAAACAAAGGAGACATGAATATCTTTTACTGCATGTTTCCAGAATACCCTGGAGATATCCGCCACGACCATCCACTGATCGTCAAAACGATGGCTTATTCCGAAATTCAATTGTGCCGGCGATTGGAAGTCTTTAATACGAATCTTTCCATCTAGCTTGACTTGGCCTACCAAGCCGTCAATTGCGGTAAGGGTAGCACTCCCAGTCATGTCATCAAGATGTGTTTCAAGAACGTACGAAGCACCTAGGATCGTATCCTTGCTGACCTTGTACGTCAGGCCGATTTTCCCTCCCCAGCCCCAGGCGTCGGCGCCACTCGCAATTGGCTCATTCTTGGTGAAGCTCAAATGCGCACCACGCATATCTGGCAACCCTCCAAGCACAGGGATCAAACTTCCCTGCGCACGCCCGGCGCCAATTAGGGAACCCACTTGATCGGCCCCGAGGAGCATATCTAAATTCAGTCCCTGCCACACTGCATCCACGCTTGCGCCAACGGCAAGACTATCAGTCATCTGAAAGCTTGCGGCCATGGGTATATTTAGTGTCAATAAGCGACTTGAATTTTCCAAACCCGTATCCAATCCACCTGTTGCACGTGAAAGAAAGCTATCCTTTCCGTACTCTGTGCCTACTCCGCCACGTGCAAAGGCTCCAATACCGAATGCAAATCGTTCGGCACGATAAGCATATGCCATTTGCGGAGCCGCATAGGGTCCTCGGTTGCTGGAATGCTCTTTGGATTTTGCGGATTCGCCCGTCGCGGTGTTCTTGATTGATAGATCTGTAAAAATGACGTCCATTCCAAGGTGCATTTCCTCCCCAGGCTTGCCAAGGGATAAGGTAGCGGGATTTGTCATCATGCCGGCCGCACCGACGTCAAAGGCTGTAGCGGCCCCACCCAATGCCCCAGAAACTGGACCATGACCGACAAAGCGATAAACATCGCTTGTTGTCGCCAAGGCAGTATAGGATACCCCTGCTAGAGCAACGCCCATTACACTAGATTTAAGATTGAATTGCATACAGCCTCCTCCATTTTTATATGTTAATTAAAGAAATCAACCCCGTTTTTTCTAAGCGGTGGCTTACTTCCTGTTCTGTTTAATTGCTTCTGATTATTGATCTCGAAAATCCGAAATTCTTACTTCTCGTTCGTAACCGGTGGTTACGTAGTAAAGTGGTCAATCGGGCCCCCTTTGGTGTCAATGTTGTAAGAAATCGATCAACAAGCGATTAAACTCTTCAGCATGTTCCCATTGCGCCCAGTGACCGCACCGAGGCAAGACATGCAAGCGCGCATCATGGATGTGCCAAGCCAACTTCAATCCATGGTCAAGAGGTACGAAGCGGTCGTCGCGCCCCCAGATGACAAGCGTTCCTGCCTTGATCTCTCCTAATCTCGATGTAACGTCCCAAGCACTCAATGGCACGCGTTGCGTACTGACAAGAAAATTTCGAAGGTGTACTTGATTATGCTGAATCGCCCGCCAGCGGCCCTCAATCAGTTCATCGGTGATCTGGGTCTGATCAAAAACAAATACCGATAGCATTTGCTTCAAATTTTCAAGCGTAGGCTCGGCATACAGCTTGAAAAGCAATTTGATGCCTTCCATGGGCATCGCGGAAAAAAGACTCGAGCCAAGCCCCCCCGGCCCCATCAGAATGAGCTTACCGATGCGCTCCGGATATTCGATGGCAAAATTCAGTGCGGTGGCCCCCCCCATCGAGTTGCCCACCAGGTGCGCTTTTTCGATGTTTAGGGCATCCATCAAACCCTTGACGGCGCGTGCGTTCACCAGACCTCGCTGTTCGTCCATTACGACGGGGTCAGACTTATTAAATCCTGGTGAGTCCTTCAAAATCACGCGATAACCTGCTTGAACCAGCGGGCCCAGATTGCGGCTATAGTTACTCCATCCACCTGCCCCGGGCCCACCACCGTGCAACATGATGACGGCCTCGCCGTCGCCAGCTTCGTTGAAATGAACCTGGAAGTCTTCAAATCCCTTCTCGTTGATCTTGGCAAACCTGCTGGTTGTAGATTCCGTATATTGATTCATTTGCATCTCTCCCCCTGTTAAATATATAAAAGGCTCAGCGCCAAGTGGCATTATGCGGAGGCAATAGAGCGATCCTTGGCCATGGTGATGGCGGTATCCTCGATCATGTCCTCCTGCCCGCCGACCATACCGCGGCGGCCCAGCTCGACCAGAATGTCGCGGGCCGGCACGCCGTACTTGGCGGATGCCCGCTTGGCAAAGAGCAGGAAGGAGCCATAGACCCCGGCATAACCCAGGGTCAGCGCATCACGGTCGATGCGGATCGGGAAGTCCATCATTGGCACCACGAGGTCTTCGGCAACGTCGGTGATCTTGGCGACATCGACACCGGTTTCGATGCCCATCAGGCTGCACACGGCGATCAGGACTTCCATCGGCGTATTACCGGCACCGGCACCGAGGCCGGCCGCAGCAGCATCGATGCGGTTGGCGCCGACTTCAATGGCGGCGATGGAGTTGGCGACGCCCATGGCCAGGTTGTGGTGGCCGTGGAAGCCGAGTTCGGTTTCCGGCTTGAGGGCAGCGCGCACAGCACCGAGACGTTCCTTGACGCCTTCCGGCAGCAGGTGACCGGCCGAGTCGGTGACGTAGATGCAGTTGGCGCCGTAGCCTTCCATCAATTTGGCCTGCTTGACCAGGCCTTCGGCGCTGTTCATGTGGCTCATCATGAGGAAACCGACGGTGTCCATGCCGAGCTTGCGGGCCATGGTGATGTGCTGCTCTGAGACGTCAGCCTCGGTGCAGTGGGTGGCGACACGGATGGTGTTGACGCCGAGGTCGCGCGCCATCTTCAAGTGGTCGACGGTGCCGATGCCGGGGAGCAGCAGGGCGGAGACCTTGGCGTTCTTCATCTTGGGGATGACGGTGCCGAGGTATTCTTCATCGGTATGGGCCGGGAATCCGTAGTTGACCGATGACCCACCGAGGCCATCGCCGTGGGTGACTTCGATCAGCGGAATGCCAGCGGCATCAAGGCCGGTGGCGATGGACACCATCTGGTCGAGGCTCATCAGGTGGCGCTTGGGATGCATCCCGTCGCGTAGGGTCATGTCGTGGACGGTAACGGTCTTGCCTTTGGCGGTCATGATTATTTTCTCCGTATCAGTTGGAACCGCAACCGGCCAGTTTGGGGGAACCGGTAGCAACCTTGGGTTCGAGGGTGAGGCGACCAGCAATAATTTCTTCGGCGAACATTTCGGCGGTACGGGCACCGGCAGCAGTCATGATGTCGAGGTTACCGGCGTAGGTCGGGAGGAAATCCCCGAGTCCGGTGACTTCCATGTAGACGGACACACGGTTGCCGTCGAATACTGGGCCGTTGACCAGGCGATAGCCCGGCACGTATTTCTGGACTTCCTTGATCATGGCGTGGATGGATTCAGTTATTTTTTCCTGATCGGGCGCGGTTTCGGTCAGGCAATGCACGGTGTCGCGCATGACAAGCGGTGGTTCGGCCGGGTTGATGATGATGATGGCCTTGCCTTTTTTGGCGCCGCCGACCTTTTCGACGGCACCGGCGGTCGTGCGGGTGAATTCGTCGATATTCTTGCGGGTGCCGGGGCCGGCGCTCTTCGAAGAGACAGTGGCGACGATTTCGCCGTAAGCGACCGGCTGGACACGGGAGACGGCAGCGACCATCGGGATGGTGGCTTGTCCGCCGCAGGTGACCATATTGACGTTCATTTCGCGCTTGCCGACGTGCTCGACGAGGTTGACCGGCGGCACGCAGTAGGGGCCGATGGCCGCCGGCGTCAGGTCGATCATCAGGACGCCGAGCTCATTGAGCTTACGACTATTCTCGGCATGGACGTAGGCGCTGGTCGCATCGAAGGCGATCTGGATGCTATCGGCGAGGACATGCGGCAGGAAGCCATCGACGCCGGTGGCACAGGTCTTGAGGCCCATGTCGGCGGCGCGCTTGAGGCCTTCGGATTCGGGGTCGATGCCGATCATCCACACCGGTTCGAGGAAGGGGCTGCGCTTAAGTTTGTACAGAAGATCGGTGCCGATGTTGCCCGGGCCGATCAGGGCGCACTTAATCTTGTTCATTAAAACTCCAATTCATAAAGCATAGATTTGACATGCACATATACACAATTCTTTTGGCGGTGGCGTTATTTGCATGGCACGTCCCCCTGCAAACTTAGCCTATTGGAAATCAGTATTGCTGAGGAATACCGCAACACACGGAGTGGCATAGTGACTTAGTGGCGTCCAATAACCCCACGTCAATGGCTATCCAGTCAGACAAAGGAGACGGAACAACTACCGATACCTCCAATTGCCACACGATAATGGTCGCCTGCATGAATACTAAACATACTCGCAAGCGCCCCAGAAAGAATAATTTCTCCTGCCTTAAGTGGAATTCCCAGGCCACCAAGTGTATTCCCCAACCAAACTACAGCATTGATAGGAGACCCCAACGCCGCCGCCCCTGCTCCTGTCGCCACAATCTCACCATTTTTTTCCAAGACCATGCCACAAGTTGTTAGATCAAGCTTCCTCGGATCGGCCATGGTGTTTCCGAGCACGAATAGGCCGCAGGAAGCGTTGTCTGCTACCGTATCCTGTATCTGGATTTTCCAGTCCCGAATACGCGAATCGACAATTTCAAAGCAAGGCATAACAAAATCGGTAGCCGCAAGGACGTCGGCTGCGCTGATTCCTGGCCCCATCAAGTCGCGCTTTAACACAAAGGCAATTTCGCCTTCAATTTTGGGCTGAATAAGCGATTCAATTGGAATGCGCGCTCCGTCACAGATAGACATTCCATCGAGCAAATACCCAAAATCAGGCTGATAGACCTTGAGCAGATCCATTACAGGCCGACTTGTGATTCCAATTTTCTTTCCAACAATTCTCTCTCCTGCTTTTTGGCGGCAGGAAATCATCCGTAACTGAATTCTGTAAGCGTCATCAACTGAGATACCGGGATAACGGTTGCTCAAAGGCTCGAGCATTCTTTTTGCACATAATGCGTCGTAAAGCTCGTCTCCCAGCTTGGTGACAATATCTTCATCCATCATGCCATTCAATCTCCTATTCGGAACTTTAGTAAATCACCCGTCTGCCGTCATAGACCGATAGCTTTTGTTTAGAAAATCATTCAGCTATCACTTTGTCCTAAAGGCGTTTTCCTATTCCCCCCAAACATCTGAAAATCCACCGTTTGGGAAGAATAGTTTGATCACACGCTATTTTTGTTTCCGGAGCGACTTGTGCCCCCACATGGCTGTGCGACTGTGGCGGGTCATTGTCCAGTTGCAATCGTCAACAGCACGAGCGCCCCAACCAAATTCCATTTCGAATCCTGATGGCGTCCGGGCATAAAATGAAACCATATGGTCGTTTACATGCCGGCCAATAGTGGTGGTCAGGTAGCTATTGGGCTTTTCTTCAGCAACTCCAAGATTGGAATCGGTAGTTTGGTAATCAAAACCGTCCAAACGATCACATGCATGCCCAACGTCATCCAGCGTGGCGGCTTGGAGCATGAAATGGTGGATGCGCTTAGGCATGGGGGCTTCAGCGATTGCCATGGTATGGTGACGTCCATTGCAATGCAGAAAGTGGCCACGTACCGTCATATCCGGACCTAAAGGAATATCGATTACGTCCGACAATTTAAAGCCAAGCACGTCAACGTAAAATGACAAACCCTTGACAACATCTGGAACGGCATAAAAATAGTGCCCCAACCCTTGGTCTCCCGTTTGAAAGCCTGTTACGCCGGTTGGCGAAACAAAGGGTTTTTCGTAGGAATCCCCCGCGCCATAGAAGATTTCTATTTGCATGCCGAACGGGTCTTTGAAGGCAATCAGATCAAGCACATCGCGCTTTTTCGCGAGATCGCCAACATCGCTTATGATTTTTACTCCAGCTTCCTGAAGTCGGACACGCATTTTTTCTAGAGCACTAGGATTAGCAACTTCAAATCCTGCAAATGCCAGATCATCCAAGTCGCCTTGTTCTACGCCAATACGCCAGCTTCTCGAATCCATTCGAAAACGGGCCTGTTCATCTGTTGAGCATGGCGTTTCCATCAAACCGGCCAGCTTGGTGAGATACCGCCGCCATTCCGGAACATCGTTTACGGAAAACCCCATATAACCCAATGCCTTGATCTCCATCCTATTTCTCCTTGGTTAGTTATGAATCACTTCTGTAGTTTCAGTTTCTCTTCAAGATCTTTGCCACCAACTGCAGAGAAGAGGCCGCGAACGCCCATCCCACCGTCGTAGTTGAGAACAGCGCCGGTGGCTGGAGCTGCATCTCCGTGGTTGGCAAAAAATACATACGCTCCGGTGTACTCCCTCACATCGGGCATTCGACCAATTGGGAGGACGGATTCAAGTAATTCGCCAAGCGGAATACTCGAAATGGAACGATCCCCCATGCCCAACGATTGCGGGCCGCGTAAATCCGTTGCCATGCCTCCAGGCGCTACACCATTGACGCGGACATAGGGGGCCAGTTCAAAAGCAAGCTCTTTTACAACACCAATCAGTGCATGCTTCGATGCGGTATATAGCGGGCCGCCGCCATTGGGATAAAAGCCAGCATTTGAAATCGTGAATATCACCCCCCCCCGACTCGAAACGAGATAAGGAAGAGCAGCCTTCACCGCGAGGAGACCGGATTTGACATTGATTTGAAAGATTTCGTCGAAAGACTCATCGATCCTTTCGTCTGGGATATCCACCAACGGGGTGTTGTAATCCCAGATTCCAACATTGGGAATCAGAGTATTGATCTTTCCAAAGGAATCCACGCACCGCTGGACTGCGGTTTTATTGTCAGCCAGCAAGCGGGCATCACCCGCGACTCCGATCACCCGCCCTGGATGCATCGACTCTAGTTCTTGGATGCCTTTCTCGGATCTGTCGAGCACCCCTACCTTTGCACCTTCTGTAACGAAGCGTTCGACGAGCGCACGACCAAGCCCAGATGCACCGCCTGTAATAAAGACAACCTGATCTTTCAGATTCATTTTGCTATCCCCAAATTGAAGCGCGACATACATTCCATATTTTGTCCGTAGTCATCATCTAGGCGGTTACGGTTCGCGCCGCATTCCCCTTGAGTAGTTCGCGGATGCTGATATCCGTATCAGCGAGGTGGTCAGGCACTATCTCTATTTCGGACATCACTAAACGGCTTACGCCACCGAAGTCCTTGGTCGAATTAATCGCCACCGCAGCCAGCGCCTTGCCGTCCAAAACCCGGAACAGCACGGTTTGCTGATTGGGTTCGAACTCGCCGCGCTGCACATATTCACCGGGTCCCTGCATATCCCCAATCATCTGGATGCGGTGCCCTGCGATCTCGGTCCACGATGTAGCGACTTGGGGCACCGGATTGTATTCGCCTAGCATCGCGGCTACCGCCGCTTCCGCCTGTTGCTGCGAGTTGATATAGGTCTCTAGCGCGCGGCGGCCCCCGTGCCTTAGGGGCCACACAGCTACGTCGCCAGCGGCGTAAATATCGGGCGATGATGTTTGTCCGCACGCATCGACAACTACGCCTTGATTGCAGGCGACGCCAGCTGCATTCAACAGGGTATCTTCCGGATCGCCGCCAATGCTGACCAATACGAGTTCGGCTTCCACCTCTCTGCCATCAGCAAACACCAGCGAACGCACACTGCGCTCACCGCTAAGATGCGAAATATGCGCATTCAATTCGATGCGAACGCCCATTGCCTCGAGTTGCTCGCGGCACCACGCGCCAATTTGCCGGCCTAGAACGCGCGTCAGTAACTCATCGGCGCATTCCAGGATCGTGACTTCAAGTCCCGCTTTGCGCGCGGAGGTCGCCACTTCGCAGCCGATCAGACCGCCACCGATAATTACGAGCGATTTCGCCGCCGTGAAGGCCTGGCGTAACGCGGCGCAATCCGCGAAGTTGCGAAGGCTGAACACGCCTTCCAGATTGCCGCCAGGAATAGACAGCTTGCGCGGTCGCATTCCGGTGGCGAACAAAAGCCGGTCGAAGTCCAGGCTCAAACCTGAGTGCAGGGTTACAAGGCGCTCCTTGGCGTTGATCGCAAATACGGGGTCGCCCAGATGCAGTTCAATCCCTTCGCTCTCAAACCACGCGGCCTCCATCAGCAGAGGCGGTATCTCCTGCGCCCCCCCTAGAACCCCTTTTGACAATGATGGGCGATCATAGGGCAGCTGGGATTCATTGCCGATCAGATGAATCCGCCCGGCATATCCCCTTGCACGAAGGGCGCGCGCAGCCGTTGTCCCGGCGAGTCCCGCGCCAACAATGACGATACTCTTGATCATTGGGCAATATCTCCGGCGCTAAAATCAATGTAAACAGCATTTCCTTCTACATGTATCGGAAAGACTTTCAGCGGTTCAGTCGGTGGATATGCCTTGACTTTTCCTGTCCGAACGCAGAATTTCCCGCAGTGCAGCGAACACTCAACGACATCCCCGTCCAAGTACCCTCCTTCGGACAGAGACCAATCGCCGTGAGTGCAACGATCTTGTGTTGCAAATAGTTCTCCGTCTACATTGAAGATCGCCACATCGAATTCTTCGCCAGAAACTTTGAGCGCTTCGCCGACAGGGATATCACTAACCTCACAAACTTTCTCAAAACCCATAATTCCTTACCTCGTAGATTGGACTTAACTTTTCAATCCGCTAAATTTCTTTCTGCATCAACAGCACGGGGTTGACTCAAGCGGTCGCCTACCTGGCGCCAGAGGCTGATTCCCCATATGATCCACACCAAATGAATAGCAAGTGTAGTAAGCCCAAACCACAGGGTCTCGCTACTTAAGACCATGCTATAGACATCCCACATTGCGTCGAAAATCTCGATGAACACAACGACAGGAATAATGCCTGCATAGCGAATGGGTTCGCGCAGGGCCCAAAGAGCGAGCACCCCCACAGCGCCAAGCTGCATCCCGACCACGAGCCACGCATCCTGAAGTAGCATCATGAGTTCCCCTTGAAAGCCATTTCCGACAGAGGGGTACATCAGCATCAGGACGGCAGCACTACGGGCAGGAAGCAGTCCCAAAAAATTTAGTAAATAAAAAATGCCGATTGCAGCCAGGAACCAGCGGATTGCTTTATCGTTCATTGCTTCCTCCTGAACGACAGGATTCACACCCCCGGTGCGAACCCTGTCGTCGGTTCTCCGATACCCCAGCCTTAGAAGAACATGCTCAGATTGTTGGCCGTGATCGTGCCTTGATCGAGCAATACTGTGCGCTTGTCGATCTTGAAACCCAGACCATCATTTGCCCGTAGGAGAATATCGCGACGCTCCCCGACGTAAATGTCAGTCATTCGTTCAAGACGATTGCGATAGCACAAGAAGGCGGAACTCACTTCGAGCTTCTCAGCTGACACTTCGCGCACAATCACATTAGTGATCATGTGACGGGATCGGGAAGGGGGGTCTTCGGTCCAGTTAAGGCCTGACAACCTGCCACGGATACGGGCAGTCAATCGACTGTGGTCTTCGTCGAAGTGGGCGTTACATCCCGGACCGTAGTACTCCAGGTTCGAATTTTTTGTGGTCTGAGTGGTCCGAATTGGAACCCAATAATGGATGTCCTCAGTGAGCAGGGTTAACCATTCTTGATATTTACGATGATCAAGAAGTTGCGCTTCCCGATAGTAAAACTGTTCGACTGCGTTTTGGAGCTCAAGACTCACAGGCTTTTCGAGATAATTAAACGGTTGTGTCAATTCTATGGACATGGAACGTCTCCATCATTTCGTTTGGATCGAAGTATCAGCAAGACTGGCCTGACAAGTTGATCTGTTTGGTTAGTGCGGAACGAATAGCAATGTGGCCGGTAGTAAATTACGGCTTGAGGGTTTCCCAACTCGGCTCGGACATCATGCGGCTCCAATGGTGATAAAAGCCGCGCGCAGCCTCCTCGCCGTAGACGTAGCTAGTCTTCCCTGGGAAATCTGGATTGTTTGCATTTGGTTTACCGACACCCATTGATGCACAGAAGGGTTGGCTGCGGGCCACATGCCCCCGCAAAACACGCTGCACTTCAACCCAATTTTCACCATCGTCCTGCTCGAAAGTTCCACCCTGGTTGAAGGTCAAGATATTCATTCGGCGATATTCATCCTTGATTTCCTCGGGGGCATCAGCATCGACTACGATGAACGACCAGACTTCGAGTTCGTTCGGTCCACGTGGATGCCAAGTACGAACAGTATTGATGCCCGGCAGGAATGAACAGGTCGGGAAGATGGTCATGTGCTGAGCAACCATGCGGTTCGCAGGCAGTTTGTTACCGAGCCGCGCCTGTGCACGTTCAGCGGCCGGACCCTTTGTCCAATAGTCCACAACTTTAGGCCCCATAATTGCGTACAGCAGGGAGAAGTCGTCATTGAACCACCCCGTTCCATGACCACCCCACGCTGCACGGAATTGGTTCCCAGTGACAGGCAGCTTTACGTCGGATAGGTCTTGATCGGGACGTAGGCTGGAAACGACACCGGCCACATGCGACATAGTGCACGCGTGATACATGTCGCTACAAAACTGCTCGGCTGCGAATTTCCAATTGCATGGAATAACGGTCCGCTGCATCCCGGTAATCACTTCAGTCCCAGCCTCGGTACGGTCCAGCATCACATCCATATATGGCGTGGCGTCACTGAGATAGTCCATCAAGGCCGGCGCCTTTGCATCCCAATTGGCGAATACCAAACCCTTGTAGGTATCTACCCGCGCCTGCAGCGGACCCCAGTCGGCTTTTTCGAAACCACAGTCCCCTTCTTTCTTGTCACAGAAGGCTTCCTTTTCAAACGGAACATTGACAAGATTGCCTGCAATGTCGTACGCCCAGCCGTGATAGGTGCAAGTAAAGGACTTTGCATTACCATAAGTTGAGCGCTCAATGACCATCCCACGGTGACGGCACTGATTCAGAAATACCTTGATGGAGCGATCCTTTTGCCGAACCACGATCACCGGGTCTTCACCCATATACGTCGTTATATAGTCACCCGGATTTGGAATATGTCCTTCGTGGCACACAAGCAGCCACGAACGAGCAAAAATTCGTTCCAGTTCCAGCTCATACAGATCCTGATCACTATAGATACGGGGATCAAGCAGTCCTTGCTCTTGATCGACGAGGCCACGAATCTCCTCGGGAGTCCACTTTCGAGAAAGCCTAATCGTGGCTTGTGAAACTTCGTTAATTGACGAACTCATATTTGTCTCCTCAATTGCCCTTGGTGAAGAGCTGTTAAACGCACCTATAAATTAAACTTGCGGCGTAGGTGCTTCACCGCAGCAATGCAAACTGCCGAACTACACTGACTGACGACTCAATGTGCTGACGCAGCAGAAGGGAACATTGTTCTGCGTCACGCGCAAGCGCGCTTTGAAAAATGAGCTCGTGCTCCGCGTGGACATTTCTCTCGGGCAAAGTGTGGGTCGACGTAAGGCGCCGGTAACGCTCGAGGTGAATATTCAGAACAGCCAAGAATCTGTAGGTCCAATCGGACGAACAGGCGCTAATAAGTGAACGGTGGAAATTGCGATTCGCTATCTCCCATCGGTCAAACTCGTCGTCCGGATTACGCATTACGTGCTCATCGGACCGAGTGAGTTCGCTATATGCGGCAACCAAATTGCTCTCCCATTCAGAGCCACCGCACTTCACACTTTCGCGAACAGATTCACACTCAAGCGCTATGCGGGTTCGAGTGAGGCCCTCCAAGTCTTGCAACGACATTGGCGCCACGAAAAAGCCTCGCTGTGTCTTGGCATGCACCAAGCCGTCAGAAACCAGGAGGCTCAGGGCTTCACGCACTGTCCCGCCACTTACATCGAAACGCCGCTGAAGGTCATCAATCAGCAGTCTCGATCCTGCCGACAAGACTCCTTGCACAATTTCGCATCGAAGCCTATGCATAACTGACTCAATCAGACTGCGCGGCTTTCCTTTAGGCGACGCAACATCGGCCGCAAAAAGGTCAATGCCAATTGCCTCTTTACCCAACGCTGGCTGATTCATCGCTCTTCTCACCTATATCTTTTCTGAAAATTGAACTTCGAAATCGCCTAGAGACAGCACATCGCACTTGTGGCGGCGCTGCTGCTCGACTGGCGACGGACTTGTCACGAATTTCGATTAACGATAATCGATTTTTTGGATGTTTGCACGCTGCAGTGCAGCATTGCAAGAGCGCCACTAAGTGCTCTGGTACGAACGACTGGCCCAAGCGACGATCTTGCGGGAAGACGAACCCTGCTCAGGGGCGTACATTTGGAAGCACGCTCTGCTCAACTGACACGCCGGCCCCGCCTTTCAAGTGCGTCGAACTGCAAGGCCTAGAATCGGGCAACAAGGCATCGGGTTGCTCGAGCCGATCTACACCGCGCAGTTCGACTCGATTCGCGCCTCGTGCGTCAAGGCGATGGACGAGACGCCGATCAAGGCACGGCGTGCCGGGCCGGGGAAGTTGAAAGCGGCGTACCTCTAGCCGGTCTACGGGGAACTCGACGAAATCTGTTTCCCGTTCTTCGTGAGTCGCAGGATCGAGCACGTCGAACAGGCGCTCGGCCTTCCGTCAAAGAGATCGCCGATCTTCTGCGCCACCAAAGCCTCGACACGGCCAACACCTACGCCCGCGTCGATCTGGAAGGGTTGTGGACCGTGGCCCTGCTGTGGCCCGGGAGTCTGCCATGAACGCCCTGGTTTCATGGATGACTCGGGTCGAGACGTATCTGGCGTATCGGCGTCGTCACGGATTCAAGCTCAGCATCGATGCCACGCAGCTTCAATCGTTTGCCCGCTTTGCTGACGAAGCCGGCACGGCAGATCACCTGACGGTGGCGCTGGCCATCGCATGGGCCCGCTCCTCGCGGCGGCGGAATCCGCTCATGTGGGCGAGTCGTATCGAGGTTCTGCGTGGCTTCGCACGTTTCTGCCTGCGCGACGATCCGGCGACGGAGATGCCGCCGCAGGGGCTCTTCGGCCCGGCGCACCGGCGCCTCGTCCCGCACATCTACACGCACAGCAGGTCCTGGCGATACCCATGAAACGCTTCGAGCGGCCCCTGCTCGAGTATCTCTCCCGCGATGAGGTTCAAGGCGTTCTCGCCGCCCCCGACACGAGCACCTGATGTGGTCACCGTGATCGGGTCATGTTCGCGTTGCTCTACAACACCGGCGCGCGAGTTTCCGAAATGATCGGCATCCGGGTGGCCGATGTCACGCTCGCCACGACGTCCTCGGTGCGCTTGCAGGGCAAGGGGCGCAAGCAACGAACCGTGCCGCTGTGGAAGGAGACGGCGGCCGAAATCGGTCACTGGTTGAAGTATGCAGACTTGCGTGCAGACCAGCCCCTGGTCCCCAACCGCAGCGGGCGACCGATGACTCGCACGAATGTGGCCGACCGACTTGCCCTCGCGATCACGGCCGCGACGACGCAGTGTCCGCGGCTGGCGGGGCGCAGAATATCGCCCCATTCCTGGAGGCACGCGACGGCCATGCATCTGTGCAGGCCGGTGTCGACATCACGGTCATCGCCTTGTGGCTGGGTCACGAGAGCCCGGTCACGACCCATGGCTATGTCGAGGCTGATCTGGCAATGAAGGAACGTGCCCTCGCGACCCTCGCGCCCCCGGAGACCAAACGCAAACGCTATCGCCCAAGCGACGCCGTCCTCAAATTCCTCGAAAGCCTCTGAATTATGCAAACCTGTGCATGCGGACCACCGTACAGGAGAACGCTCGCGACGGCGTAGCTTGCCTAATAGTTGACCGAGGATAACGGCGCTTATCGAAATATTTCGATAAGCGCCGGAACTGGCTGTTCTGCTGGACCGAACTCGGCGCCAGGCAGGTCGGCATCATGCAGATGCCTGATCGTCACTTGCCGCCTGCACGAAATCGATTCGTATGACTATCTGGTCGATGTCCTGCAGCGAGTTGGTCAGCATCCGGCCAGTCAGGTCCACGAACTGACGCCACGCATGTGGAAGCAACTCTTCGCTAGCAATCCTCTCCGATCGCCTTTGCAAAATCCACAGGCGTAGGCAAGTACGCCGGGCAGTTACCGGTTACGCTTGGCCTACCTGACTGACGCTTGCGTCGGCACTTGCGCCTGAAATCTGGCACGTGCGACGGCGATCGCCGGCTGGTGGTGCTCCGCCCAAGCGATGAGTGCGGTGAGCGGGGGCATAAGCGAGGTACCGAGCGCCGTGAGTCCGTAACGCACCGCTGGCGGCGTGGTGGAGGTCACCTCGCGCCAGACGAGCCCGTCGCGTTCGAGATGACGCAAGGTTTCGGCGAGCATTCGACGGGAGATGTCGGGTACGGCGCGGAGGAGTTCATTGAAGCGCATGGAGTTGTTGGCAAGGGTGATCAAAATCAAGACCGACCACTTGTCCCCCAGCCGATCAAGCACATCACGCACCGGGCAACTTTCGCCGTGGGTGGGCAAAGGCAGTGGAGTGGTTCCCTTATGATTACCTTGCGACATACGCGTGCCTTCTTGTGCAGTTTGACGACAGTTCCTAGAATGCACCAAGTTCTTTATTGTAACCTGAAAGGTAATGCTATGCCCCATTTTCGCGACGCACGGATTTTCATCACCGGCGCTTCGGGCAAGTTTGCCACTCAGGTGCTGCGGGCGCTCAACGCCCAAGGCGCCCGGTACGTGACCGCAGGGAGCCGGTTCCCGGTGCGGATCAGCGGGCTCGCCGAGTCAAAAATCAGGGTGGATTTCGACGACCCAGTCAGCCTGGACGAAGCCTTCGAGGGTATCGATCGATTGCTGATCGTTGCCACCGATGCTTTGGGTGAACCTGGCAAGCTCGCCCGCCAGCAGAAGGCGGCGATCGAGGCGGCCGCCAAGGCTGGCGTCGGGCATATCCTCTACACCTCGATGACCAACCCTGGACCTGAAAGTCTGATCCCCTTCGCGCCGGACCATCGCAGCAGTGAGGAGGCGGTCATCGCCACCGGCATCCCTTACACCATTCTGCGTAACAACTGGTATTTCGACAACCTGCTGTTCACGATGCCCTCGGTGCTTGCGTCGGGGCGCTGGTACACCGCTGCCGGCGATGGGACAGTGGGCTATGTGACGCGCCTCGACTGCGCGGCAGCGGCCACAGGCGCCCTGCTCACAGAGGACCAGTCATCGATCCAGGACATCACCGGCCCTGTGGCCTTGACCGTTGACGCGCTGGCAACCGCGACCAGCAAGCAACTGGGCAAGCCCATCGAGGTGGTCAAGGTCTCCGACGACGCGCTCGCGGCCGGGATGCGCGACGCAGGGGTCCCCACCCATTCGTTGAGCTCATGGTCGCCTTTGATGCCAACGTGCGCGCAGGGCACATGAACGTGGTCACCGATGCGGTGACATACTTCGCTGGCCGTGAACCGCAACGCCTGGGCGACTGGCTGGCGGTGAACCGCACGGCCCTGACAAGCTGAGCCCATGCGCCGCCAGCCCACGCGCTACCTCCCTCACTGCGGCGGGCCCCGTTTTTTCATGGGCTGGATCCACCCGACACTTACGAACTCACCTGGCCGGCGCCGGGTGCGCCATGGCTGGCCGAGCGAGCGGGCTGCTCGAGGCCGCAGCCATCGCCACCGCCTTCGACGGACAGGGCTTCGACCACGGGGTGTTCGTGCCACTGAAGATCGCCCCTCCCAAAGCAAGCTTTCCATGCGCGCAGACGTCGCTCAAAGCCGGCCTCGGCCTCGACGCTCACTTGACCGCAGGCGCGGCGCTCGCCCCGTTGCGCGAGGAAGGGGTGCTGATCATCGGCTCGGACAACAGCTTCCACAACATGCAGGAGATGATAGCGGGTATGCACGGGCGCAGCCGGGTGCGAGCCGTGAATTCGATGCCTGGCTGGAGGCGGTCGCCGCCGACACGCGTGAGGAACATCTGTTACCCCTGCATGTGGTGGCTGGCGCCGCCGCTGGCGAGCCACGCCGCAAGATGCTGGAAGATCACGTCATGGGCACCGTGGAGAGTGCCTTTGAATATGGAGGTATGGAGGCAGGCCATGAGCTTCGAATTTCCGCCACGCCCGGGCGAACGTCCGCGGACCACGCCTTGTGCACCGCACACCCAGATCAGCCAGAACAGCGCTCCGGAGGTGCACCGGACCTTCAAGGTACACGCATCGAGTTGCCTTCGTGCGCAGCGAGCCATCGAGAATCTCGGTCCCCGGGGCCGAGGCTCTGGTGCTATCCCATGAGCGCGCATGTGGTCCGCCCCAAGCCTTCATGGTCGGTCGCGAGTTCGCCCGTGTGCATCCGGCTGATGACGGTTCGATGCACCTGATTCTGCCCCTGGAGTTGGTCAGCAAAGGCTGGGGCGAGCCACATCCCATGGCCGAGGCGGGCTACATCCCGGCCAATGCCGTGATGGCCTACGCGCCCCGGGACATCGCCGAGATCGACATCCTGCTGGGCATCCTGCGCACCTCCTGGGACTTTGCCTGCGGCCATATAAATCTACCTTCAACCATCGTCATCCATGAATGAGGAGAAAGCAGTGACTCAAAACAACCGTGATTTGTACTCACCGGCCACCGTCGCCGGCCACCGGCTACAGAACCGCATCGTCATGGCGCCGATGACGCGCAACCGCGCCATCGAGAATCTGCCCAACGCGCTGATGGCCGAGTATTATGCGCAGCGCGCCTTGGCCGGGCTGATCATCACCGAAGGCACCAGCCCCTCGCCCGAAGGCCTGGGTTATCCGCGCATTCCAGGGCTGTTCTCAGAGGCCCAGGTGGCCGGCTGGAAGGGCGTCACCGGCGCGGTTCACAGCCGCGGCGCCAAGATCTTCGTCCAGTTCATGCACACCGGACGTATTGGCCATCCGCACAATCTGCCGCAGGGCGCGCAGGTACTGGCTCCCTCGGCCATCGCCGCCGCCGGCGAGATCTACACCGACCGCGCCGGCATGCAGCCGCACCCGGCGCCCCGGGCGATGAGCCTCGACGACATCGCCCGCACCCGGCAGGATTTCGTCAAGGCGGCCCAAAACGCCATTGCTGCCGGTTTCGACGGGGTCGAGCTGCACGGCGCCAACGGCTACCTGCTGGAGCAGTTCATCCGCCCCACCAGCAACCAGCGCAGCGACGACTACGGCGGCCCGATCGAAAACCGCGCCCGTTTCGTGCTGGAAGTGGCCAGGGCCACGGCCGAGGCCATCGGCGCCTCCAGGGTGGGCATTCGCCTCTCGCCCTACGGCGTGTTCAACGACATGCCGCCTTACGCGGAAATGGAGGCCGACTACACCTACCTGGCCGAGCAATTGGGCAAGCTGGGGCTGGCGTATCTACACATCGTGGATCATTCTGCCATGGGCGCGCCTGCAGTGCCGGAGCAGATCAAGCAGGCCATGCGCGCGGCCTTCGGCGGCCCCGTCATCCTGGTCGGCGCTTATGACGCGCAGCGCGCCCAGGACGATCTGAACGCCGGCCGCGCGGATCTGATCGCGGTCGGGTGTGATTTTCTCGCCAACCCGGACCTGCCCGCCCGCTGGCAACAGGGGTTGGCGCTCAACGCGCCGGACTTCGACACTTTCTACACTCCCGGCGAGAAAGGCTACACGGACTACCCTACCCGCGCCGCTTAGCCGGCCACCTCGCACGCCGCGGTGATCGACAGGGACGATCGGTCATCGCATGGCGGCGCGGCAGAAGCTGATCTACATCACGTGGCCCGATGAACAGAGGGTGCTCGTCACCCGGTTCACGTCATGGCCTAGCCAAACTGCCGCCTGAACCTGCGCACGCCAAAACCGAAGATCCCCACCCCCAGCAGCGTCAATCCCAGCAGCGAATCCCACAGCACGTCGAGCCCCGCGCCCTTGAGCAGGATGCCGTAGCCCATCTCGATGAAGTAGTAGAGCGGCGACAGATACATCGCCTCGCGTAAACCGGCGGGCATAGCCTCGGGCGGGGTCCAGGCGCCGGAGAGAAACACCATGGGCATAAGGATGAAAATGGCCAGCATCGCCGCCTGGGCCAAGTTGCGGCTCAGGGTGGCGATGTAGAGACCGAGCCCGGAGGTGGCGACGGTGTAGAGGGTGGTCACGGCGAAGAACAGCGGCAGGCTGCCCTTGATGGGCACGCCGAAGACCGGCACCAGGACCAGGAACAGGGAGATTGCAGTGCCCGCGAGGATCACCAGGGTCATGGAGATCACCTTCGGCAGCAGGATCAGCGCCGGGGTCAGCGGCGAAACCAGCAGTTGCTCGATGGTGCCGCGCTCCTTCTCGCGCACCGCGGCGGCGGCCGGCAGCATGATGGCCATGACGGTGATGACGGTCAGCAGCTCCGAGATGGGGATGAACCAGGCATCGTTCTGGTTCGGGTTGTACCAGACGCGGTGCTGGTCCTGGATCATGGGGACAGTGTCGAGGCTCGCCTCGCTCGCCCCCATGCGCGCCAGCGCCGCCTCGAAGCCGTAGCGACCGATGATCTGGCCACTGTAGCTGGCGGCCAGCGTCCCCAGCACGGTGTTGCTGGTGTCCACCAGAACCTGCACGTCCGTGGGCCGGCCGCTCTGCAGGTCACGCTGAAAGTAGGGAGGGATGTCCAGCACCGCCAGCGCCTGCCCCTGGTCCAGCAGCGCCTGCCCTTCGCGGCTGTCCTGGATCTCGCCGCCCAGCTGGAAATAAGGCGGACGGAAGCGGTAGATCAGCTCGCGGGAGGCGGCGCTGTGGTCGGCATCGTGCACCACCACCGTGGCATGGTTGAGCTCCAGGCGCACATTGCGGGTCATGTAGATGTCGGCGGTGAACAGGAAGACGATGGCGAACATCAGAAAGCCGTCGCGAAAGAGCTGCAGCAGCTCCTTGACTGTCATCGCTGCCAGCCGCGACCACCAGAGTGTCAACCTTGAGTTCATGTGCGCGGTCTTTTGTGAAAGAGCGCGAAGCTGATCAGCCACAGCACGGCCGCGTAAATGGCCAGCGCCAATGCCTTGCCCCAGAGCTGTTCCAGGCCCACCCCCTTGAGGAAGCTGCCCAAGGCGATGTCGGTGAAATACATGGCGGGAAACAGGTGCGCCTCGAATTGCCCCTGCGGGTCCATGGAGGCGATGGGCACCAGCAGGCCCGAGTACAGCACGGAGGGGATGATGGTCATGACTACGGTCAGCATCATCGCCGCCACCTGGGTGCGCACGATGAGCGAGGCGAGCAGGCCGATGCCCGTGGTGCAGGTGACATAGATCACCGAGGAGAGGAAGAAGAACAGCGGATCGCCCTTGAACGGCACGCCGAACAGACCGGTGGCGAGCGCCCACAGAATGAGGCTGTTGACGATGGAGATACCCACGTAGGGCAGGAGCTTGCCGGCCAGGAATTCGCCGCGGGTGACGGTGGAGGCATAGATGTTGTAGATGGAGCCGCTCTCCTTCTCGCGCACCACCCCCAGCGCGGTGAGGAATGGAGGCGCCACCATCAGCACCAGCATGACCAGCGCCGTGGCGATCGACCAGGTGCTCTTGAGCTCCTGGTTGTAGAGATAGCGCAGCTGCACCCGCACCGGCTGGGCGAGCGCCGCCGCCCGTTCCGGCGCGACGCCGAAGCGGCGGCTGATATAGGCGGCCAGCAGTTCGCCGTTGAAGGCCGCGTTGATGGCGATGACGTAGCCCTTGCTGGTCGAGGCGCGAAACGGGAAGGTGCCGTCGATCAGGCTCTGCACCGCCGCGGGCCGCCCCGCCATGAGGTTCTCCTCGAATTTTGGCGGAACCACGATGGCGAAGCGGATGCGGCTGTCGGCGAGCAGGGGGTCGAGCTCGCGTTCGCTCTTCACATGGCCCCGGTAGTCGAAGTAGCGCGAGTCGATGAAGCGGTGGGTGTAGTCGCGCGAGAGGGCGCTGCGGTCATGGTCCACCACCGCGAACGGGATATGCTCCACGTCGAGCGACAGGCCGTAGCCGAAGACCAGCATCAGCGCAGCGGGCACCACGAAGGCCAGCGCGAGAAACAGGCGGTCGCGCACGATCTCGCGCCACTCCTTGTGGGCCAGCGCCGCGATGCGTGCGAGGTTCATAGCCGCTGCTCCCCCTGTTCCAAGGCCGTGATCCGGTAGACGAACACATCCTCCAGCGAGGGCGGGCGCGGTGTCACGCTGGCGAGCCCGATGCCGCGGCCGGCGAGGATGGTCTGAATCTCGCGCGTCGCGGTGTGCGCATCGCGGGCAAACAGATGGATGTGCCGGCCGAACAGCGCCACCCCCGCGAAGCCCGCCTGCTCCAGCAGCGCCATGGCGGCCAGCGGCCGGTCGGTGGCGACCTCCAGCAGCTCGCCGGCCTCCTCGCGCAGGGCCTGCTTCAATGCCGCGGGCGGGTCGTCGGCGACGATCCGTCCGGCGTGCATCAGGGCCAGGCGGTCGCAATGCTCGGCCTCGCTCATGTAGTGGGTGGTGATGAGGATGGCGACCTGCTCCACGCGGGCGAGATGGACGAGGATGTCCCAGAAGCGGCGCCGGCCGATCGGGTCCACGCCGGAGGTGGGTTCGTCCAGGAACAGGATGCGCGGCCGATGCACCAGGGCGCAGGCGAGCGCCAGGCGCTGGCGGATGCCCAGCGGCAGGCGGCCCGCCAGCTGCCGCTCGCGGCCCGTAAGCCCGGTCAGCTCCGCCACCTGTTCGATGCGCTCGCCAGCCGCGTGCCGCGCTACGCCGTAGATGCGGGCATAGAGGCGCAGGTTCTCCAGCACGCTCAGGTCCTGATACAGGGAAAACGCCTGGGAGGTGTAGCCGATGCGCGCCTTGATCGCCTGCGCGGCAAAGTGCATGTCGGCCCCGGCCACCCGCCCCTCGCCATCGCTGGGCGGCAGAATGCCGGTGAGCATCTTGATCAGCGTGGTCTTGCCGGCACCGTTGGCGCCCACCAGACCGAAGATATCGCCCTGATGGACGGTGAAGCTCGCGCGATCCACGGCACGGAAGCCGTCGAAATCCCGCGTCAGATCCTTGGCGAGGATGGCGACATCGTCGCCAGGCGGATCGCCGTCGCCGGCCCGGGGTTTGGCAACGACCCTCTCCTCGACCAGCCGCTGCCGGCGCAGGAGGGCGACGAAGGCGTCCTCGAGATCGGGCGTGGTGGCGTGCAGGTCCCGCAGAGACAGTCCCTTGAGGAGCCCGGCTACCGTGCCGACGGCGGCTTCGGGCGCCGCGTCGTCCACGAACACCCGCAGCCGCGGCCCCACCGACTCCGCCTGCGCAAGGCTGGCCTGGATGCGGTCCAGCGCCTCCACCTGCGGCTCGGCCTCGAGTTCCACCACGCTGCCCGGCGTCCGGGCCCGGATCGCATCGGGTTCGCCGCTCGCAAGCACGCGCCCGCCGTGCATCAGGGACAGGCGGTGGAAGCGCTCGGCCTCGTCCATGTAGGCGGTGGAGATCAGGGCGGTGATGCCTTTCTCGCGCAACAGCTCGGCGAGGATGGCCCAGAAATCCCGGCGCGAGACCGGATCGACACCGGTGGTGGGCTCGTCCAGGACGATGAGCTCCGGCTCGTGGATCAGGGTGCAGACGAGGCCGAGCTTCTGCTTCATGCCGCCGGAGAGGTGTTTCATCGGCCGGCCGGTGAAGCGGTCGAGCCGCGTCATGGCCAGGAGCTTCGCCTTGCGCGCGGCAATCTCTGCGGCCGGCACGCCGCGCAGGCGGGCGAAAAAGTCGATGTTTTCTTCCACCGACAGCTCGGGATAGAGGTTGAGGCCCAGGCCTTGGGGCATGAAGCCGAGCCGGCCCTTCACCCGCTCGGCCGCCGCCTCCGAATCGATGCGGATGCCGAACATTTCGATCGAGCCCTCCTCGAAGGCGAGCACCCCGGCGACGGCCTTCATGAGGCTGGACTTGCCGGCGCCGTCCGGCCCGATGAGGCCGTAGATTTCACCGCGCCGCACCTCGAGATCGACCCCGGCGACCGCCGCCTGCCGGCGATAGCGCTTGCCGAAACCCTGCACCCGGACGGCCGGCGCGGGCGTTAGCGGCGCGGCTTCGCCCATGGGGTGTCCTCGCGCCAACGGATGATGGCATCGGCCGGCAGCCCCGGCGTGAGGCGGTGCTCCGGGTTTACATCCAGATACAGCTTGACCGCATAGACCAGCTTGACCCGCTCGTCCGGTGTTTGCACCTCCTTCGGCGTGAACTCCGCCCGCGCGGCGATGTAGCGCACCGTGGCGGGGAACGGCCGGTCGGGGAAGGCGTCGGTGTACACCCGCGCCGGCAGCCCCAGGCGCACCTTGCCGATGTCCTTCTCCGGCACATAGGCCTTGAGATAGAGGCGGTCGAGATCGACGATGTCGAAAAGCGGCGCACCCGCGCCGACCACCTCGCCCGCATTCACCAGACGCTGGGTGATGATGCCGTCGGCAGGCGCGACAATGGCGAGATCGGCGAGCACGCTCTCGGCCTCTTTCAGCGCGGCCCGCGCCTGATCGAGCTGGGCGGCCAGGGCCTTCACTTCATCCTTTCTGGCGCCCAGCCGTTCATCGCCCAGACGCGCCTGGGCGAGCTGCCTTTCCGCCACGCGCACGGCCTCTTCGGCCGAGCGCGCCTGGTTGGCCGCGACCTCGGCGGCGAGCGCCATCTGCTCGTAACGGTGCCGATCCACCGTTCCCGCCTCGGCCAGCCGGCGGAAGCGTTCGGCATCCCGCGCCGCCTGCTCCGCGCTGGAGTGGGCCGAGGCGAGCTGCGCGCGGGCATGGGCGAGGTTGGCCTCGGCGGTCTGGATCGCCAGGGGCAGGTCCTTGCGCGCGACTGCGAGCGCCGTCTGCGCCGCCCGCCATTGCGCCTCCATGGCGCTTGCCGCCTGGCGGGCCTGATCGAGCCTGGCGCGGACCTGGGCATCGTCCAGGCGGGCGAGCACCTTGCCCTTCTGCGTGCTATCCCCTTCGCGGGCAGGGAGATCAGCCACCTTACCCGGCATCTTTCCGGCGACGGCATAGTGATCGCCCTCGATACGGCCGTTGGCTTGGATCAGTCCATCAGGCAGCGGCGGCGTGCGCAGCCAGAACCACCAACCCGCGACGGCGAGCAGGGCCAGCACGGTCAATCCGGAAACGAGCCCAACGAACGGGATGTTCTTCTTCACGCTGGCTCCCTCTCTAAAGATCGCCCACGGCACGCTTCAGTCGCAGTCCAGCCAGCGCGGCGTCATAGTGCGCGGCGGCGTGATTGGCCTCGCTGTTGACGCGCAGGGTTTCGGCGTCCAGCACCTCGGTATGGGTGGACAGGCCGTTGGCATAGCGGTCGCGCACCACGCGCAGGTTTTCCTCGGCCTGGTCGATGGCCGAGCGGGTGACCTCGATGCGCTTTCCCGTTTCCTCCACGTCGAGCCAAGTCTGGCGCACCTGCAGGGCGACCACCGAGGCGAGCTCCTCGCGCTGCTCCGTCAACGCTGCCGCCTGGCGCTCGACCGCGCCGGCGCGGTGACCGGCCACACCGCCATCGAACACGTTCCATCGGGCTCCCAGGGTGACCATCCACTGCCCTTCATGCACCTGATAGCGGTTTTGCTGGTAGCCATAGCCGCCGGACAGCGCAATCTGCGGACGATTTTCTCCGCGCACGGCTGCCGCCTGATGGCGTAAGGCCTCGATCTGTCCGGCCAGCGCGGCCAATTCGCTGCGCTGGACGAGCGCCCGCTCGGTCAAGCGCGCCAAGGGTACCCGACCCGCATCGGGGGCCAGTTCATCCAAGCTGACGGCCTGGTCAAGCGGTCGCCCCAGCAGCCGGTTGTAGGCCGCGCGGGCCAGATCCAGGGCATTGGCCGCCTGCAGGGCCTTTTGCCGTGCATCGGCCAGGGCGACCCGCACGGAGAGCAGGTCGCTCCTGGCCACCATGCCCTGCTCGTGCAGGTTTCCCACATCGCGAGCATGGGCCGACAGACTCTCGACATGGCTTTCGGCGACCTTCAGCATCCGGCCGGCGCGCAGCCCGTTGACGTAGGCATCGGCCACGCGCAGCTTGAGGTTCTGCACGTCGGCCGTCTCGCCCAGCCTCGCCGCCTCCAGGCCCGCCGCCGCCGCATCGATGCCGCGCTCGATGCGGCCCCCGGTGTAGAGCGGCAGGGTCGCCATGGCCTTGTAGGCGGCGCTGTCTTGCTGGGCCATCGGCAGCTGCAGCGACTGGCCGAGCAGGTCGGCCCTGAACGCCGGCGTCTTGTCGAGGGCGATATAGCCTGCCTCCAAACTCACGCTGGGCAGGCTGCTGGATCGGGCAGCCTCCAGCAGGCTCTCGGCGGCGCCGGTGTTTTCGCGCGCCGCCTTCAGGCCGCGGTCCACGGCCAGGGCGGTGTCCCATGCCTGCGGCAGGGATTCTGCAGCGGCGTTGCCCGCGAGCAGCGCGGCGGCCAGGCCTGCCAGCGGCAGCAGGCCGCGGAGTCTTTTTGGGTGATGAGCGGAATTCACGTTGTTCCTTCTTTTGTGGCCGCTTCTTTGCGCTGTTTGTGGCGCAGCAGCAGATAGAGCAGCAGGGGCACGACGATCAGGGTGAGCACAGTGGAGACCAGAGTGCCGAAGATCAGCGAGATGGCCAGGCCGCCGAACACCGGGTCGGCGAGCATCACGGCGCTGCCCAAGACGATGGCCAGCGCCGTCAGCAGGATGGGACGCAGGCGCACCGCACCGGCTTCGAGGATGGCTTCGCGCAGGTCCATGCCCTGGCGCCGGTAGTCGAGCACGAAGTCGATGATGAGCAGCGAGTTGCGCACTACCACGCCGGCCAGGGCGATGATGCCGATCATGGAGGTGGCGTTGAACGGCTGCCCCATGAGCCAGTGTCCCGGAAAGACACCGGCCAGCCCCAGGGGGATCGCCGCCATAGCGACCAGCGGCAGGCTGAAGGACTGGTAATAGGCCACCAGCACCAGGAAGATGAAGGTGATCGCCAGCCCCAGGGCACCCAGCATGTCGCGGTAGGTATCGAGCGTCATGCGCAGTTCGCCATCCCAGAGCAGGCGGGGGCCGTCCAGGGTGTCGGGCGCCACCGGCTTGAAGCGCAGGTTGCCGGTCACAAGGCGGCTGCCGTCGGCCAGCGCCAGGCCGTCCAGGCGCCGGTCGAGATCGAGCACCGCGTAGACGGGGGCGGTGGATTCGAGCTCGCCGCCCACGAAGGTGACGCGCTCGCCATCCTTGTGCAGGATGGGCCGGTCGGCCCGGGCGGGCGCCACCTGCACCAGTTCCGACAACGGCACCCGCTGGCCCTGCCGATTGGTCAGCGACACCCGTGTCAGCAGTTCGGGGTCGATTTGGTGGCTGCGCGGGATTTGCAAGCGGATGGGCACGGGGTTCTTTTCGCCTTGAACATGGGCGCGCCCCAATGCCTCGCCGTCGATCAAGCGGCGCAGCGCGACGGCCACCTCGGCGACGGTCAGCCCGGAGAGCGCGGCCTTTTCCCGGTCGACGGTCAGGCGGTGTTGGTACACATCCTCGACCTCGGTGTCGGTGACTTCGACCATGTCGTAGGTTTGCCCGAAGGCCGCTTTGACCTGCCCGGAGAGCGCGCGCAGTTGCTGCGGGTCGGTGCCGTAGATTTCGGCCAGCACCGTGGCGCGCACCGGCGGCCCCGGCGGGTCTTCCACCAGCTGCACGGTACTGCCGGGGAAGCGCGCGGCGATGGCCTGCACCGCGGGACGCAGCTCGCGAACGATATCGATTGAGGTCTTGTCGCGCGCCGTTTTGTCCCGGAGGTTGACGCGGACTTCCCCCACATGCGGTCCCTGCTTGCTGCCGGCGCCGCGCAGCAGGCCATTGAAGTCGATCACACCGGCCTGGCCGATCCAGCTCTGGTAATCGCTCACGTCGGGGTTCTGGCGCAACAGGGCACCGATCTCACGGGCGAGGCGATCGGTGGTTTCTACCGGGGTGGTCTCCGGCAGGTCGAAGGTGATGTTGAAGGTATTCTTGTCGTCCTTGGGCATCATCGCCATCTCGACGCCGAACCAGGCCTGCGGCCCGCTCAGACCCGCCGGGCGCACGAACTGCCAGGCGGCCTGGAACAGGGAGAGCACGATCGCCAGGGCGGCCAGCAGAAAGACGCCCCGCCGTCTGGGCGGGCGGTCCACCAAGGGCGCCATGAGCGCGTGGTAGAAGCGGTGCAGGCGGTCCCCGGTGTCGTGGTCTTCCAGGTCGTGCCCCTCGCCCGGTTTGAGCCAGCGGTTGGCCGCCCAGGGCACGACGGCATAGGCCACCAGCAGGGAGGCGGCCATGGCGACGGGGACGTTGAAGGCGACCGGATAGAAATACTGCCCCGTCATGCCGGAGACGATCAGCAGCGAGCCGAACACCAGCATCACCGCCAGCGTCGCAAGGTTGGTGGGGGAGCCGATCTCGTTGACCGCCTGCACCGTGGCCCGCGCCTTGTCCTCCTGGCCGAGGCGGGCGTAGCGGCGGTGGATGTTCTCGATGACGACGATCGCGGCATCGACCAGCAGCCCGAGCGATAGGATCAGCGCGAACAGGGAGACGCGGTTGATGGTCAGGCTCCCGAAATAGGCCGCGCCCAGGGTGAGCGCCAGAATCAGCGGCACCGTCACGCCCACGATCAGCGCCTCCTTCAGCCCCAGGAAGACGGCGGTCACCAGGAACACGGCCAGCACGGCGATGCCCAGGTGCTCGATCAGGCCGTTGACGGCGGCGTCCGCCTTCTGGCCGTCGTTGCGGGTCACCACGAGCTCGACGTCGGCCGGTACGAATTGCACCCGCATCCGCTCGATGCGGGCGAGCACCTCATCAGCAACGACCACGGCATTGGTGCCGGCCTTCTTGGCCACAGCCAGTGTCACCGCCGGCATCTCCGCCTGCTGCACCTTGCCGAAGCGCGCATCGGCCGGACCGAAGGCCATGCGGCTCAGTTTATCCCGCTCTTCGGGGGGGCCGTCGACGACGCGCGCCACCTCGCCCAGGTAGATGGGGCGGCCGGCGTGGTTGCCGACGATCAGGCGCCCGAGCTCCTCCGCCGAGGCGAGGAAGCCGTCCAGGTACACCTGGCGGTTCTCGCCCTGCTGCACCACCGTGCCCAGGGGGGCGGCGACGTTGCCCGCGCTCAGGAAGGCGCGCACCTGGTCCAGCGTCACGCCAAAGGACTGCAGGCGCTGCGGGTCTAGTTCGATGCGCATCTCCCGGTCGCGGCCACCCTGCACGAAAGTGGTGGATACCGCCTCCAGGCTGCGCAGCCCCTCCAGCATGCGGTCGGCCAGCCGCTTCAGCGCATAGTCGTCATAGCGCTCCGAGGCCAGAGTGACCGTGACGATGGGCACGTCGTCTACGTCCACACTGCGGATGAGCGGCTCCATCGCCCCGAGGGGCAGGCGGTCGCGCTGGCCGAGCACGCGGTCGTAGAGCTTGACCAGGGATTTCTCCTTGTTCTCCCCTACCTTGAACTGCACCATCAGCACGCCCAGCGAGTTCATTGCCGTGGCGTAGGTGTGGTCCACCCCCGGGATCTGCTTGACGATACCCTCCAGTGGCCGGATCACTAGTTCCTCCACCTCTTCGGGGGAGGCGCCGGGCAGGGCCACCCGCACCTCGGCGCCGGGCACCACGATCTGCGGGTTTTCCTCGCGCGGGGTGAGCGCCATTGCCAGCAGGCCCAGCAGCGCACAGGCGAGCATGAACAGCACGGTCAGTTTGGAGGAAACGAATATCTCGGCCAGGCGTCCGGCGCTGTTGAGTCTGCGGTCGGTCATCACGGCGCCTCCGCCGGCATGACGCGGTCGCCGTCGCGCAGGGCGGGCTCGACCGCTGCCACGAAGCGCTCGTCGGCTGCCAGACCGGCGCTCACCTCGACCCGGTCGGGCCATTCGCGGCCGGTGCGCAGCCAGCGGAACAGCGCCCGGCCCTCGCCGTCCAGCACGAAAACGCCGGTGAGCCCGCCGCGCTCGGCCAGCGCCCGCCGCGGCACCACCGGCGAGGGGCTTTCCCCGACCGTGAAGACTGCGCGGCCGAACATCCCCGGCATCAGCCCTACCGTCTCTGGCAGCGCGATCTTGACCTGGTAGCTGCGAGTAACAGGATCGCCGGAGGGAACCACCCGGGTCACCGTGCCTTCCAAGGGCGTGGGCAGGCGGTCAAGGCTGACCACCGCCGGCTTGCCCTCGCCCATGGCGGCGACCTGGCCTTCCGCCACGAAGGTCTCGAACAGCAGGCCACGCCCCGACTCCACGGTCAACAACGGCATGCCGGGCACAGCGAGATCGCCGGCCCGTTTCAGGCGGGCCACCACCGTGCCGGCCACGGGGCTGACGATTTCGGCATAGGCGCGCTGGGCCAGCGCCGTGTCGAGACCGGCGCGCGCCTGGTTCAGGGCCTCGCGGGCGGCGTCAAACTTCAGGCGCACCTTGCGCATCTCGTTTTCCGAGACGCTGCCGCGTTCGAACAGGCGCTCGAATCGCTCGAGGTCAGTCTGCGCATCCCGGAAGGCGGCCTCGGCTGCGCCTTGGGCCGCGCGCGTTTGGCGGATGCCGCCTTCCACGTCCGCGGCATCGAGGCGGGCAAGCACCTGGCCGCGCCGCACCCGTTCACCCTCCTGCACTTGGATCTCGCGGATATAACCGCTCAGCCGCGAGGCGACCTCGACGCGCTGATCGGACACCACCGAGCCGACCGTAGTGTACTCGACCGGTGCACTGGCGCTCGCCGTCATGACCGGAAGATTCCAGGTCTTGGCGTCGATTTGAGTCGGGGCCTCCGGCGCTTTACCGCATCCGGTCAAGAGAGCGTAGAGCGCCAGCGGCGCCATGTGTGTGAGCAGGGTTTTTCTTTTCATGGGGCGGGTTTTTCCGATTGGACTTTAAATGGTGATTAGCAGGACGCGGGCCAGCCATTCTGCGGACGCGGCCTTGTCGGTGCCGCGAGTGTTGCGGCGGCCGGTGCGGAGCGGCCTCGTAGGCAGCGCGCTCCGGCTGGGGCATCCGCATCTGAAACTGTTTGCCGAGCTGATCGGCACCGAATGCCGTTGTGCTGCCGAAAGACAGAAGAGCGCCGGACAGAACGTGCGAGAGCCACATTGAATGGGGGCGTGGTGAAGGCAAGTTACTTCTCTCTTTTGCGGAAATACACCTGGGCAACGCGGCGAGCAAACACCACCTTTTGACGCCACCAAACATGCAGCGATGTCCGCACTCTGTCGGTCCACGAAGCGCCCGGGGGCAACAGCTCCCGTCCCAGCACCGACTCGAACGCCCGTAGCTGCGCCAAGTAGACCTGGACGTGACGCAATTCGAAGCGCTGCGGGTCGATCTGCCCGTAGTCTTCCACGAGCCGGTTGAATAGCGCGCGCAGCCGGTCCGCGCGAAGACGGAGCAGACCGTCTTCGGCATGCTCCGTCGCCAGCCGGGCGAGTTCGAGTCCCCGATTGACGAGCGCGTCAAACCCCTTGATGGCAGGGCGACCCTCCAAGCGCCCGATCCGCTGGAACGGAAGTTCCAAGTACACCGCGAGCACACGCCGCAAGTCGGCGAGGATCGCCTCCTCCAGTGCCAGGGGAGGACGCTCGACAAGCGGGATATCCTCGGTTCCCGATGCCGACCGGCAGGCCCGCAAGTCCTCGACATAAAGCCGGGAATCGCTGAAATACCCAGTGACCTGTCGGGTTGTTGCCTGCTCAAGCTCGTCGCGAGACGCGTCGCTGAGCACGCGCGCCATCGAGCGCAATGGCTGCCACATCGAGAGCGGAAAACGGGAAAAGCGATAAGGCGCCTGAGTTCCAGGCAGCAAACGGTAGGCGATCAATTCCTCCTGCAACGACGGGTCTTCTTCGAACCGTGCTCGGATGCCCTCGAACACGTCCAAAGGCATGCTCGGCAGCCCTATCCGGTTGCCGAGGGAGCGGCGGCCATAGCCACCGGCCGCAAGCATCTGCGCCACGACGTCCGCGCAATTGAAATCGCTCCGGTGCCATTGCAGGCTGCCATCCCGGAACGCGCCTTCCTGGCGGCGCGCCTCGGCCACCATCGCGGCGCGGCTTTCGGGGGGAACGCCCCGGACGCGCAAACCGAGCGTCTCGCGGCCGTAGGCCATGCCATAGGTGTTGGTATGAACTTGCGATGGGGACGGACGAGTGACACCGTACAAATAGTCCGCAAGGCTCACGTGCTGGAGAAAATTTGGATCGACGGAAGGGTCCGCGATGTGGTTCGCGCTATAAACGACGCCCTCGATACGGATGGCAAGGTGTCCGAACGGATTTTCGCGGACGATCCGCTCCGGCGTCTGCGAGGTCGCGTAGGAAAGCAGCAACTCGACCTCGGCCGGTGACTCGGCGTCGAGTCGCGCGAGCGCTGCGTCGATGCCGAGCACCGGCGCGCCATCTTCGACCCCGTAAGTCGGCAATGGATGTACGGGATCCTCCGCGTCGTCCAGTGCGAACCGGGCGATGCTGACGATGTTCGTCCGCTCTCTGTACTGCCGTTGGGCGGTGAGGATTTCTTCCCGTCGGACCGGATCGGAGAGGATTTCCTCGACCAGTCTTCCCGCGTCTTCCGCATTGCCAGCAAAACTGGCCAGCCCTTGGCGCACGAACAGGGCGGCGTTCTCGCGCTCGTGGCCGCTGATGACATCGAGGAGGATGGTCGGCACGCCGATCGTGAACGCTTCCGCCGGCGTCAGTCCTCCCGCCTTGGTGATCAGGACGTCGGCGGCGCCCATGTACGCAGTCATGTCGGATCGTGGCACCAGTCCCACGACCTTCAGTGTTAGCCGCGACGGCAGGCTTCCGCGCAGCTCCTCCAGCCTGGCGCGCAGGCGCGCATTCGCGCCACAGGCGGCGATGATCTGCAGGCTGCCGGGAACATGACGCATCACGCTGTCGATGATGCCCGCATAGTCCCCCTGGCCTTCCTTGCCGCCCGCGAGCGTCAGGGTGGGAATGTCCGGCGATAACCCGATACGCGCGCGGATGTCCTGGCGAGCGACTGCGGACACCGCCTCAACCTGCACCGGCATCCCGCTGGTGATTACCTTGTCCGGTGGCACGCCTGCCGCCAGCCAGCGCGATTCCAGTTCCGGGTGCGCCAGAAAGGTGCGATCGATCAGCTTGGAGATACGTGGAAAGTAGCCCTCGAAAAAGTCCGTATGCAGCCAACCGATTCTTCGATTGGCCAGGAACCCCTTTTCGCGCAGCGTTCCCAGCACCTGGGCGGCGCCGTAGTGGGTCGACAGGATGACGTCCGGCGCCTCTTGGGTCAGGTAGGCGTGAACTTTCCCCTCCGGATAGTCCGTGGGCAGCATCGACAGCGAGGGAATGCGGTTGCCTCTGGTTTGCGTCGCGTCGAACAGGCTCTCGAAGCACTCGGGCAAGTTGCTGGCGACGAACCAGTACAGGCGTTCGTCGACTCTCCGCCAAACCGGGTGCATGAAGGCGCGAATGTCCTGCAGAACCACCTCGGTGCGCCGGGATTGTCGATGTATCTCAGCCCTTATGGCTTGGGCAGCGCTGATGTGCCCGTAGCCGATCGACGAATAGAAAATGACGATCTTCTTCGCTGGCAAGGACGCGTCCACTTTCATTCCCTGCTGGCTTGCCACGCGGGCCGGCTGAGGGTTGGGGCTCATTAAATTCATGATTGCTTTTCACCGCCTCCAGCCTCGATGCCGGCCGCGATCCGTTCAGCCAGTTCGAGTGGACGGCCGTTCCCTGTGGCCGTCGCAAGGGTGCGCGCCTCCTGCGTCGCCTGGCGGCACAGGTCGCGCGCTGCGCACAGGAGGGCGGTGCGTGCCTCGCAGCGCTCCATGGCATTGGCTTCTTGCAGCAACACGTGGCTCGCCACGAGGGTTTCGCCGTAGCGCCGAGCGACGCCGGCGAGCGGTTCCGGGTAGCCCGCGAGCGCAGCCCCCGTGGCACCGGCCGCCCCGCCCAGCGGCGCCGCCAACCGTTGACGGGTTCGCACCCGCTGCGTCGGGTCATCGACGCCATCTTGCGCCGGGCTCAGATTGGCGGCCTCCAACTCCGCGGCACGGTTGACCGCATTGGAAACCAGGGCGAGGACTCGCAGGTCGGCGCAGCGCACCAGCAGGCGGAAGGCCCCGGTGGTCAAATAGTCGCCCGCCAGCACGGTGGCGGCGTTGCCGAGCTGCGCGGATGGGCCGCTCGCCGCATCGACGTGGGCATGCAATTGCTGCAGGCTGAGATGGATCAGGTCCAGGGCCGTGCCGGCGTCGATGCCCGCCTGCCCGGAGTGGAAGCTGCTGGTCACCAGCGCCCGGATCGGAATCCGCGGGCCCGACAGCAACAGGCGCAAGGCAAGCTGGACGGGCGCCGCCTCGCAGGTCAGGGCATCTGCAATGGTGGCGCGGACGCCCGTCATCACAGCCTCGGGAAAGTTCATGGGATGCCTGTCAGTCATCAGTGGGCGCTCCTGCCCAGCGGGCCAATTGCTGCGCCGCGCTGCGGTAGCCGATCTCGATGATTTCCTCGGCGCGGTCGAACTCCATGAAACGCACCGCGCCCAGCGGCGGGCGGATGAGGATGTCCGGCTTGTCCTGCCGCAGGCTGGCCTGGGTCATGCGCGCCTGCATGATGTAGATCGAGGTCAGCAGGACATCGAAGATGCCCGGCAGCGGTTCCTTGTGCAGCCAGGCTTCGAACTGGACCAAGCCGGGGTTTGTTCGGAGGCTTGCCAGCAGGCGCGCCATGGCCTGGGTATGGAATGTTCCCTGTGAGTTCGAATCTGGGCGGGATACCCGGCTCGCCACGATGTCGTGGTTGAGGTCGACGGCGATGACCAGGCCTGCGCCCATGGCACGCACCACACTCACCGGCACCGGGTTGACCAGACCGCCGTCGACGAGAATGCGGCCGTTGCTGCGCACCGGCGTGAAGATGCCGGGCACCGAGATGCTGGCGCGCACCGCATCGATCAGGTCGCCCCA
This sequence comes from Zoogloea oleivorans, assembly GCF_008107625.1. Classification (GTDB taxonomy): domain Bacteria; phylum Pseudomonadota; class Gammaproteobacteria; order Burkholderiales; family Rhodocyclaceae; genus Zoogloea; species Zoogloea oleivorans. Next base: position 232,633 of record NZ_SDKK01000002.1, read on the forward strand.
GGCGCACACCACCTCCTCGCCGCTCATGATGCAGGTGGCCACGGCGCGGAAGGGGATCGGCAGATCCTCGATGCTTGCGGCCGCCACATGGGCGCGTACAAAGTCCGCGATCTTCTGGCCGTCGATCAGCCCGGAACGGGGGAGAACGGGGTCGAGCATGCCGACGATCTGCCGCCAATCGAAGGCGCGAAAACGGTCGGCCAAGCCCCCGATCTTGCCGGCGGCATATACCGCGCCCACCACCGCGCCTATGCTGGTGCCGGCGACCAGATCGACCTTGATCCCGGCCTCCTCGATGGCACGCAGCACGCCGATGTGCGCCAGCCCGCGCGCTGAACCGCTGCCCAGCGCCAGGCCGACCTTGCGCGCGGGCGGATTGGGAACGGTTTCGGGTGCTGGTTTCGCCATCTCTAGCCCTTGCCGCCACGCCAGATGGAGAACAGCACCCAGATGCCGCCGATGACGGCGGCGATGAAGCCGAGCAAGCCGAAAGATGGCAGGCCGGGCTCGCGCTCGACGGTCATGACGATGGCCGAGCCGATGATCAGGGCGGCGGTGACGACGCTGATCGCCAGGCGGCTGGCGGCGCGGTCGAGACGGTCGCCGAAATGCTTGAGGGGCAGGACCTCGACTTGCACCAGGAGCTTGCCGCGCCGCGCGGCGCGCAGGAGCTGGCGCAGGTCTTGCGGCAGCCCGGCGACGAGGGCAAGCGTGTCGCGCAAGGCGCGCCAGCCGCGCCAGACCAGGGCGCCGGGCGCGGCGTGGGCGAGCAGCACCCGTTCGAGAAACGGCGTAGCCTCGCCCGCCATGTCGAAGTCGGGGTCGAGCTGGCGCCCCAGTCCCTCCAGGGCGATGAAGGCCTTGATCAGCAGCGCCAGGTCGGGCGGCAGGGTGAGGCCGTGCTCGCGCAGGATGGCGACCAGGTCGGAGAGCATAGCGCCCAGATCGAGGTTCTTGAGCGGCACGCCGTGATACTGGTCGACGAAGGCGTCGATCTCGGGCTGCAAGGTCTCGCTGTCGATCTCGGCGCCGCCGCTCCAGTCCAGCAGCACTTCGGCCACCTTCTCCGCATCGTGGCTGACGAGACCGTGCAACAGCACGGCCAGCTGATAGCGGCGCTCCTCGGAAAGGCGCCCGACCATGCCGAAGTCAATGAAGGCGATGCGGTTGTCCGGCAGGTAGAAAACGTTACCGGGATGCGGGTCGGCGTGGAAGAAGCCATCTTCGAGCATCATCTTGAGCACGGCCCGGGCACCGCGACGGGCCAGCAGCCTGCGGTCGAGGCCGGCCGCGTCCACGGCGGCCAGGTCGCGGCCGGCAATGCCCTCGACATAGTCCTGCACATTGAGCCGCCCGCCGGTCCACGGCCAGTGGATGCGGGGAACGACGATCTCGGGGTGGGCGGCGAAGTTGGCGGCGATGCGCTCGGCGCTGCGGCCCTCGGCGGAAAAATCCAGTTCGCGGCGCAGCGACAGGGTGAAATGGCGCACCACCTCCCGCGGCCGGTAGCGGCGCAACTCGGGCGCTTCCGCCTCGACGATCTCGGCGAGACGGGCCAGCAGGCGCAGGTCAGCCTCCACGATCGGCCGGATGCCGGGGCGCCGCACCTTGAGGATGACCGCCGTGCCGTCAGCCAGCCAGGCGCGATGCACCTGGGCCAGCGAGGCCGCCGCCAGCGCCTGCATCTCCAGGCGCGGAAAGATGGCCTCGGGCGGCTCGCCCAGGTCCTCCGTCAGTTGCGGCAGCAGCTCGGCGAAAGGGATGGCGGGCGCTGCGTCCTGCAGCTTGCTGAACTCGGCGATCCATTCCGGCGGGAACAGATCTACGCGGGTGGCGAGGATCTGCCCCAGCTTGACGAAGCTCGGCCCCAGCTCCTCCAGCGCCCGGCGCACGCGGGCCGGCGGCTCCAGCCGCGCCAGTTCCTCCGGTTCGTGCCAGTGCAGGGCGCGGCCGGCACGTTCCAGGGCGCCCGCCATGCCGATCCGCCGCACCAGATCGCCGAAGCCGTAGCGGATCAGGACTGAGGCGATGTCATGCAGGCGGCCCAGGTCGCGGACGGCGCCGATCGCTTGCCATAGCATCAAACGTCCTTGCCCGTATTTTTCGATTCCAGACGGGCAGCGATGCCTTGGAGCAGGCCGGCGGCCAGACCGGCCAGCAGCGCGGCTTCATGGCGCACGACCTCCGCCCCTTTCTTGGCCTGATCCCGCGCACCTGCCGTAACGGCCTGGGTCAGTTGCTCGAGCGCGATCCGGGTACGTTGGCCGACGGCCGAGCCACTGCCGCGGGCATGTTCGGCAAGCTCGGTGAAGGTGGCCTGGACGGTGCCCCGGGTATCGCGCGCTGCGTCCTGCAGCGTTTCGATGAACAGCGTCTGCAGCGTGGCCAGTTCGTCCGCCGCCTGCTTCAGCCCCTGCCGGGAGAACTCACTGGTGCGACCCGTGGCCTCCTGAATGGCCAATTGTGCGGCCTCCGCTGCTCCGGCCAGCGCCTCGTCCAGACCGCGCATCGCCTCTTTCAGCGCTTGTCCGCCGCGTTCCCCGAGCGGCACGGCGCCTTCGCGGGCGCCTCTGACCACGGCCGCCGTCACGCGTTTGAGTGCATCGGCATCAAGATGCCCGCGCGTGAGAGCATCGAGCGTGATCGCACGCACCTGAGAGGCGATCGCGGCCGGGTCGGTGGCAAGTGCGCCTTGTACGCGTTGCTCGAGTTCCTCTGGCGTCATGGAGGGAAGACGTCCCTGCTCCTTGAGCATCCGGTCGATCTCGGCCTCGGCCTCCAGCCAGTCCTCTGCCACGTTGCCGCCCACAAAGCCGCTCTTTTCCGCGCGAAAATAGGCGGCCTCCGCGATCATTCGATAGCGTTCCTCGGCGGTGACGGGCGGATTCTTCTCCGCAACGGATTCCTGCGCCGCATTCGAAGTGGAAGTGGATTTGGCCATGGTCGCTGCTCCTTTTCAAAGTGAGAGTGTGGAAAATCCGGCGTGTGCGGGGCCGGGTATCGGTATGAGCTTGTCCAGGCGCCCCATCCTCAGCGTGCCTCCCCATCGGCTGAGGCCAGCCTCCCTCGCAGCAGATCGCATACGTGGCGTGCCAATACCTCGGGGTTGTCCTGCTGGGGCCGGCGTCCTGGCATGAACTTACGGGTTGCACCGGCTTGGAAATGGAAGATCACCAGGCCAAAGATCGACATCGCGAGCAGGTGGGCATCCACATGTGGGTCCAACTCGCTGGCGAGATCGTGGACGGCAACGAACATGTCCCTGAATACCTGTTTGGCCAAGGTACTCTGACGCGCCTCGTTGGTGTCCAGCAGTACCCACTGCACCAGCCGCAGAAAGTCCTTGTCCGAGGCCATCATCCGGGCGAGCCCCGCAACAAAGCATTCAAGCCGTTTCCATGGGGTGCCGTTGCCGGCCAGCATGTCTTTCAGTGCGGCCACTCTTTCCCGGAATTCGTAGGCCACCGCATCGAGATAGAGCTGGTTCTTGTCGGCGAAGTGGTAGTAAAGCGCCGCCTGGGTGAGGCCGACGGCGGCAGCGATATCGCGCATCGAGACGCCGTCATAACCGTGCCGCGCAAACAAAGGCGTCGATAGCTCAAGAATCTCTTCCCGCGTTTTTCGCTTGCGAATGATCCTAATCGGCTGGCGGATCATAGATTGGTGGCCCTTCCGATAAACTTAACGAACGATCAGTATATCTCTGTCAGATGTGGTTTGCACCATCCAGCCTACTGAGAACCTGTTCACAATCCTTTGAGCAGTAGTGCGATGAAGGCCAAGTGGACGAACTGCAAGCTGGTGTTGAGTTTCCGCTCGCAGTTTTTCCAGTGGCGGCGGCATTTCTCGATCCAGGCGAATGACCGCTCGACGACCCATCGCTGAGGCATGACGGCAAAGGAATGCAACTCGCTGTGCTTGGCGATTTGGACTTCAGCGCCAAGCCATTCCTCAACGGCATGAGCGAATGGCTGGCCGACATAGCGTAAGCGCCCGGAAAACTCACCTGTCCCATGGCGCGGTCATCCGCTGAAGATCGTGCCCACCAATTTCGATGGTGACACTATGGACGTTGGCATCCCGCGCCGAGCCCGGCGAACAGGTTCTCATTGCCAAGTACCAGGGCATCGTGTGCTACGAACGCAACCGCCAATGGCGAGGTAGAAGCGATGCTTTACCAAAGATGAGGGGAGGCCCCTCGAAGTCGGCTTGCAGGGGCGGGCTCTTCGTCAGTTTCTCTCCTGCCGTGAGTGACAGAGCGGCGAAAGCGATGCGGGAGACCATGCGTCACTGGCGGCTGCATCATCGTGGTGACCTTCCTTTGGACGATCTCGTACGTTGGACTCGCTCCGTGATTCATGGGTGGGTTGCCGATAGGTGCCTTCCTACACAGGATCGGCGGCAGCAGATACCGACAGGTAAGGGTTGTTCGGTGGCATATCGCTGAACAGGACTCGCGGGTCTTCCAGCAGGTAGCCGTGGAGTCTCCGCGATTTCCGCGGCCCTGTGACTGCGCATATCCAGATGTTCAGACCATTCTGCTGCTTGCGGTGCAATTGCAGCTTCTCGAAGCGTTTTTGCACCCATTGCCAATCGGCCAGTTGGTCTTGCCTGGCAAGGAAGGCGGTTCTTGGATGTTCCTGAGCGTAACGCTGGAACACGCCGGGGCTGACCAGATAGACGGTATCGGCGACCGTATGCACCAGTGCCTTGGTGTCATTGATGATGAGCTTGCGCTCTTCGATATGCCGGCGCAGCCAGGCGACGAAATGCTCGCCTGACGGCGTTTCCTCCAATCCTGGAATCGACGCAGGCGTCGCCGAGTCGAGCGGTAACCTTGACTCACCTGACTCAAGAGGCGGCTCTTCCAGGGTTGGAGAAAACATTTCGGTGGTCGACGAGAGAACAGCCGACGCCATATCTGGAATGTCGAGCAGATCCAGAAGCGCCTCGACGCCTTCGCCGGCTGGCTGCGCCGACAGAGGCTCGGGGGCGACCGAGTCCGGTACGGCGGGCAACGATGCGGAAACAGTTGCTTCCCCCTCGTCCTGCACCACCATCACTGTGCCGGCGAACGGTGTGGGCCGCTCATTGCCTTCCCAGATCAGCGACGGTGCGAGGCGCAGGAGCGTGAAGGTGTGAGACCAGCCCGCGTCGCTGGTGATGGTCGCCTTCCAGATGGCCTTGCCCTCTGGCGTCGGTTGCGCAATGCCATGGTCCTGCAGCACGTTGAAGACGGCGGTGTTGCTGGACGGGATGCCATCGATGCCCTGGGCCAGCAGATGGGCGCGCAGCTTGTCCGAGACCGTCTTGCTGACCAGCCACAGTGCATCCTGGGTCAGCCATCCGTCCGAGGCCTGGGGCTGGTTCAGTTTGAACTCTTCCTTGAGCAGGTAGCGCAATCCGTCGAGGAGCTTGCGTTGGAGCGCATGGCGGGGTGCCGCCAGCGCCTTGGCCGGATCACCACCCAGCGCCTGGGCGACCGAGGCTTGGTCGGCCTGCACGACCAATTCCCCGAGCATGCCGGCATGCTCGTACTGGCCGGCCAGCACGTACAGGAGTGCCGACCACAGGTCCGGATACACGCTGAGCCAGTCGAAGATACCGGCGTCGAGCAGTCGGGCGTAGAGCAGCCCGGTAGCTGCGCTGTGCAGCCGGTATTCGCGTGCCTTGTGGTAGCGGAAGCGGTACGGCTTCCGGAGCGGACCATGCCAGGGATGCCAGATCGTGCCGTCGGCATACTCGACATGCAGGTCGACGGCGACCTTGCCGACGTCGTGCAGCAGTGCCGCGTAGGCGATGCCCGCAGTCCAGGCCTCGGCCTGGGCGGCCTGGGCTTCCGGCGTGGCGCCGGCCGGCAGGAGATGGGACTGTCGCAGCTTCAGCGCGTAGGCCACGATTTCCAGGCCGTGGTCCAGCATGCCGCCCAGGTAGGCGTGGTGGTGGCTTTCCGAGGCTGGAAAATTCTGGACCAGCTCGGCGTAGCGCTCCAGTGGCGCCCGATACAGCGTGGCGAACTGGTCACGGGAGACGGACGTGCGCTGCCAGATGTGTTCCAGCAGCTTCTGCCGGCGCGGTGTCGCCAGCAGTGATGCGGCCGATTCCGTCCGCGTCAGCCCTTTGGGGGGCTCGGCGGAGGGAGTGGGCGTCACTGCGGTGGCAGGTGGCATCCGTTTGCGTTGGAACAGCGAGAGCATGGCGAATCCTGGATGGCGGGCTGTTCGGGGGAGCCTCTTGGCCCTTTCGGGTAGGGCCTTTCCCCTTGACCCCGTTCCCTTGCCCCTTCCCAGCCCTTTGTCCTTTGTCGGAAAGTCTTTGGTATAGAGCAGCGAAGGTAGCCGAGCCACAGCCAATGCGGGACTGGCCCAAATCGGATTCTGGCGGGAAGGCGCCTGTGCCGGGGCTACGATGGGGCCTTCTCTTTCAACTGGATGGAGGCCCCATGCTCAGGCAGATTGACGATGTAAGGAAAATTCCTTACCATGCAAGTGTTGTCATCAGGAGAACATCCATGCCTGAGATCCATGAAGTCGCCACGCTGACCTCCAAGGGCCAGATCACACTGCCCAAGCCCATCCGGCAGGCACTGGGCGTGGACGCCGGCGGAAAAGTGGCCTTCGACCTGCGCGGAGGCGAAGTCATCGTGACCCGCGCGGACGCCGAGCACGAAGACCCGGCCATCGAGGCCTTCCTGGGCCTGCTGGAGGCCGACATTCGGGCCGGCCGGCATGTCCAGTCCCTCCCGGATGATCTGGCCCGGGTCATGTTGGCGAGTGCCGGCCACGCGGTCAATCTCGATGAAGACATCGACGGCGAAGTGGCGCTCTGATGCAGCGGCACGGTTGGACGCTCTTGTTCCACGAGGGCGTGATCGAGCAGTTGCGCAAGCTGCAGGCGGCCGCAGAACGGGCCGAACAGAACGACCCGCAAGGGTTCGAGGGCAACGCCAACGTCAAGCTGTTTCGGGCGCTGAGCCAGTTGATCATGGAGGTCGTGCCGAGCGATCCCTCACGGGACGAGTACCGCCAGGGCAACACCCTGGGACCGGCGTACCGTCACTGGCGGCGCGCAAAGATCGGGCGGCGATTCCGCCTGTTCTTCCGCTACGACTCCAAGGCGAAGGCGATCGTGTTTGCCTGGGTCAACGACGAACAGACCTTGCGATCGGCTGGCAGCGAATCCGATCCCTATGCGGTGTTCGAGAAGATGCTCGGACGTGGCAATCCGCCCGACGACTGGGCGGCGCTTGTAGCAACGAGCCAGGCGGAATGGGCATCGAAGGAACGTTGATTGGATGTCGCATGGAGTTTCAAACGATCTTTGAAAAATCCACGATGGATCCAATCGACGATCCCTTGGAGCGGGTGCCGAGTGAGAACCCATAGGACGGCCATGAGGTAGCCACCATGAAGCTCGCTGCACAGACCACTTTCGCGGAACGCGCTGGCCGGACACTGGGCCGGATGTGGCGGGCTTGTGTGCGTCTGGACCGCCAAGCGCACGACTGGCTGGTGGCGCAAGGATTGGCGCCTGTTGCCGCCCGAGGGGTGTTGCTGATCCTCAAGCTCGTTGCATTCGGCGTGCTGATTTACGTCGCGCTCTGGCTTGCGATGTTGATCATGATCGCCGTGTTTGCGGGTTGGACGGCACGGAACGCCGCTCCCGGCGAAGCGGAGGAATGGGCGATCGGCGATCAAGCGGATCACAAGCGCAGTGTTTTCTACGATCCAATCAACTACGACGACGATCCAGACCCCCGCTTTGATGATGAGCGGTAGGTAGTTACTTGGCTGCCCGAACCACGGTGCCCGTGCCCCTTGATCCGGCTTGGCCTGCTGATTTCGTGCCTTCCGACAGCCCCTGAAGCGCATTGCCGGCGCGGATGCCCACCCATCCCAGGGCCGTCACCCAAAAGCCCGGAAGCACGATGAACATCGTCGCCATGACGAAGTTCAGCAGCATGTCCCCGAAGGCGTTGTTCAGGCCGATCAGGGGATCGAAGTTCGAATGCGGCCGGCTCGCGCCGAAGCCCCAGCCATAGAGCGCATCGAGGATCGTGCTGTCGAGCCAGCGCGCGAGCTGGAACCAGAAGTCCACGAAGAACAGCGCAAACTCTACGCAGCTCACCGCGACCAGGGCCTTCAGCTCGTAGGTGCCGAAGAGCAGCACCAGCGGGATGCAGATGACGAGCGCCATCTTGAGCAGCGACAGCACCATCGGCAACGCCTGGCGGACCACATCCATGGCCGGAAAGAAGCCCAGCGAGCCGACGGCCATCCCGAGGTCGCCGGCACCGCGGGTCACGATGTTGGGCAGCGTCTTCTCGATCTGGCCGCCGTAGTCGGTGTAGACGGCGCCCTGGTTCATCTTCTGCTGCCTGGGTGAGACGACGGCGCGGATCACCGAGTCGTTGACCTCGTTCTGCGACAGGAACCCCGCCCAGCGGCCGATACGGGAGAGCAGATCGGGATCGACCTGGGCCAGCAGGCGGGCGCGTAGCCCGCTGTTGCCGTCGGACCACCACTGCCGGCAGCTCGGATAGCCGCCGCCGCTGTCCACCTGGGCCAGCCCCGCGTCGCGGGTGGCATCGTAGGGCCAAGCCGTGCGCGGCGTGCTCGAATGGTAGGTGTCGTAGAAGCCGGGCGCGTCGAGGAAGTAGCTCGAACCGATCCAAGTCACGTCGTTCATCTGCTCGTCGGAGAGCGTCGGCCGGTTCATGAACAGTTTGGCGCGCGAAGGCCCATAGCAGTCGTGCACGAAATCCCCGACCTCCTGGGCCAGTACCGGGTCGTCGATGCGGGTGGAATCGACGTCCATGCGCATCTGCCGCAGATCGGTCCCGCAGGGGATCGCCGCCACCGCAGCCCCGGTGACGGCCTTGGAGATGGCGTGCATGAAGAACCACCACACCGGCACCAGCGCGCTCTGGTTGTTGAGCGTGGTGTAGGCGTTGGACCAGCCCGTGTCCGCCGGCTGCGGAACGCTGACCTGGCACTGCGCGGAGCGGCTCGTATCGAAGCGGATCGTGCTCAGGTCCACCGGAATGAAGGGGATGCCGGCGAACATGATGACCACGATCGCCACCCAGACGCGGTTCTCGATGCGCATCGAGGACAGCACACCTTTGTTGCCCTCGTCCGCGCCTTCCGCGCGCGCCCGCAGCCACTCCTGGATCACGATGGCGACGAACGGGAGCGCGAACACGCCGCTGGCGACGAGGATGTTCCAGATGCCGTTGTTGACCAGCCAGCCCACCAGGGTCAGGTAATACTCGAGGTAGTCGGTCGTGTAGAGGGTCATGACATCCTCCCCGCCTCAGCCATGGCGCAGCAGTTGGCTGCCTTCGAGCAGTACGATGGTCGTCACGGCCGCGATCTCGACGCGCAGCAGGCGGTGATGCGTTTCGGCTGACGGCTCGCGTTGCCGCAGGCGCTTCCGCATCCACCACCAGCCATAGGCCGTCGCCGCGTAGAGAAAAAGCCGCCAGACGAGGAAGTGGGCGGAATGCGCGTGCAGCCAGCGCTCCCAGCCATCAATACCGCCGACGACATGAATGCCGGCGACGTTCACTGCCACCGCGATTCCGGCCACCAGCAGCGCCCACAGCAGTGCGACGCCCACCCGGCGGTTGAACAGCCACGTAGGCCGCAGCCACGTGCGGCCGGTCATGGTGTGCTCCGGGGTTTCTGGACTTCCTTGAGGCGGTCGCGCGTGGTGTCGCCCTCGAAGATGCCGCGCGAGCCGCCGGCGCGCGTGCCGTGGCGCTGGACGATGGCCATCGCGGAGTTGCCCGCCAGCGTGCGCCGCAATTCGAGTTCAGTCTTGAGATTGCTGATCTCCTGCTCCAGCGCGCCGTTCTCCTGATCGACCGCCTTCACGGCCAGCTCGTTGGCCGCGACGTTGGGCTCCTTCTTGCCGGTCAGCAGCGTCCGCTGCAACAGCAGTGCCTTCTCCAGCACGCTGGACAGCGCCGCCTCCGAGGCCAGGCGCTTGCCCAGCAGATCCTGGTCGGGCTCGTCACGCAGGGCCTCGATCACGCCGCGGGTGATCGGCAGCGAGTTGCTGCCGGCCGCTTCCAGGTTCGCCACCGTCGTCGGCTTGGCGCCGGTCACCAGTTCCTGCAACGCCTGCAGCTTGGTCTCGTACTCCTCCTGGATCACCGGTGTGAGCCCGACACCGGGCGTGGTTTGGGTCTTGGTGCAGCTTTCGCAGGTGCGCTGCTCACGCTCGCCCAGCACGCGCGTCGCCCAGGCTGCAGCCGCACCAGGCGAGGACCAGGTCTGGCAGGTCAGCCGGTTGCCGCAGGTGGCGCGAGAGATCGACGAGGTGTCCGTCACACTGCGCCCGTTGAGCAGGTTGTAGCCTGCGCGCGTCACGTCGCCCACCACCTTGATCGACCCCTGGCCCGAGCCGCCCGCGTTGCCGCCGCCGACCCAGGGCACGCCGTTGTTGCCCCTGTTCGACTCGGCCTGCTCGACGGCCGACACGGCATCGGTGCTGCTCACCGCATCGCGCAGCGCCATGCCCTCAGCGAGTTGGTCCCAGCCTGCCTGGCCGCCCGCCATGTCCGCGAGGCGGTTGGCGATGGCCCGGCAGGTCATCTTCGAGCGGTCGAAGTCCAGGCGAGCCTGCAGGACGCCGTTGGTGAGTAGGTTGTAGAGGCCCGGATCGGCACGCTGGATGATCAGCGCCGGCAGCGACGCCACGGCACTGGTGGCGTTCTGGATCACCGTGCTCATGATCGCCTGGAAGCCGTTGGTGATGCCATTGAGCTGGTTCTGCAGCGTGGTCGTGATGCTCATGTTTCCGCAGATCAGGTTGCTGTTCCAACCGACACCGACGCCGATGCTCTGCATGTTTCCCGCACCACCCATGGAAACGGCCCGGCCGCCACCGATGCTGTAGAGCACGTCGTCGCCGATGACGCTGCCATTCACACTGACGCCCCTGGGATTGATGCGGGTCTGCGCCCAAGCGACGCCCGCTGCCATGACGGCACAGGCGAGCGCAACGGCCAGGGTGTAGAGCCTGGCTCGCTGAGTGATGTGGGAAAAGGACACCTTCATCGCGGGCACCTCACTGGAAATCAACGCTACCGAGGAAAACCTGCCCACGGCGCTGGCAGCAGGCATAGGGCCGCCACAGCGCCCAGGCGTAGTCGCCTTGCTGCGCTTGTACGCGCGTGTTGCTGTGAGGGAAGACGGCACAAGTGCTGGAAAGTGTGGGCGTCAGTTCCTGCCACTTGCCGGTGGAAGCGTCGCCCTCCATCAACGCCCCAGCCGGCCAGTAGCCATCGCGCGCATTCGCAAGCAGCGGCTGATAAACGTGGATCTGACCACGCCGGGTCACGATGTCACCCGCGCGCTGCACCACCACCGCGCCGCTCTTGTAGTCGTCGGTTTGATGCAGGAAGCCGCCGCGTGGGTAGACGCTGCCCCACAGGTTGGCGCTGGCGTAGCTTCCGATCTCACGCATACCGGGAATGAGCGCTTCCGGGAACACCATCTCGGGGATGTAGTAGCGCCAGGCCAGCGTGTCGAGCGTGCTCAGCAGGTAGGGCATGAAGGCTGCGCCGGCTCCCTGACAGGTGTAGCCGGAAGCGCTGGCGAACTGGCTGAACACCGAGCCACCGGGATGCCCGATCACATCGGCGTTCTTGAACTTGGCGAGGTTGTTCTCGTTGTCGTGGTTCGTGGTGCCATCGCCGCCGGCCTGCGCCATGGAATTGGGCGTGCTCATCGCCCGCACTTCCCCCCACGGGTTCGCGCCGGTGTTCGAATAGCTGGATACCACCGCATCGGGAACGTAGTGGCGAACCTTGACCGAGGTGCGTACCGAGCAACCGAACATGGTGCAGAACAACCAGTAGCAGACACCGACAACGCGGTATTCCAGGCAATCAGGCGACAAGGACGATGAAGTGATGGTCGCCGTGTTCAGCGCGAAGCTCGACGTGGCTCCGCATAGCAACAGCGAAGCCATGACTGTCCGCAAGCGTTGGGACGGCGCTGTTGACAGACGGGTCATGGCCGCGCGCTCCGATAGGCATCGATACGGGCGGCGGCACGCGCCACGTTGGGCTCGCCGTAGATCACGTAGCGTCGATCGACCACCACTGCGGGAATCTTGACGATACCCAAGCCCCAAGCTTCGGCAACATCCTGGTAGGCAAGCCCAATGTGGCGTTGCAACGTCTCGTTGCCCTCACGCAATCGCTGCTGCATGATTGCCTCGGCCCGCCCCGGATCGGCCGGTAGCCCCGTCGACAGTTCGGCTTCGATCCGGGCTGGGAGGTCCAGTTCTATGACACGTTCACCACCCATGCGCTGGATCGGGTGACGGCTGTCGGTTACGACCAGCACGTCGGCCAGTGCTACCCCGCTCAACAAGACCATGCACAACCCCGTCACCACTACGGCAGCCATGGATTGCCACGACGGTGAGCCAGGAAGAAAGCCGTGAGATGAAAACAGCATGTCGCGCCTCCGGGGGGTCGATACAGGCTGTAGTCGAAACCAAGAGCGTGTGCGGAGCGACAAAGAATCCGTTGCCGGGGAGTCCCCATTTTTCAGGAGTGCTGCAAAAGTATGGGAGCCCGAGGGCTCCCATTGGGATGAACGGCGGATGCCGGGACAGCGGGGAGCTACAGCAGACCGGCCTCAGCGAAGGAGTACGGCTTGCCCTTGCCGACGATGAAGTGGTCCACCACCCGGACATCGACAATGGCCAGAGCGGCTTTGAGTCGATCCGTGAGCGAGCGATCAGCGGTCGAAGGCTCGGTCACCCCAGAGGGATGCTGGTGCGCCAGGATCAGCGCCGACGCGTTGAGGGCCAAGGCGCGCTGGACGACCACCCGCGGGTATACCGAGGTTTGGTCGACTGAACCCTTGAACAACGGCTCGTAGGCGAGCACCTGGTGCTGGCTGTCGAGGAACACGACAGCGAAGACTTCGTTGGGCTCCACGACCAGTTTCAGGCGCAGGTAGTCACGCACGGCGGCAGGACTGTCCAGCAACGCCCCGGCTTTGAAGATGCGTTTCTCCAGCAAGTTAATGGCCTGCTGGATGATCCAGCCTTCGTGCTGGGCGGCGATCAGGGTAAGCGACTCCGGGCGGGAATCGGCGACGACACAAGACATGGCGAACCTCCAATGGATGAGATTGGAGGGCGTATGCCCCAGGAGGGCAAACCCTCCAAAGGACGACGGGGATGGAACAGAGGAAGAAGAGGCATCCACCGCCACAAACGCGGCGGCTGTTCGCAGGCGAGGATGCGAAGCGAACGGGTTCGATCAGTGCGGTCGAGCCGCACCGTAGCCTTGAAGATCGATGGCTACCTGGGCATGTCGCCGACAGAGTCGGCTGGCATTTCCTTCGATGGCAAGCCGGTGGTGCCGCTCGCAGTGAGCAGATCGAGAGCAGACAGCAGAGCATCGCCCTCGACGGAGCCGTGCAACAAGAGAGCCTTGCCGGTCTCCCGGTCACGTAGTTGCAGCGCCGGCGTAGCGGAAACGCCGTTCTTTACCGCCTCCTCAACCTGGGCGTGGATCACCGCGTCGGGCCGATCACTGGCGAGACACTGCTGCGCGGCAGGCGTGAGGTCGGGATAGCGCAGCCCTTCGGGCAGCCCCTGCCCGTCGCCACGCGTGTTCGCGTAGACCCAGTCTACGGCCTGCCAGAACGCGGCGGGGCCGCCGGCCTCACCGATGCACTCGACCAGGCGTGCCTCGGCGGAGGCCGCCGGTTCATGCATGGCCAGCGGCAGGTGATGCCATTGCCAGCTCATTTCTGGATGTCCATCGATCCAGTGCTTGAGTACCGGGAAATAGGTTCGACAGAACGGACACTCCAGATCGGCATACTCAACCACCGTGAAACGCGCATCGGGCCGGCCATAGCGCCAGGGTGGCCTGGATGGTGGTGAAGGTACAGACGGCACCGTCTCTGTGGAGCTTAGAGGGCGGGTTTCAACTTGTGCCGTGGCACGCGGGCGCAGGAAGGACAAGGCGGCGAGCAGAAGCAAGGCGGCTGTCAGCAACGCGAGCAGAATGAAACGGCGGGATCGTACGAATCCGGGCAGGTGCATTGCCGCCTCCCCGTCACGCCAGCGTATCGAGCGCCAGCGACTCGATGCCGCGGGCATGGTCGATTTTCTCGGCCACTTTGAAGGCGGCATCCAGCTCGCCGATGCCGTACTGCTGCATCAATTGGTAGCGCTCGGCCTTCTCCTCCGGCTCGGTTTGGGCCAGCGCTAGGTACAGACTGGGCGGCACCGCGCGGAACAGCACCTCCATCGACTTCGAGAGGATCACGCCTTCGCTAAATTTGCCGGCCTCCTTGCGGGCGGAGAGCATCAGCGCCTTCTGCGCCGGGTTCAGCTCGCGGAAGCGCGCGATCTTCTCCACCTCGTCCGGGGGCATGGAGAGGCAGATCCACCACTCGATCATGTTGAGCATCGGTTCGGCCGCCTTGGGCAGGTCGTCGATGTTCTGGGTCGCCAGCCAGTACCAGGCGCCGAGCTTGCGCCACATCTTGGTGATCTTGACCACGTAGGGCGCGAGCAGCGGGTTCTTGGTGATGATGTGGCCCTCGTCGGTGACATTGATGATCGGTCGTCCGAGGAACTGATCGCGTTCGGCGATGTTGTTCACCGAGTTGATGAGGCTGATGTAGGCAATCGAGAGCTGGGCGTTGTAGCCCTCGCGGGCGAAGGTCGCCAGGTCCACGATCGTGATATCGGCCTCGGGCCAGGGTGTGCCGGGACGGTCGAACATCTCGCCGTCGACACCCTGGCAGAACATGTCCATGGCGTCGGCCATCTCCAGCAGCCGGGTGCGCCGTGCCTCCGGCAGCGTCGCATCGCGGGCGCGTTCGCGCAGCGCGTCGCGCACGTCGCGCGTGAGCACGGTGCGCTTCTCCGCCACGCAGCGCTGAGACGCATCGAGGATGCACTGGCGGATCAGGCTGCGGTCGGCGCGCGTCATGCGAGCCTCTTCCTTGTCCTCGCCACCGGTGATCATCAGCCGCGCGGTAATCTCCAGTTCGCCCAGCACGTCGCGCTGCTCGTCGGCATCGGCGACCTGCGCTACCTCGTCGCGGTCTTCGTCCAGGTCATCAGCATCCAGCGTCTGCACCTGGCTGGGCGTTTCCACCAGGCGGTGTGCGTCGGCGAACGGGGCGAGGCTGACCCCTGCGCCGGGTGCGAGCTTTACGCGATGCACCGTGAGGCCCAGCCGCGCCGCGAAGTCGCCGAAGAGGCCGAAGCTGTTGCCCGCCTCGACGATGAAGAGGCGCGGCCGGTAGATCGCCGTCACCTGGTTCAGGATGTTGTTGAGCGTGGCGCTCTTGCCCGAGCCGGTGGGGCCGAACAGGAACAGGTGCGCGTTCATCTGCCGGTCGAGGCGATTCAAGGGATCGAAGGTGATCGGTCCGCCGCCGCGGTTGAAGAAGGTGATGCCCGGATGCCCCGTCCCCTGGCTGCGGCCCCAGACCGGCGCGAGGTTCGCGGCGTGCTGCACGAACATGAGCTGGGTGTACCACTGGCGCCTGTCGAGGGCCGGGTCGAAGATGCAGGGCAGCCAGCGCAGGTAGCTGTTGAGCGGCGCCACCTCGTCTTCCTCGCGCACCGGCTGTAGACCAGCATTGAGCATGACATTGACCAGTTGCAGGCCGCGGGCGTCGAGCTGCGCCAGATCGCGCCCGCGCAGGAAGAACGCCAGCGCCCCGCGATAGAGCTTGTGCGCGCTGCCGATCAGGCTGCGCGCGTGCTGCACGTCCTGGCGGGTCTGCTCCGAAGCGAGCGTCTCGCCGACCGACTTCCTGCTCAGGTGGTTCAGGTACGCTTCCAGCACGTCCTGGGGCGTGGCGACCAGCGTGAGGCACATCACCGTGTCTTCCGGCATCTGGTCGAACAGCGCATTGACCGCATCACCGCCCTTGCGGGTCTCGCCGGTGATGTGGCCCGTTGGCGGCGGCATGCGCAGGCGGTCCATCACGATCACCCGGTGTGGCATGCCGTCGAAGAGCCAAGTGCCGTTGCCCACGTCCGAGCCCGGCTGGCCGAAGAACAGGCGTTGCGCGAAGTCGCCGCTGGCCAGCTCGATCTCACCCTCTTCCGTCTCCTCGGGATAGCGGGTCAGCGCATAGAAGCGCTCCCGATCCTCGGCGCTCGGCCCCAGCAGCGTCGGGTGGGGATTGAACCAGCGCAACAGCCAGTCGTGGATGTCGGCGGCGTTCATGCGCCGCGCCTTCACGCCCGCGTTCGCGAGCCCGCCGGCGAGCCGGTCGCAGATCGTGGCCAGGGCCTGCCCGGGGGACTGGCCGCGCCGCGACGACGCGGTGGTCGGGGTACGCCGGTAGACCACCATGCGCACGCGCCGGACTTGGCCGCGCCATGGCAGGCGTGTCACCGTGGTGTCCTCGAACAGGCCGCCGGGCTTGGCGATCGCGCGCAGGTGGTGGGCGAAGAAGCGCAGGTAGAATTCGCTGAAGGCGCTGCCCCGGGCGCGTGGCCGCACGTAGCTGGCCAGCCCGCGCAGATAGCCGTCCCAGTTCGCCTCGTCCTGGGCGTAGAGCTGGACCACCCAGGGGTTCTCGTCGAGTTCGTCGAAGGAGTCTTGCAGCGCGTTCTCCAGCGCATCGCGCGCCTGCCACAGCCAGGCCAGTTCGCGACCCTCGGTGCCGACCGGCGCCAATTCAAAGAACGCGGCGACCGACTGGCCGTCTTCCAGCAGCATGCACTTCGACTCGTTCAGGTATTCCACCCAGGGCAACAGATCGGCGAAGGACGGGGCCACGCCGTAGAGCGCCTGGGCGTCCGCCTCGGTGGCCGGCTTGCGGCGGCGGACGGCCAGCGCACTGCCGGGCTCGCTGATGCCATGCGTAGCCAGCATCGACACGTGCCGCGTCCATGCGTCGTCGGCATCTGCCTCTGCGCCGGCTGGGGTTTCGGCCGGGCGCGCCTGCAGGAAGGGAACGGACCAGGTCATCAGTAGTCCTCCAGACGCTCGCCCGGCATGGCGTACTGAACCCGCTGGTAGAGCGGAAACACCGTGGTGTAACCGGGCACCGGCACGGGGTCGGTGCCGGCCAGGTGCGGCAAGACGTACATCACCAGGTCCGGGTTCGGCAGCCGGTGGAACTGGCGGTAGATTTCGTTGGCCGCCGTGCGGGTGTAGGCCGCATTGTTCGCGGGCGCGGCCTGCACGTCGGCCTCGATCAGCGGCCGGCGCAGGCCCTGGCGCGCATCGAGCAGTTGCCGGGCCGGCTGGCCCCCGCCAGCGCTGCCGCCGGTCTCCTGGTTCCAGACATCTAGCATGGTGTGATCGCCATGCGGCAGCACCTTGTCCTTGCTGGTGGCACAGCCGCCCAGCGCCGTGGCCACGAGCATTGCCACGACCGTATCAGTCCAGTTCCGACGCATGGGCGCCTCCGATGCGGTGATTGACCCGGCGCCCCTTGGCGTCGTAGTCGATGTTGAGGGGCTGCTCCAGGTGGACGGCGACCTTCGCGCCGGGCTGCACGTAGATGGCGGCGAAAGCCTGGCCGTAGAGCTTGTTGACCCAATCGGCCATGTCGCGCACGCCACCGGCCAGGATGCGGCCCATGGCCTCGTTGCCCGAGATGCCGACCGTGCCGAGCGAGCCGTTGCTGTTGGCGACCACCGCCATACTGCCGTTGTCGGACTTGATCAGCGAGGCCGCACCGGCACCGGCCGCGGTGATCAGGGCCTGCGAGCCGAGGTACTGCTGGGCGTTGCTGCGCCGCTCGCCGGAGACGCAGGGGATGCCGTAGGGATCGCTGATCCAGCCCAGGCCGCCCTGAGTGGCACTGCCGCCGGTTTGGCCGCCGTTGCCACCCTGGCTGCGCGAACTGTTCTCCGGCACGGTGCGGATGGTCCCGTCCTGGAACACGAAGGTCACGCTACGGATCTGTCCGCGCACGCACGAGAGCGTCCAGTCGCCCGAGGCGGTGCCGCTGACCACGGCGCCGGCCACGTCGGGGATGTCGATGCCGTTGGCGGTCAGGTTGTCCGGCCCGATCAGCACCTTAAAGGGGTACGGGTCATTGACCGTGCCGTCGATCGGCACGCGTCCGATCAGCGCCGTCATGGCAATCGACCCCATCAGCGTCGAGTTCGACGGCACCGTGTAGACCGGCTTGGCGGAGGCACCCATGGCGCGGCTGCCCGCATCGGCGACGGTGCTCGCAACGCTGTCGGCCGTATTGGTCAGGGCTTTCTGCGCGGGTCCGAAGCTGGTGGGAAATGTTGGGCCGCTGCTCGCGGCGCCGTTCTTCGGTGGCTTGGCGTCGTCCGGCTCCACCCAGCGCGTGCTACTGCCGCGAGCGCCGCTGCCCAAGCTGCCGCCGAAGTTCTTGCCGTCGCCTTCCTCCAGGCCCAGCCCGACAGGCAGATCGGCCTGGCCGCCCTTGCCGGTGAGGCCATCAAGGCGCCGCTGCAGGTCCTGCAGCAGGCTCTGCGTCTGCTGGCGGTCGCTGGCGACCTGCTCACGGTCCTGCTGCAGGCGGCCGCGCTCGCCGTCCAGGGCAGTCTGGATGCGCTGGTCGACCGCGCTCTCGCGGGCGCGCATGCGTTCGTTCTCGGCCTTCTGGTTCTTGTTGTCGGTGAGCGCGGTCTGCAGCTCGTTGCGCAACTGCTTGACCTGGGCGACCAGCGTGGCAACGGTGTCGCGCGGTGTGTCGCCCTCGATGCCCAGGGCCTTCATCTCCTCGGGCGTGAGCGGATTGGCGGCGCCGGGTTGCGCGGGTTTGGCGCCGCGGTCGCCCGAGAACAGCTTGATGCCGACGAAGATCACCAGCAGCGCCATCGGGATCAGCAGCCACTTGAGGAGAGGGTTACTCTTCATCGCGAGCGCCTCCTCCTTCGGCCTGGCCGGCTGCGGCTGCCGGCGGCAGACTCACCGCCGCGTCGATCGGCGCGACCTTCGGCAGCAGCGACTCGGCCAGGCCATGGCCACGGGTGACGAGGTAGACCACGGTGGTGTCGGCCGATTGGCCGGCGGGCCCCAGGCTCGCATGCTGAAAGGTCGCCGCGACGAAATCGCCCTGCAGGGCGCGCGGATCGAGGTTCAGCCAGCGCGCGGAGGTGTTGGTGAGCCTCACGGCCGTCACCCACTGGTCTTCGAGCCGCCATGCGGCCAGCGCCTGTGCGCGCACCGGCAGCGTGGGCAGCAAGGTGCTCAGCGCGAGGCCGCGGCGCAGGTTCACGCGCCCGATGCCGGCGACCGGCTCGACGGTGCGCAGCGGCGCGTACAAGTTTTGCGCGGCATGGCGCGTCAGCACGACCGATACCGGCGTTTCGCGCCGGGGAACGGATTTGTCTGCGGGCGCTTCTGCCTGCTGGTCCGCGCCGCTTGCTGCACTGCCGCCGTAGCGCTTCGCGGGGGCCTCCGCTTCCACGATGCGCACGGGCTCCAGCGCCGGCTGGCCCGCCTTGGCCGGCTCGGCGGCAATGTCGATCAGGATCAGCGCCCCGGATTCGGCATCCTGCAGTTCCAGTCGCGACGGCGGA
This sequence comes from Zoogloea oleivorans, assembly GCF_008107625.1. Lineage (GTDB taxonomy): Bacteria > Pseudomonadota > Gammaproteobacteria > Burkholderiales > Rhodocyclaceae > Zoogloea > Zoogloea oleivorans. The sequence continues at coordinate 252,163 of NZ_SDKK01000002.1, forward strand.
ATCGGCTCGCTCGCGCGCAGGTAGATCGCACCGCCCGCGCTCTGCACCCGCAGGTGCGATCCGATGCTCTCCGGCACGCCGATGCGCACGTTGCGGTCGATGAAGATCACGCGCTCCTGGCCGACCACGAGCGGTACGGCCAGGGGCAGACGCTCCCAGCGCAGGATCTCCACGGCCTGGCTGGTGGAGACGAGCCCCATGCTGAGCAGGAAGCCGGCCAGGGCCGGCAGGACAAGGCGCTTCATGAGGCTCCTCCTTGCAGGTGGTTGGCTGCGGCGGGCTGGGCGGCCGGCGCAGGTGCCGGCGCCGGTTCAATGCGCTGCGGCGCGCTCGCGTAGCAATCCAGGGCCAGGCCGAAGGGGTTGCGCTCCGGATCGACGTCCATGCGTTCGACCTTCAAGGCGTAGCGCACCAGTGCGCGCTTGACTTGCTCGGAGCCCAGGTACTCGTCGGCGCTCACGTCGAGGGTGACGATCCAGTTCTTTGCCGACACGACCTGGACGCGCGACGTGGGATCGTCGCCGTAACCCCGGCCGGGAATCTCGTAGATACCGCGCACGCGCTGACGCAACTCGCCGTTGCTGCGCCGGAATTCGTAGTCCTGCTGCAGGAACGAGCGGCAACTCGGCGTGAGGTAGGCAGACAGCGCCTTGAGGTTGCGCGGGTAGTCTTCCTCGCCGTTGGTTGGCCAGCGCTGGGCCTGCTGCCAGATGTAGAAGGTGAAGGCGTAGACGCTTTCTGGAGGCACGTCCCACCACTTGCGGGTGCTGCCGGAGCGCAAGTCCGGGGGTACGTGGATGGTCAGGCTCTTCGGCGCGCTCCACCAGCCGAACCCAAGCAGCAGTGCCACGACGAAGAGCGCGGCGGCGCCGAGGCGCAAGGTCTTGACGTGCGCCCGCAGGTGCATGACTTCGTTCTTGAACCGACTCACTGGACAGCCCCCCTGTCACTGCGTGACGCCCTTCCCGAGGGAGGATGGGCAGCACCTCGACGGATGGACGTGGAAGGCCGCTGGCGCCGCGTGGTCCACCAGCCCGAGCGGGTGATGAGCTGCCGTCCCCCCACGTGGGCCGCCAGGGCAGGATAGCGCAGTGCGAGCCGCCACTGGAGCTGGCGGTACAGCCAGATGTCGGGCCGGCCGCGCTTTTGCCGGCGCAGGAAGCCGCTACCCGCAAACACGCCGAGCCCGATGCCGACGACGATCAGCGTCGGCACCATGGCGATGCTGTGCGTGAGCCAGGCCAGCGGTATGCCGGCCAGAAATCCAGCTACGGCCGACAGACCAGCGCAGACCCACAGCTCGTCGGCGGTCAGTCCGCGCACGACCACCGGGTGGCGGTTCAGGCGATGCGGCAGGAAGGTCACGAGCCCGTCGCGCGGACTCTCCGGGGAGCCGGCCATCGGTGCCGGCCCTCAGAGCACGCCGGTGGCCTTGGTCAGCAGCCAGATGCCGACGACCAGCAGGATCGCGCCTACCGCCACCGTCAGGCCGAACTGGCCCCACGTGGTGCGGCCGGTGTGGATTTCGGCATAGCGCGTATAGGCGTGGTAGCAGACCCCGACGAACATCGAGGCGACCACGAGCAGCGCGATCAGCAGCACGATGTCGTAGCCGTAGTTCTGCAGCGTCTGCATGATGCCGCTGCCCGCGCCGCGCGACGGGTCTTCCATGGTCGGCAAGCCGGCAGCGAACGAAGCCAGCGGCGTGGCCGCGATGCCCAGCGGAGCGAGTACGGCGGCAATGCGCGCGGCGCGATGAGAAGTCGAAGAAGGGTTCATGGCGATTCAACCTTTCGTGGTGGTCAGGACAGGAGGAAGAAACTCAGCACCAGGTACATCGCGACGAAGCGCACGACCACGCCGAGGAACTGGCGCTGGGTCAGCCGGTTCTCGGCCCAACCGACATAGGCGGTACGCATCGCCCACACGCCCCACAGCAACAGGATGGCGAAGACGAAGCCGAGGACAACGGTGGAGACGGTCACGGGCGTGAAACCGCCGTTGGCCTGGAAGGCGGCGACTTGATCGGCGGAAGGTGTCATGGCAACGGCTCCTGCCGTTCATCGCTGCGTACGTAGTCGCCAGCCAGCGGAGCGGGATCGCGTGGTTGGGCACGCTGCGGGACGAGGTAGTCCTGCAGGCCGGCGCGGATGCGCTTGAGGTCGGCGCGCAGCCGGGCGTAGTTGAAGTGGTAGTGGGCACGTTCCCGCGGAGCAGTGCTGGCCGCATGCTCGGCCAGACGGTCGATCAGGTCAAGCTGGCGTACGAGTGTGGCAAGTTGCTCGCGCTCTGGCGCGTCGTCGGTGGCATGGGCAGGACGCAGAACTAAGAACGACACAGCTAATGCTAGTGGCAAGCCTGCCATCAAGCGAGGCCATGCTAATGTGCGCCGGCAGGTCTGTCCCATCGTGCCATTCCCTCTTGAAGCGAATGGCTAAATGCTGTGGCACGTTTTCGCTTCGCGCCGCAATCAATGTGGAACACCGCATGACCATGTTGTCACCGACTGGCATATGGGAGCCAATGCGTGTTCGGCAGGAGGAAGGCGGCGGCCCGCAGGAGCACCGAGATGTTGAGTACCGCCGGGCCCTGATGCGGCTGCGTCAGGGCGACTCCGAGGTCGCGTGCTCGAAGCTGATGGAACGGACTAATCTAGGCGGCCGTGTGCTCTTTGAGCATTTTCTTGATGAGCGTCTCGACGAATTCAATGTCGACAAATGGAACTTGGGCGTAGATCACCTCCCTCTCACCTTCGAGTTTCGCTAACAGATGACCTTTGCCCAGCAGACGTTCCGCGCCTTTTTCGCCAAGAGCGATTTCGGATGTTCCTTCCGAGTCGACACGCAGAATCAGGCGATTGCCCAAATTTGAGCGCAGTTGCATCGGCATAACATTGGCATCCGGCCGCTGGGCGGCGAAAATTAGATAGATGCCCGCGGCTCGAGCCTTCACACCGAGCCGCTGAACGATTGCCGACACGGCGTCCTTGTAATCTTCCGTCAGCATCCATTCGGCGAACTCGTCGTGAATGAGCCAGATGACAGGCAGGCGTTCGTTTGCTGCGACCTTGGCATTGAAGGCGGCCAGATTGGATACGCGCGTTTCCTTGAAGCGAGCGTAGCGGAGGTCCATTTCGGCCACGAGTTCTTCGAGCCGCTGAGTTGCCAAGATCTGATCATCGATGACACCGCCGTCGATATGCGGCAGCCTGTCGAAAGCGAAATAGTCAACGCCTTGTTTGGGGTCAATCAGGACGATCTTCGCTTGTTCCGGTGTGTTGGTCGCGGCGATCCCCATGATAATGTTCTGCATCAGCACGGACTTGCCACTGCCGGTGCTGCCCGCGATCAGCGTGTGTGGCGCATGGTCTTTACCAGGTGAGAGGAACAGGGGAGCGCCCGAGTTTTCTTGCACTGCGATCATGAGCTCTTGATTACCCCAACCGTTCGAGGCCGGTGACCAATCGGACCAAAGGGAGCGGATATCAATGATCTGGCGTTTGGGTCGCTCCACCGCGACGATGACGGCACCGGGTTCTGGGCGGACCGAGATGACGTTCAGTCCATAGGTCGTCAAAAGCTCGGACCGCTTCTTCAAGACCTGCTCGACAGTGAGGTTGGCGTTGCCGGCGAACCGCAATAGCGCAGAATTGGGCGTAAGAGCGGACTCGATCAATTTGGCCTGAAGCTGTAACTGCTGCAGGGCGCTGCGCGTCGAAAAGGCTGTTTGCTTGAGCCATTCCCCTTCTTCAGGTGCGATAGTGGCCACGTGGAGCGCCGACGCGAGCAAATCGGCGATCTCCGAATAGGCCCAATGAGCTTGCGCCCGTGTCGGCGAAGAATCGACGGGTAACGGCACGCTATCGCCAGGGAGCGGCGTGTGGAACAGATTTTCGATGCTCGGTTCCGTTGGCGCTTCAGCGGGTGTGTCCGGCGCTTCAGGAACAGGGAGTGCAGGCAGGGGCGCCGGTCTGCGGACAGGCGCGCGATATGCACTGCGGAGAAAGGCAACGCCGGAGCCCGGAGCACGCCAGGTTGGCTCAAAGTCCATATGGTAGAAACCCATGCTGCGCCGGACGTCGGCGGTGCTCTGGTTGTGCCAGTAGGCCATCAAGAGCTGCTTGAGCGCCTTGCGGCCGATGATTTCCTGATAGGCGTAGCGAGTGTCGGCGACCTCGGTTGCGATCGTGAGATCGTCGGCGTCGGACGAGGTCGGAACGAAGACATGAGATAGGCCTTTGAGGTGGACCTCGCAGCGGCCCTCGCGCATAGCGCGGCGCCATTCGCCGAGATCAATGCCGCGGGCGGCCGGGATGCGGATGCCGTCAAGCATGAGGTCAGCCAGCCGAGCTAGCCAGGATTGGCGGTCGAGCCGCTCCGGATCACCGAATATGGCGTCTTCTAGGCGCTCAAGCGTATCGCGCAGCTGTTTTTGCGATTCTTTGCGCTTGGCGGCCAGGCTCTCGATCTCGACGTATTTCGCTTCGCTGACAGCGAGCGTGATTCGCAGTGTGCCTTCTTCGGCGACTTGGGGGCAGATTGCGAGCAGATCGGCGATCTGTTGTTCGCGCTGGCCAAGCCAGGACGCATAGTCATCAAGAAAGTACCAGCCGATCAGCTGATCGGCACCCAAGTCGTCACGCAACATGCGGCGGCTCAGCACGATGCCCATGAGTTCGCTGGCGCTCTGGCCGCATGTGGCCGCACGCAGCACGATGTCACCCGACACATCATTAGCGTCGTCGATCAGGCGATCGGCCAGTGTCCGCACCTCGGCGTCGGTCAGCGGCAGCTGCAGCGCCTTGAGGCGGCTCATAATCATCGAGCGCAAAAGCGTCATTGGCGCCCGCGAAGAGATGATCAGGTTGCGCCCCTGGGTCGAGATCTGCTTGTAGCGTATGACCCGGACCTGGTGGTTCATTAGCTGACGCCGGTCGAGAAGCTCGTCGAAATTGACGACCCAATTGCCTAGGTCGTGGGTCTCTTCGAAGATGCGCTTGGTCCGGCCGTCGGCAAAGTCGAGCTGGCGAACGGGCAAAAACCGTTTGGATGTCGATTCATCGCGGTCGCCTTTGAAAATGCTCGCGACGGCGGAGATATAGGCCCAGCCCTCGGCGCTTTGTACCGGGCAGCATAGGAAGACCGCTGACTTAAGGTCGTCTCTGGCGGCCGGCCGGCGGCGCGACCAGCGTGACGGCAACAGCTTGCGAATGTCGGCTGGTTCGCCTTGTTCGAGATACCATTCAAGTTGCGCGTGACGCGATATGACATCTTGCGAAAAGACGATGTCGTATGGATGGCCGTCTTTGGGGTTGGGCGGCGGCGCCTGGTCAGCAATCACCGAGATCCGCAGGCGGGCCATGAAGTCTTGAGAAGCTTCACTCGCGCTATAGGCGTCTGCCGTAGCTTCGGAGCTCAAGATCGAGCAATAGATGTTACGAAGCTTCTGGCTTTCGATGTGGCGCAGCAGAACTTGGCATCGAACGTCGTCCTCGTCATCCTGCATGCCGCCGATCTTCGCCACGACCGCCTGAGGCAGCCGCGCGGAATCGCAATTAAACAGTACGACCGACAGGTTGGAGCGTTCGTGCGGTTGCAGGGCGAGATAGCGCTTGACGAGGTCATGGACGCAGGAGCCGCCCTCAGCTGGGCTTTCATTGGTGTCGTTCTCGCCTTTGGGGTCGGCGACGGGAGGTTCATGCAGACTGTAGTCGGCGACCACGTCGCTTACCGTAAGGAATTGTGGGCCGTCATTCGTCCAGATCGACACAATCTCAGGGTATAGCGCGTGCTCGAAATCATGAGCGATATCCCGGAAGAACAGCTTTGGATCGCCCTCTGCCTCGATGCTGCCGAGAACCTGACTGACGAGATCGACGGCAAGCTTAGACTTTCGCCATATGGCGACCAGACGCATCGGATGCCAGGGCGCGACGACGGCCGCCGGCCTGCCGCCGTCGATCGGCGCGACACCAATCATGAGCAGTGGCTTGAGCAGCTTGTCGCGATTGCGATCGCCCTTGGCGAGTGTTAGGACGGTTTCGAGCAGCGCAGCGTACGCTGTCGTCTGATTGAGTACGGAGTCGGCGCCGCCTCCTTTCGTCGAGAAGTCGACGATTGCGAGCTTGTAGGCACTTTCAAAGGCTGTAAAGGCCTCACCCAATGTCTTGGCATCCTGGGCGGAGAGATAAGCTTGATCGACGCACTCTTTGACATTGTTGCGCCAAAGCGCGTCGAGATTCCGGTCAGGTTTGGCCGCTGGCACGAATGAGCCGCGATCACGGTCGAACGCCGGCATGAACGTCTTTACGTTGGCCAAATCGATCGATTTGTCAGCGGTGAATTCGCGCTGTGTGCGGCAGGCCGTGAAGGGATTTTGGGTCAACCGCCCCCAGTCGTCGACCAATTGGCTCGCGACGCATGAGGGGTCGTAGCGCCAGATCAGCTGCGTCGAATGCTTTTGAATGCTGTCCCCGTCGGTCGTTGTCTCCAATTCGACGACGAATTTGAGCTGAAGCGCCGGTTTGGCGGTGGACGTGTTGAGCTTGTTCTTGGCCTTGTCGCCCTTTTTCCAGTCGGAGACAAGCTTGTCGAATTCGAAGAGATCGCCGACATCCCAATCGATCATCCCGCCGAACAGACGACGCAGGCCGGCGTAGCGGTGCGCGAAATAGAGACCTGCTTCATAGTTGAGAGATCGCAGGTCTCTCTTAGTCGCGGATTCGCATTTGATTTTCAGCTTGCGCTGATCGCCTGGCGGCATCCGGTTGTAAAGTGGCTCCATAACCGCGCAAATGCCGGCGATGAAGTCGGTTGTTTCGATGGGGCGGCCATATACGAAGCGATCCCAAGCAGACTTCAGCTTCTTGTCGTCTTTGATTTCGCTACGGTGGGCTTCATAAAAATCCGTGTCTTCATCGATTTTTTCCGACCGCTTGGACAAGAGCTTGAGATATTCCCGCTCCTCATCCTCAAGCTTGTCTTCTTCTAGCTCACTGAAGTATTCAAGTGTGTTTTTGCCAAGGTTGAATTTCTCACGCTGCAGGCCATCGAAGATCGGCTTTATTTGCTCCCAATCTTGTTCTGCTAAAGCTTCGGCCTGGGCGTTCCAGCCGCTGGGCGCCCCGATAAAGGCTTCGATCGCGGGATGACAGGCATTCGGGATCTGGTGCGCAACCTTTTCGAACGCGTTGCGCAGGTCTTCTTCGCTGAGCAGGAGCTGGCTTGAGGTCTGCTTGAGGAGCAGCCCGGATCGCCTCTTGTGAGCGTTGTTGAATTGCTGCTTCCATGCAGATGCATGTCCGCGCTGGCGCTCTTTGAGGCTTCCGAAGCACGCAGGGTCGTTAGGAAGACGTAGTGCCGGCATTGCGGCGCCCAGCGCATCGATGATGGGGCGACCCGCTTCCTCGTTTTCTCGGCGGGTGCGCAAGATGTAGACGGCAAAGCGGTCGATCGAGACGATTCGAAGATCACGGAGCCCAGTCAGGGCTTTTTCCCACCATTTTTGCTGTTCCTGGGCGATAGGCAGGCCTTTTGAGGCCTCGCGAACCCAAAGGTCGATGCGCTCCAGTAGCTCAGGGGGGCCAAGTTTCGCAATTTCACGAATCGAGGCGTCTTCACCATGTTCGTGTTCGGCAAGTAGATAGGCGGCCTTCGGACAATCAGCGTTTCGATAGAAGGTGGCGCTTTCGGTCGTCAGAGTCTCATCGGGTAGGCCTTGGCCGCTCACAAGCGAGGTCGGTAGCTTGATGTCGATGCGCTCTTTGAGAAACGGATCCGCGAGCACGGCGCGTGCGACGGCTGCGACCTGTTCGGCGCTGAGATTGAGCACATACCGCGCAGTCGACTGCACTGCGCCCGTATCGGCCTGGAGTTCTTCGCGGAGATAGGCGGCGGCGACTGCGCCGACGAGCGAGGCTACGTTCATGCTGCGGATCTCCGCAAGGGATTTTCGACATAGGCGCAGGCGTCAGAGAGCCGCCGTAGCATGCCGATAGTCTTGAGGCGATTTTCGAGCCGCGAGGCATTGGCTTGAAACGCGCGCTTGTCGAAATCTTCCGTGGTGATGGCGAGCTGGCCCTCCTGCTCCCCAAAGACGAGGCCGTAGCGGTCGTAGAGGCGGCCAAGGAATTGGCCGTAGTCCATGCGCACCGGAACGTTGGCGAGGATTAGGGCCTTGAGAAGTTCATCGGTTGGTGCGTAGCGCAGCCGATTGGTGCCGCGACGCGAGACCAGCCCTGCGCCTCGTCCGAGGCTGTTGTGGATGTTGGCCGTATGCTGACGATGGCGCCGCTGCGCTGTGTGACGCAGATTTTCGAGGAGAGCGTCAGGGTCGACTGGGCCGGTGTAGTCCTCATCGGGCCAACGCACTTTTTCTCGCATGATTTCACGGCATGCCGCAAATCCCGACTGCTCTGCCGCCGCTGCGATCCACTCCGACGAATTGCCGATGTTTCGCACATAGGTATCGACAGCCGAAAGCGACAGTTGGTTGTTCGCGATGTAATTGCCTGCCGAAAGCTCGCGAACCAGCGTCTTCTTGGGCGCGACAACTTCGCAAATGAAGTGGGGTTTGGGCTTGTCACAGACGTGGGCGGCGACCTGTAGCTGATAAAGGGTGATATGAAGTGCTCCAAGGATCGTCAGGTACGGATAGGCGTCGAATCTCGGGAGCTGGAGCTCGAGAACGGCCAGCCAATCCTGGGCCAGCACCTCAAAGGCGGGATGCTTGGCGTAAGGCAGGTAGCTGCCGCTTCGCGTATGCCGCTCCTCGGCGATTTCCGGTTGGAGGAGTTCGGTTAGGCGATCGCAGGGATCACGCCGCTCGAACAGATGTGCAAAATGCCGCGCGAGCTCGGGTGCGGCGCTTGATCGCGCGAGCATCTGATAAAGCAGATCGCCGTTGCGCGTGAAATTGATGTATTCGCGGTTACCCTCAGTGTTGAGGTCTTCATAAATCGCATGGCGCCCGAACGGAAATACGAAGCGCGAACTCCATCTCTTATTCATGCTGCTTTCGATCGTCGCAGAGCGCAGCATTTCGATGACTTTGACGAGCTGTTCGAAGTTCTGAAATCTGTTCTTGAGGTAAGAAAAGTCGCGGTGGGCGACCATCTTGGCGTTGCTCTGCATCCACTCGAGCCATTTAGCCCATCCGGTTTCGTTATCGGGATAGAGATCGGCGAGCTCCAGCAGCTTGTCGTTGTTGAACAAGAGATTACGCAGATAGGGCCGTTGCGCCGGCCGGAAACTGAATGGAAATTGCGTCGCGTCAGCTGCGAATAGCTGTCCGGTTGCATGAGAAGCTTCTGCGACCGAGAGAAATTCGAGGAATAGGAGCCATGGGTCCTGCTCCCACAGTCGATGGCCCCAGATTTGTTCGTCGAGCCACAGGTCATTGTCATCATGATAGCTCGCCGGTGGCGGAGGAAGCTGGACAATGTCAGTCATTTGAGAGCTCTACAACTTGGTCGATGGCATTGCCGGTGGTATCCAGGGCAAGGAGCCGGAATATCAGGCCATCATCATCGTCCAGCACATGACGGTCGATCCCCGCAGCCGAGAGAAGAGCGCTCTTGAATGCCAGCAGATCCTCATAGCATTCGCGGGAGAAATTGCCAGGTAGTGCGCCTTCGCTCACGCGCATGAGGAATTCGTAGCGCGTGAGGTTGAGGGCCAGCGATCTCGTTTGTCCGTTGGGCAGCGTCACGATCAGATGCGGAAAGTCGCGGCACAGGGATATTTCGACTCGCTCCACACGCCCGTGGGAGTTGATGGCGACTTTGTCTTCGAGCAGTTGGCTAATCTTGGCGCCGGAGTGCGACAGACTGGTCGCTAGCAGCAGCTCGCTCTTCGTCGTGGTAAGGAGTCCAGTGAAGATGCGGTTGAGCCCATTTACGAGCTTGCTGACTGTTTGACGCGACACACGCCTGCCGTCGTTTAATGGTTGTGCGACATCGCGCAGATATTCGCCAGCACTATTGAATACGGTTAAACACCAAAGTTTCAGTTCGTCGGCGTGGGCATCTGGAATCTTGAAAAACAAGCCGCGCCTCTGGTCAATGAGCATGTCTAGGAAGGGGTGCCGTTCGCCGTTTTGCGCCTCTGGCATCTCGATATAGCTGCGTTGCTCGCCGCGATATCGTTCGGTTGCACCATAGAAGCCGTCGGCCTCGACCAGGTCATGAAAATATTGGCTGACGTTCTCGTCTTCCGAACCGAAAATCAGGATGTTGTCGATCCGGTTCGTGGTCTCAAAACCGATGCCAAATCGACTGAGATAGTCGAAGATTTCCTGTGCATCGCGTTTCGCGCTCTTCAGATTGGCACCGAAGAGATTGGCGAAGAGACTCGCCTTGTGGGTTTCTCCAGCGGCGAGGATCTTGGCCACGTCAGATGCAGACATGAGACCGTCCTTGGCTGCGGGATGGCCCAGGATAGCGTTGGCAAGCAGTAGAAGGACGCGCCGGACCGGGGTGTGGAGCTCGTTGAAGTCCAAGAGTTGGAATAACGCCACGAGCCGGGTACGCACGAGCGGGTCGCGCAAAAGCTCAAAATTGTGCCGGATCGGACATCCGGGACCGAAGAATCCGTTCGGTTGCGCGGCGGCATAGCAACTCTCCCAGCCCTCGTGGCCAAGGAGTGCGTCGAGACAGAGTGCCAGTACCGTCGCACTGGGCACTGCGCTGAGATTGAAGAAATGCAGGCGGTCGGTCGGCTCTGGATCTTCGTCATTCATGAGCCGGGCTTCGAACAACGCCAAGGCGCGCTGTGAGGCAGCATGGTTGCCTAGCTTTCGCCAGTTTTCGACGAGCGGCCCGTCATTGGCGGCGACCAGGAACAGATTGGACGAGGGCTCGAATAGCGCGGAGCTCAGTTCCTGCAGAAGCTGGGCCTTTGAGCCGTCTGGATCGTTCTTGCAGAACGGCGTCAGGTCGCGAATGAGATGGAGTGTGTAGGCGTGGCCATTGATGGTCACAGGCAGCTTGTAATAGGACATATTGCTGGCCCAGGCGTCTGGTGAGCCTCCCAACGCCTCCCATACTTGGTAGCAGAGGTAGCTCTTGCCGTCACCGGCTGTGCCGGTGAGTATGACCACGCCGCCGTGGCCTTCTTTGCGGTCGGTGAAGGAGGCGAGTACGTCGCGGCTGAGCGGATGCTCGAAGGCAATGGGTGTGACGCTGAGCTTCTTCGACCAGCGTCGAATCTCCTCGTCGTACATGTTCGCGTTGCGCGCGAGAGGACCATATTGCCTGACGAAGCTGATCCATTTTTCGGCGTCGATCGTCATTATCCCTTTTCCAACAGCGTTAAACTAAGTATCAGAGCTGCTGCTCATAAGGCGTTAAGAGCAGCACGATCATGGCGTCCGTCAGATCCTTCGGTATGGTCTTGTCGAAGACGCAATGGATGGCAGTCGGTGGCTTCTTAAGGCTTGCCTTTCTCCATGCCCGTCCAAGGCTCGCCTTAATCTGGTCACCGCTCTCAAAGCTCACGCGCTGTACCGTCCCAGCTGCCAAGTGCTGCTTCAGCAGGTTGGCTTGGCTGGAAGCTTGAGCGTCTGCCAAGTGTGCGCGGTCCAGCTTGCCCGAGAGCCATTCGCCGAAGTCCGATGTCAGACTCAAGGTCGTCGTTGTCGGAGGCTTCTTCTTCGATGTTGCGCCGCCGTCGACAGGGTCTGGCTTGGGCATATGGCGTCCTTGCACGATGATCACAGAAGCCCAAGGCTCTTTAGTGGCATCAAATTCCTTCTGGAACCCATCTTTGCCTATCAGGACAAGCTTTGCGCGATACGCTGTCACCGACGGCGGCGCAACAGGCTGACCGATCCGCCCGACGCGCTGAGTTAAGTCTTCTTGACGTGCAAGCGCAGCAACTGGCTTCAATCGAGCCAGCCGTTTGATGCCACCCCTGCGTTGGGACAGTTCCGCCAATTCCGGGGTCGTGGGGTTCACCGGATCCCAACTCGCCAGGTAGTACTTTTGCCCCTCGCCGAAAGTCATGCTGACCAAGTCGACCGATCCGTACGCCGTCCGATAGAACGCGAGTGCCACGTCGCTGATCTCTTGCGGAACACAGCGCAGGCACAAGACCACGGTCTTCTGACTGGAATGGGGTCTTGCGAGGTCACAGCTCTGATCAACCACGAGAAGGAACTCTTTCGGTGTGCCGTCCCCGTTCAATCTCGCGAAGAGGTCACCCAGTTGGACCGGCGAACTCTTGGTCTCTGGGAGGTCGTCAGTGATATCCAGCCGCATCACCGAGCGCACGTGCATCTCGGCCAGTCGACTGCCGGGCGGTACCGTCCCGGGAAACGCGCTGTGCCCAATCAAGTCTGGCAGTTGCGCCCCCAAGGCGCGCACTCCCGCGTCCTCCAGCAGACCGCTCGCGAGCGACTCCGAGACTAACCATGACAGGTAATCAGGCAGCCTAGCCTCTTCGACAGCAAGCTCAGCTTCATGAAGCAGCGCGATTTCCGAAGGCTCGATCTTCGACAGATTCTGCCGCAACGTCATCGCTGCACGAATGGCACCTAGCCAGAACTCGTCGAGCATGTGCGCCCAAGACTGTTTGCCATGGTAGCCCTCAAGCATGCGTCTGAGCTTCGGCATGAGCTGTTGGGGGATCTGGTTCTTCTCGACGAAGCAGAAGAAATCCGCCCGAAGCCCCGTTCGTTCCTTGAAAGCTCCCTGCTGTTCTGCAGCCCCAGGCCTCGACGACATCAGAACAACCAACGGGTACTGCTTGAGAGTACCTTTGTGCCTCGCATCAATGATCAGTTGAGCAAGCTGCGCGGCGCGCGCTAATGACCGCTCTGGATCTCTCTCGTCTTTGAGGTAGAAGTCCAGAAAGATGACCTGGTATCCGGTAACATCGAGCATCGCGGGGTCAAACTTCGAAACTCGGTTGACGCGCCATTTCTGCTCATTCAAGAAGCCCTCAAGCCCTTCGAGAGCGCCTAGCTTTTCTTCTACGTCCTCTGCATATTTTCGGAAGACGGTTTCAACTAGCCAGGACCAAGCTTGCTTCTCTCGCAAAGCCCAAAGCCGGGCCACAGTGGCCGTGTCTTGAAGAAGCTCATCAAGGTGCTGCGGAACTGAGGGATCAAGCTCTGGGCGATGAAACTCCCTCTTCACCTGCGTCAACCGCTTCGGTACATCGAGTAGGGTGTCGCGAAATCGAGATACCGCTTCTCCATCAATATCGACGGGATCAGCCGATGCATAGGCATCGTCGATTACGACAACCTTCTTTAACGGCTTGACGAGCGCTTCTTCAAGAGCCTCCATTCCTTGCCCCTCTATAGCTGACAACGAATCCATGATGGATCCGGTCTTCATCGGCTTCCGCAAGTGCGATTTCCATCGCATTACCTTCCGCAAGCTTCTTCGCGATATACAAACCCATCCCGCGCCCTTCGCCAGAAGGCTTGGTCGTGAAGAACGCATTGAATACTTCGTCGGTCCTGAACAATCAGCCCGCCCCTGTCCCGACGCGGGCTGAACGCCCCCTGAGGCCTTGCCGAATCCTCCAGTTTCCAGTGCAATCGCATTCACTTTCTGGAAGATTTGGAGCGCAGGTTTGCGATGACGACCCCGGATTTTTTTCGCGCCCGGCTGGACGCGATGATCGATCTGCGTCACCCGCTCGCGGTATTGGCAACCCGCATGCCGTGGGACGAGATCGAATCGGCGCTGGCGCCGTGCTTTGCCCGCAAGGACCGCCAAGGGCGTCCGATCGAAGGCCTGGATCTGTTCGGCCCGACCTTGCAGGTGGCGGGCGCAGGGACGAGCCCGGCAGGTCGCCCGCGTCTGCCGATCCGGCTGATGGTCGGGCTGCTGTACCTCAAGCACGCCTTCGGCGAGAGCGATGAAACCGTCGTTCAGAGATGGGCCGAGAATCCATATTGGCAGTTCTTTTGCGGCGGCGAGTATTTCGAGACCCGGCTGCCCTGCGACCCGAGCGGCCTGACGCGCTTCCGTCGTGCGCTGGGGGACGCGGGGGTGGAAGAGCTCCTCGCCAAGACCATCGAAACCGCGGTGTCGCTGAAGGCCATCGCCCCGAAGGACCTGGAGCGGGTCATCGTCGATTCCACGGTGCAGGAGAAGGCCATCGCGTTTCCCACTGACAGCCGGCTGCTCGACGTGGCCCGGCGCAAGCTGGTGCTGATCGCCAAACGGGCTGGACTCGTGCTGCGCCAGACCTTCGAGAAGGAAGGCCGCAGCCTCAAGCGGCGGGCCGGCGGCTACGCCCACGCCAAACAGTACCGGCGCCTGCGCCGGGTGCTCAAGCGTCAGCGGACGATCCTGGGCCGGGTCATGCGTGACCTGGAACGCCACCTGCCGACGCTGGCCGACGGTATGAAGGAGATCGCCACCTTGTGGCTCGAGCGGGCCCGGCGCATCCACACCCAGCGGCCCAAGGACAAGAACAAGCTCTACGCCCTGCACGCGCCGGAAGTCGAGTGCATAGGCAAGGGCAAGGCCCGCCAGCCCTACGAATTCGGGGTCAAGGTGGGTATCGCCACCACCGAGAAAGGCAACCTGATCGTCGGCGCCCGGGCCTTTCCCGGCAATCCCTACGACGGCCACACCCTCGCCGAGCAGATCGAGCAGGCGACGATCCTGATGCAGGACGTCAAAGGCGCCCCGAAGCCCCACACCGCCATCGTCGATCTGGGCTATCGGGGTGTTGAAGTGCCGGGGGTCGAGATCATCCACCGCGGCCGGATCAAGAGTCTGAGCGCCCAGGCCCGCCGTCTGCTCAAACGCCGCCAGGCGGTGGAACCCGTGATCGGGCACCTGAAGGACGACTGCGGACTACGGCGGAACTGGCTGAAAGGATCGGAAGGGGATGTGCTGCACCCGGTGCTGTGTGCCGCCGGGTACAACCTGCGCTGGTTGATGCGGGCGGTGGCCCGTCTGGGGCTGAAGGCCCTTTTTGCGCTCTGGCTTCTGGTTGGGATGCTTGGGCGGGTGCTCAGCGACAACGCGGCCCGGCCGTCAGGCTGGCGGCTGGAGGCGGCAAATTGAATATTTCAGGGCCGACTACTTCATCGCCGCGGTCTTCTGAAATCCCAGGACCGTTGTCCAAAACGGTGAGTGTGTTGGCAGCCCTGTCGATGCTGAAGCTGATGATGGGCTCGAACCTCGTCGTCGTCGCAAGCAATTTGAGCCAATAAACCGAGTTGGAGATGAAGTTTTCTACGATCTGCAGAAGCTGCCCGCGGACGGCCTTGATCAGCACGGGCGTCTTGCCTAGACCGGTCAGGTCGACTCGGATTCCATGACGCCCACATTGAGGTTCGTGCATTTCCACGACATCCCGCAGCATCTGAACTAGGTCAAACGATTCCTTCCTTTGACGCCCCGGCGTCGACAATGGATCTAGGATTCGGATCCGCCTCTCGAGAGTGCTCAGTTGATCTCGCAGATTCCGAAGCTGGCGGTTTTCGGTAGCGTTGCTCGGCTTGTAGGTCTGCAGCAGCTTCAAGGCGTTTGCGGAAAGGCGCGCCAATTCATGGAAGATGAACTCCGTCATTAGGCCGACGCCCGCGAGATGGACGTATTTGTCAATGTCCTCCTCATAGGCGCGCACGGTCATCTTCGAACGCTCCCAGGCTTCGGACATGTCCGTCATGCGAGCAAGCAGGGTGTTGATCGCCGCGACGTCCTCCGGAGCCTTGACTTTGGTCCTCAGGTGTTGGACCTGTTTCAGCGCCTGTTTCTGGGCTTCCTCCAGGCGCTTCTCCAGCTTCGGAAACTCCTTAGCCGCCGACTCGTCCTGTGCCCCCTCAACAGCGTTGAGGTAGCTCTTGAACTCGACCACCAAGATGTGGCGCAATAGTGCGATCAGTGCTGCTTTCTCTTCCGTGTCGCGCAAGCCTTCCCGATTGGTCTGATCCTGCAGATGTGGGTTGCCACGACTGGAGATGCGGACCGCACCGACCAGCTGTTTCCGATTCATTTTGTAGCCCTGCGTGGCCAACGCAATGCCGTCCAGGTCGAGCCAGTCGTCACGCGCCTCTGCGTACGGATATACGCGATAGTGATCGCGATAAAGCAGTAACCCTCCGCCCCAGTGAGTCAACCACTGCAGGGCCGCTTCATAGCCATCAGGCTTATCGAGGCGAAGCTTCTGCCGGTTAAACCAATGCGCCTCCATCTCAAAAGGGCCTAGGCTCGCTAGACCCTGCATCAGCGTACCCGCTGGACGGAATGCCTCGCCCGTCTTTGGACGCTTGCCCTTCAAAGTCAGTGCGCTGAGAAGATGCATCCCCTCCAGGCTGAAGGTCTTGCTCTGTCCGTAGGCCTTGTAAGTTACCTCACCCGATAGGACAGGTTGCCCGTCGGCATCGAGCGCGAAACTCGCCGAGCATCGTGCATGCGCGTATGCGAGCTGACGCGTCTGAAACGAAGGGATGTCGACTGACTGCCCATTAAAGTACAGTCGCACATTCGGGCGGCTGAACGAAGTCAGGAACGGATCCACCAACTTGGCGAAATCTGTCTTCGCAAGAGACTCCATCTTTTCGATCGACCACTCGCTCGTCAGGTTCGACATGCGGATGATTGTGCCGTGATCAGACGCCTTGTTCTTCTTCGGCCCGACGTTGGGAGCTGCAGGGAACTCGTCTAGGTTGAGGTGTGGATTGCGTTTGATCGTGGACCAGTCGATCTTGAGTTCATGCAGCGTCTTATCGCCCGTCTTAGACGTCAAGACGTGAAGCTGATCGCCAAGGCGCACGGCGGAGAGGCGGCCGATGCCCTTTTCACCAAGCACCGTGTGGGTGCTGTTGCGCATTCGATCGTCCAGGCGGTGGGTGGTGCCAATGGTGAGATAGACGCCACCAAGGTCCTCGAACGACATGCCGCCACCGTCGTCAGTAATCTCGACCCAATTGCAGCGTGTGTAGGCGGCATCTAGTGCCTGGATGTAATCACCATTTGACGGCGACAGCGCCTTCTCTAGAAATGCATCACGGTCCGCCTGCGCTGCCGTGGGCTCCATGCCGGCCTCGAGCATTTGCCGAACCGTATCCCGAGAGAGACTTTCCTTCTTCTGGAAAGATCGCTCAAGGCTCTGGCGAATGCCGAGGTATTCACTGCGCGGTAATGTGACGCGAACATGTACTGCAATGCGCGTGGCCCGCGCATCTAAAGAGTTCTTCACCAACTCGTAGATAGCGATCTGGTCGGAGCTGATCAACTCAGCACCGAGTTCAAGCAGGACGCGAGCCTTGACTGTTATACCCACAGACAATTACCTACCGGTGCAAGAGCTGAGCGCCCAATCAACAGGGGGGCGCTCGACGCTCGGAAGTTTCCCGACAAGATGGCTCTGTGCTCAACAGCAGCTACAACTGACATACGAGGCACCCTTGATCATCATCGTCCTCCGGCACCTCGGCGGAATCCGCTTGGGAGAAGACCTCCATCAGCGTCACGTTTTCGCGGCGCTGGGCCTTGCGCTCGATACGGATCACGTGCTCGCGCTTGATTTCCTCCATGCGTTCCGGCCGCTCCAGCTCTGCCAGGCTTTCCCCCTGGCTCCACGTGAAGAAGTTACCGGTCTTCTCGTATGGCTTTTCGTACGCCTTGGCCTTGTCGTACAAGTCCGGATACGTTTCCTTGAGGCGGACCCACTCAATCTTCTGCTGGTAGAAGCAGAAGTAACATCCCGAGCGGGTACGGCCCCAGCGTGTGTATGGAGGCATGCCGACGCCGGAATTCCTCAGGATTTCTTCGATGTCGCGCAGCACCAGTCCGTCTTCGCGGAACGGATAGACAGCCTTGATGTTCGGCTTGTGGCTGATGTAGCCGCTGCGGTCCTCGTCAGCGCGCAATCCAACGTAGTTCACGACCTCGTCGTTGCCGCAATATTGCTCGAAAGGCTTGAGCTTCAAGGCCCGCGTGCACCAGCGCCGGTGATTGGATGGAATCATGCCGCCGTACATCTCGTACCAGTGGTCGAACCCGACGTCTGCATTGAGATGCGTCACTTCCTTGCCGAGGTAGTTCGAGATGCGTTGCAGATACTCGTAGGTCTCGGGAAGCTCCTTGCGCGTGTCGCTGAAGATGTATTCCATCTCCGGCACGCGGTCACGCAGGTAAATGGCCAGTGCCGCGCTGTCCTTCCCGCCAGACAAGCTGAGAATATGTCTAACCCGCTTCTCGCTTGTCATGGTGCTTCTCCTCGGTGGAATTCGTCGGTGCACGCGTTACCTGCAAGTTCTGCAGTGCCTGCGCCAGTGCAGCAGCGGCGGTCTGTGGGTCAGCACCGGCCTCCTGCGCGAGCAGGTCCAACAGGTTGTGCGCAAGCCGGGTGGAATGCTCGGTCGTGGCGACCAGCAACGCGGACTCCTGCCCGCTAGCGCTGGTGAGCGTCAGGCTCATGAAGCGTTCGGCAGCGCGCGGTGCGCCCTTGCGCTGCATCACCAGACGCAGCCAGCGTCGGTAGTGGCCGGAGATGTCTGTCACAGCCTGAGCAAAACTGACGACAGTCTCGTCCGTCCAGGCGTCCAAAGGGAGCTGGACGAGTAGGCTGGCCACGGAATCGAGCCACTTCTCGTCCGTCAGCGTTAAGTCCGTGCAACGCAGGATAAAGCTCTTGAGTCGGGCGTCTGCCAATCCGGTAGCGGTACCAGAGCATTCGGACTGCAACTGGCTGCGGATCTTGCCAAGCGGGCCGATCATCTCAAACGCTTGCCCCAGCTCTGTGACCACAACATCCTGCAGCTTGCGTTGGCTCATGCCCAGATCAACCAGCGCCGCAGACAGCCATTCTTGAAAGGGGCGTTTCCCCTTGCTCTGGGCATACACTTTAGGCAGCGTCGAGGTCAGCAACTGGATCGGATCCTGCGCTTTGCGCAAAGCCGAGCGAACCAGTGCGGCATCCTTGCTGACTCGTCCTGTCTGTTGAGTGAAATCCGACAGCCGTCCGAACCAGCGGTACAGGGCCCGAGCTAGCTCCAGATATGTCGCTTCGCCGCTGGGCACGGCCCCAAGCGAGGCAAGCACAGCGCCGTAGTCACGCAACAAATTGTGGCCGCCCTGCGCCTGCGGGAGTTCGCGCAACGTGAACGTGTGCGGATTCCGATGCATGCGCTGAAGGTGCTCGCTCGTGAGTTCCAGCACCAGTGTGCCCCGCTCGAAGACTGCGCAGCGACTGCGATGGATCATCAGGTAAAGCGTGACCCATACGCTGGCTGGACCATTGCGTACACCAAACGGCGGAGCAGCAAGCTCCTGAAGCACTTGCTCGAACGTGGGTGCCTCGTCTCTCGTCAGGACGAGCGAAATCTCAGTCCAGAGTGCGCAGATGTCGACGCGAGCCCCAAGCTTGGGTTCAACGAGCTCGCAGTCGTTGCCGTCGGCCTGCCATATGCCCGTGTCGCGCAACAGCGTGGCGTGGATTAGCCGCTCGGGCGGGTACTCGTTGTCGCGAAAGAGTGTGGCTCCACCGGAACCAGCCAGCAGAGCGTCAAGCAACCGCTGACGCGCAAGGACGATAGCGGAAGCGGGGCGATCCTTGTTGATCAGCTCGTTGATGATGCGCGGAGCACGGTGGAAGACCTTCTCGAACATCCAAGATGCCACCTGGCCGACGTTCATCGACTCGCTGTCCGGCACAGCCTTACCCTGGTGCCAATACACTGGGCCAATGCGCCCCGGATTAGACGCCAATGCGGACAACACGAGTGCATCGACATCCTCTTTGGCCTGATGGAGGCGGCTCTCGACGTACTGGCTGGTCCAGGGATCGAGCCGCTTGGCCGCTACCTCGCGCTGCACCGCCAGCCAGATCGCCAACTCTGCGAGCGCCGCCCGCCCCCGAGCGGACAGCGACAGGCAGCAGTGCACGCTGAGCGGATCGTCCGCGTCGCGTACGCGGTCCAGGACTTGTCGCTCTTCCCGTGAGTCTGCCGTCACCAGGATTAAGCGGAGCCAGCCGTCAGGTTGCCCGTCTGAATCACTTCTGTTGGCGCCTGCATGGGGCCACGCGGTGACTGTTCCGACATCAATGGCTAGTGTGCGGATCGTTCCCCGGCGGTCATAGTGCTTGTTGGCCACAACCAACCGATTCCCAAGCGCGTGCGAAGCACCACGCACAGTAAGCTCGTCGTCGCCCGCCTGCGCCGCTTGCTCGTAGAGCGCTTCGATGTTAATGGCATCTGATACAGCGAATCCGTATTCGGAACGGCTGTGGCGGCAGATCAGCAAGCCTTGGTCCACCAGGCGGTCAAGTAGCGTCCGTGTCTCAGAGACTGAGAGGTTGCCGAGCGCGAATGCGACCAACTCCGGAGTAATGCGTAGCGCGAGGGGTGCCTGCACCAACTCCAACACGGCGATGGTCTTGAGTGCCACCAGAGCGTCCGCGTCTTTCGCCTGCCTCTCAATGCTGACGAGTGCAAATGCCCAACGACGCTCTGCAGCGAGATCGCGAAAGCGTAGCCCATTCCCCGAAGCCAGATAGTCGAACACCTGAGCCAGGCGATACCAGGGGTATCCCTCTACGGAGGTGACTTGCGCAAAGTCCCGAAGCCCCGCCGGCTCGTTGCTGTTGAGGAAGGCATGGAATGAGCGCTCGCTCTGACCATAGCGTTTGGAGACGACGGCCAGCGAAGCCAGCGTCAGCGGATGGAGGGGGTAAAGTTTCTCGGGATGCTGGAACAGACGACGGTCAGCGGGGGTTGGCGCCCGAAGGATGGATTGCTCCAGCGCCGTTGCGAATAGAGACCGTGCGGCACCCACGAGTTTGGAATCGCGGTGCAGCGCCGGCTTAGTGCCTAGCGCATGGGTCGCGAAGTGGACGTAGCGCTCGACGGGCTCGTCGAAGGGTATCTCCTCGAAGCGCGACGCGACCTTGTGCCATTCGTCCCCCAGAGCGCGGCCAATGCCTGCCGCGTAGCTCGCGAAGTGCTGGTGCTGAAGCACAACCATCGCGAGAGAATCGTCCCCTTGCCGGCATGCTTCCTCAGCCAGTTGTTGAAGTGCGATCAGGTCCCCTGCTTCTGGGTGCATCGCGGCGTGCTCGACGAACTTGCCCACTTCATCAACCAGGAGCAACGTGCCAGAGAAACCCTGTGCTCGAGCGACAGACGCGAAATCGCGCATCAGTTCCCCGGCAACCGCGTTGATGGGGCGCCCCTTGTAGAGGCCCGGCTCGCTCAGATGGCGCTTCAGGGCGTTTGCCCCTTTGCCTTGGTGCCAGCCTTCCAGAGCGCGATGGACTTCCGCTTCCAGCGCTAATCCGATGGACAGCCGCGCTCCCACGATCGCGAGCGCGAAACGCTTGGAACTTGCGAATAGGTCGGCGACAGACGCGGAGGCTTCCCGCAGCATTTCCGAGGCCGCAGGATGAGTGTCACGACCAGCGAGCAATTGGGCAAGCACAATCCCCAGCGCCGACTTGCCGCTTCCGTACGGACCAACCACTTTCCAGGCACGCTGAGACCGACACTCCGCAAGCGCCGTACCGATCTGCTTGAGCGCCTGGACGGCATTGGGCGTAGGCAGGTAGCTGGCGATGGTCGTATCGTCGTGAAGGTCGCGGCTCAGCGAGATTGAGCGGGTGTGGTGCGCGTTCAGCTCCAGTCCATCGATGATTCGTTTAAGCATGGATGGGAGCCTCCTCGTGTGCATCCAGTAGGTAGTACGGATCGACGCGGTCGCGGTGAAGTACAACGCTTTGCGTGTCGGAGGTGTCGACGAAACGCACGGCATCGCGCAAGGGGCCTTGTGCCACGTTCTCCACGAAAGCGCGCAACTGGTGTTCATCTAAGCGGAAGACGACCCCGGGGCTGTTCACCCCCTTGAGCAGACGATGGAAATCCACAGATGACGAGCCTTGTTCGGACGAAGCTACAAACTCCACTAACGCAATAGCAAACACGCGCAGGCTCAAACCGATTGGCGCGCGAAGATCGGTGTTAAAGACGATACGTCCATCTTCTTCCTTGGCGGCGCGCAGCAATGCAAGATCCTGCAGCGGGCACCAAGAGGTGTCGTCGCCACTACGCTCGGCTTGGTAGTAACTTTGGAGAAAGATGGCTGCATGCTGCTCCAGCGTGCTGGCGGCGAGCGGCCTGGCTGAACCTTCGGCGCGTTGGGCCAGTGCCGCGACCAGCCGCTGACGGTCGAAGCGCACCAGTCGCCCCTCACCAAACACTTCTGACCAGGCTGCCAGCGCCGCACGAGTACATAGACGCCAATGCAACAACCACAGCGACTCAAGAGACTCCAGATGCTGGTCCCACCCGTGCTTGGGGTCGAGCAGCTTGCGTCCGACGGGACCAGGTTGGTGCCCATGACCCGTCACGGACACAAGAATGCCCGTGGCCTCGCACCAGAATTGCAGCGACTTCAGCATGTTGCGACCGATACCCAGAGCGTGCATTGCCCGCTCTTCATCCTTCAAAAGGCCGGGCTCGACAGAGACCGCCTGGTAGGCCTTTGGTAACCAGCCATATCGGCAGACGAAGGACTCGTGTCCGGAAAAGCGATCGGTGACTGTCATGGTGCCTTGGTCTTGTTCTTGGTGCGTTTCGCGCCGATAGAAGCCTCAGCGGCCTCTGCCGATGGAGAGCGTTCGACGATGATGGCCTTTGTGGTAGCGTCGAAATACAGATCCACTGAATCACCCTCCTGGATGCCGGCATTGCGTAGCAACGCTTCAGTGAGGGCAATTCGTCCCATTTTCTGTACTTTTTTTGTACCGAAATGAATCTTCATGAAGTACCCATCAGGGCGAAAACTGGTCAGTAAAGTAGGGAATATTAACCCAATACAGCCCTCATCAGATACAAGGCATGCGCTATAAATATTTCTTGAACGTTCCCGCCGCGATGTCCACCGCAGCCCCCAGCAATACTGCACTAGGCAGCAGGATCAGCAGCGGATGGACGCTCACCGGCAGTGCCAAGTAAGTCACCCACGGCAGGATAGCCAGCGGCATCAGGCTGGCTTTCGCACGGTGGTAGACGAACCCTGATTCGCGCCCAGCTCCGAAGCTGCGCACGTCGCGCCGCACCAGCCCATCCACCAGGCCGACGAAGGCGGCCATCAGGAACAGCGGCAAGGTCAGCGTCAGCACCAGCAGCCTCACGAGAAATACGAGCACGGTGTAGGCCGAGGCGATCAGGTAGCTCTCCATATGCACATAGACCATGCCCAAGTAGTACCGGAAGTCATGGGTCTTGCTGCGGGCGCCGGCGCTGGCCTGCGTGGCGGCATCGCGTATCCAGTCGAGCAACCCGCTTTTCACGAACAACCAGTCGTAGGCCAGCTCAACGAGATGCAGGGTGGCGCGTCCTGGTTCCTGCACCAGTACGCTGCGCGTGAAGCTCTCAGACACCAGGGCCAGCTCGTGGTTGAGCATGCCCTGGGCGTGGCGCCAGCTTTCCTCGGGCCAGAAGAAGTGCATCCCGACGCACTCGATCACGATGCACAGGAGAAGCGAACCGCACAGCACGCCGAAGAACCGGAACGGCAAGGTGATGAGGCCCGCGATCAGCCCCTGCTGGCGGACCTGCTGGCGCTGCGCCGCGACGGCCGGATCGCTCACGTGCAGGCGCCTTCCTCGCCAGCCTCATCGGCCGCAGCCATCTGCTGGAAGTTCGCCAGCAGATCGTCCGGCAGCGCCTGATCCTGGAAGCCAGGGACGCCCTCGCTCTCCCACCACTCGCCGGCCTCGACGTAATGCTGCCGCATGTAGCCGGCCAGCTCCTGCAAGTCCTTGGGCATAGCCTCGTCGGGGTCGGGTGCCGGCAGCGGCATGCGGATCTTCCACAGTTGCCCGCCTTCGATGAGCGCGAAGCATTGTCCTTTGGGTAGTCCGACCACGTGTGCCGGCTCGATCAGCGGCACGCTGTTGCTGCTGATTCGGTCCTGGGTGTTGGAGGTGAATGCGGTGTTGCCGGTCGGGTCGGAGCTGTCGGTCGCGCCGCTCATCACCGTGGTTGCATAGACCTCGACCTTGGGAAGTTGCCGCGTCAGCAGCTCGGCCGTGGCGGTCTCGCGCACGCGCAGCATGAACAGGTTGTTGAAGTTGCCGACGACCTGGCCGGCCTTGGCGCGGTTGCCGATGCGCGCTTCGATGTCCGAGAGCGTCTGCGTGTAGGCCGTGACCTGGACTCCGGCGCCACCGCCCTTGTTGATCATCGGGATGAACTCGTCGCCCATCAGCTCGTTGAACTCGTCGGCATGGACGTTGATCGGCACCTTTACGCCGGCGGAGGCGCCCGGCAGGCCATCGTCGATGCCGAACTTGTAGATGTGCCCGGCAACCGACACCAGGTCGCTGAACATCGAATTGCCCACGGCGGCGGCGACCTCCGCATCCGACAGCGCATCCAGACCGACGTAGACCACCGCACGCTTGCGGATGATCTGCATCCAGTCGAAGATCGGCCGCGGGTCGTCGAGGTCCGAGTAGTTCGGTGCGAGCAGTTGGGCGATCTTGCCGGTGGTCAGCTTCTCCAGGAGCGGCAGGAGACTCGCCACGATCTTGTCGAAGTAGGTGCGGTCATAGCGCACCGCGCTGCGCAGGCCGTCAAGCACCGGGTCGTAGATGCGCACCTGCGAGAGGTACTGCTCCAGCGCTACGACGCGCTTCTCGCGGCCGATCATGTTGCGCGGGATGTTCTTGTCGTTCAGCCTGGCTTCGAGCTGGACGATGATCTCCCAGGCCTTCGGCTCGTTCTTCGCGAAGAAGTGCTGGGCGTACTCGATGAACAGCGCATCGATGTTGACGACGTGGCGCTGGATCAGCAGGTAGTCGGGCCGCTGCCCCAGTTCCACCAGGGCCCGGGCGATGATGTTGACGAAGCGCCAGGCGAACTCGCGGAAGGCGGCGCTGTTGCCCTCGCCCGAGAGCTGGCCCGCGATGCGGGTGGCGACTTCCGAGATGCGACCGAAACGGCCCACGGCGTTGTAGCGCGCCGAGATGTCCGGCCAGCCCAGGTGGAAGACGTAGAACTCGCCTTCGCGCCCGGCGCGCCCGGCCTCCACGTACATGCGTTTCAGCAGATCGGCATCGCCCTTGGGGTCGAAGACGATCACCACCTCGTGCTGGCCATTGACCTTGCGGCGAATGTCCTGGGTGATGAAGAGTTCGCCCAGGCGTGTCTTGCCCACGCGCGTGGTGCCCAGGACCAGCGAATGGCCGACCCGCTCCCCCAGCGGCAAGGTGACGTCGACCTCGTTCGGCTCGATGCCGTGCAGGCGAGGCAGTCCGCCGACTGGCTGCAGCGGGCGCGCCGGATTGAGCGGGCTGTCCCAGGCCAGGGCCTTCGCCAACTTCGAGACCGGGAACGGGGCGAACTCCAGCCGTTCCTCGATCCGCCGCGCCGCCCGATAGATCGCCGTCGGCTCCACGTAGCGGCGGAACTCCGGCCGGTAGGTCTGCATGAGCCGGTGCGTGTGGCGCTGGTCCCAGCGGAAGCCCCGGCCGATGAACAGCCGCTGCTGGCTCACCGGTACGTCGCGGCTCGTCATCACGTAGCGCGGCAATCTGCGGATGTTGCGCCGGTAGCGCAGGATGGCCCAAGCGTCCCGCAGGCGGATGGTGCCGAAGGTCAGAAATGCCAGCGCGCTGCCCAGCCCCAGCAAGGGGCTCAGCGCGAGCGACCACGGCGCCACCAGGCACAGTAGCGCGGCGCCGGCACAGACCGCGACGGTGTACAGCTCCACCGCTGGCCGCAGCAACACCTCGACGGCTTGGGACTGGGCCATGGCCGGCGCTTCACGTCACTTCAGGGCTCGATGCCGGTGGCGGTGATCAGCACCGGGTAGTGGCGGATGCCCAGCCGCTGGGCCAGGTCGTCGCCCGAGGCCGGCGAGAGCGTCAGCCCCGGTGCGAGGCGGCGCAGCTCGGCCAGAGCTTCGGGCGAAGCCACGTTGACCACCAGCCCCACCGCGTGCAGCTCCTGCAGCGCCGCCCGCCTCTGCTTGAGCCAGGTGCGGGACCGGTCGTCGTCGCCGAGCAGGAATAGCGGCGTGAGGCCCGATGCGCGAATCACACGGCGTGGCTCGTCGCCCGGTGACAGCCGCGCCGAGCGCACCGGCAGCATGGCCGCCTCGGCATCGGCCGCGCTACCCACGCGGGGAACCGGTTCCGGCACCGGGGGTGTGGCGCGATCCGAGTCTTGGGGACCCAATGCCTGGTAGTACGGCAGCGCCGAGGTGCCACTGCGGTCCTCGACGACGATCAGCGGTTCGGAGGTGGCTTGGACGGCGGTACTCGCGGCCAAGAGCAGTCCCAGAGTGGCGGTGAAGAGGATGCGGTTCATGGTGTGGTGGTCCGGATGGAGGAAAGGGACGCATCCGGACCCAGCACCCGGGCGAGGTGCTGGTGGACGCTGCGGCGGTAACGGGCGGCCGGTGCGCCACCTGCAGGTCGGTGGTAGCGACCGATGGCGACCAGCCAATCCTCACCGGCCGTGTGTTGCTCCTGCAGGATCTCCGCAGCGATCGCGAGATTGCGGTATGGATCGAGCAGTTCGCAGGGGTGGACGTAGCGGTGCGCATGGTGGCCGAGGTTGACCTGCCCGAGGCCGGCATCGATGCGGCTGGCCGGCGTGTGAGCGAGAGCCTTGCGAAGTCCGGTGCAGGCGTTGGCCCGCGTGGGGTAGCGCTCGGCCCTGCCGGCGACATTGAGCGTCCACGGCCAGGGAATCAGGCGGCCGCGCAGCCGGGTGCCGCTCTCCTGCAGGGCCACTGCGTACAGCACCGGCGACGGCACACCCACCTGTTGCGCAGCGAGCTGGTAGGCTGGGGGCGGCAGTTCCCGGGCAGGAGCGGGGGACGCACAAGTGCAGGTGCCGAGAACCAGTGCGGCATGGGCGGCCATTGCACTCCACTGCACTAGGCGCCCGGTGGCTATTGGCGCTGCCATTGGCCGTTCACCTCGTGCACCACGGCTGGCAGTTCGCCGGGCAAGCCAAGGGACAGCCAGCGCCCGGCGTCGTGATTGAGCGTGATCGTGCGTGCCTGGACGCGTCCGGGATCGATGCCGGCCTGGGCCGCCCACTGGCGGATGCGCGCATCGTCCTGACGGCTTCCGACCATGTAGAGATCGAAGGATGTGCCGGCCGCCTGCAATTGGCGCACGCGCTGCTCGCACGGCGGGCAATCGGCTTTCACGAAAACGGCCAGCCGGCCGGACCCCTTGTTGCCGGAACCGGGCGCATGCGCGCCGGGCAGGTTCACGCGCTGCTGGCCCGGGAAGAGGCGCTTCCACGCAGCATCGTAGGCGCGTTGGTAGGCAAGTGTCTTATTCACGCGCCTGGATTCCGCCTGCACCTGCAGTTCCGCATAGCGGTTGCGTTCCTCGTAGCTGCGGGCCTCGATGCCCAGGGCAGTGAGTGGATCGAGGTTGGGCGAATAGATGCCGAGCGGCCCCTGCATCAGTTGCCGGTAGCGCGCCCATTCCTCGGGGCGCAGCCCCCAGTCCCGCGCCTGGCGTTCGTCGAGTGCGGCGTCCATGCTGTTCTGCACCTGGCTCGGAGCCGCTCGGGAAGTGGTCACCGGTGCTGATTGCGCGACTGTATCGGCCGCAGCGATGGTGAGGGCCATGGCAAGGCTGATCGCAGACGCAAATCCCGGTTTCATGGCACACGCTCCTACGGCAACGTGATGCGGAGCGTCTGGCCATCCACGCGGAACACGGCGACATGCACCTCGATGGCCTGCAGGTGCCATGCACCGACGGAATTGCCCTCACGCAGCAGCCGCACTTCGGGTAGCGAAGTCGCTCCTGGCGCCGCAACCGACAGGAAGCGTTCGCCGCCGCGCAGCTCAAGGCCGACCACGCTGAACGGCGGTTCGAGCACCTTGGGTTTCGCTGCCTCGGCGGTGCGGCGGGATACCGTCGCTGGTGGCGGCGCCTTCTTCAGGCGCGCTTCGATCGCGCCCACGCGAACCTGCAGTGCCTGAAGGTCTTCGCCGCGGGCATCCGCCGCCTGTACCTGTTCGACGTGCGACAGCCGCTCCTCGAGGGCCTGGCGGGCGGCGTCGAAGTCCGTCTGGGTGATAGGCTTGGGCTGGTGCTTGACCGCTTCGGCCTGCTGTTCGAGGTCGCCGACGCGCGTGGCGAGTGCCTGGACATGGGCGTCCTGGGCGCTGGTGTGGCTTTGCTCGGTCAGGCGCGACAGTCCGACACTGTTGACGATGGTCAGAGCGCTGACGAGCAGCAGCCAGACGCCTGCGGCGATCCTGAGCCAGCGCGTGCGGTCGTTGCTGGCGGGAGGGATCTGAGGGATGTTCATGGCCGGACCTCCCGAGGCTCTGCGGCCTCGACCCGATCTTGATCTGCGCCCGGAACGACGCCAGTCGGGACTGCGATCGAACTGGCGGAAGCGGGTGCCGCCTGGCGCAGGAAGCACACGTGGCGGGAGGCATCGTCGACCGACAAAACCCATGCCGGGCCGGCGAGCACCAGCAGCGCGTCGCGCAGAGCCAGCGGCCCGAGACGCAGATGCGCTGCGGGCAACGGAAGCGCATACAGGGCCGTGGCATCCGCAGCGTCACAAAGGCGATAGCCCGTTCGGCGGAGGACGTGACGCATGGCGTCGCCCACGCTCGCGTCGAAGGTGGGTGGAATCGCGACCTCGACGACCTGCTCCATCAGGTCACGCTGAGCCGGTTCCGGCACCAGCTCGACCAGGGTGTAGCGCCCCTGGCGGACGACGGGAACGAGTTCCGGCGTCTGCTCAGGCACAGCCTCGACCGGCGAAAGGCTTCCGGGTTCAGAGGGGGCCGGAATCGTCGTGCAGCCGGACAGCAATCCGCCGAGCACGAAAAGCGCACAAAGTAGTCGGGCAGAAGATGATGGCATGTGGCAACCCTTGGCGACGAGATGCCATCACCATTGCAGAAAGGTGCCGTGCAGGCAGCCGGGAATCGGGCATTGACCGTTCCCCAATTCCGAGGAGGTGCCATGCGCCCCAGGCGTGCGACATCCGCCGGATCGAGAACTTCGGGACAAGGAACGGAAACAGCGCCAGCTTCGCTGAAAAGAAGCGGCCCCCGAAGGGGCCGCCAAGTCCAGCAACTCTCAATGCACCAACTGCCGTGCCAGCGCCACCTCCACCGAATCGCCATCCTGGTTCAGGACATCGAGCCCCGATTCAGGTACGTCGCCCGAGGTGGATTGCGAGACCATGATCTTCCTGGCCATCAGCCCCAGGCAAGTCATCTGCGAGGAACTGGCGTAGCCGAGATAGATCACGCGCACCGGTTGCTTCTGGCCGATGCGCCATGAGCGCCGCGCCGCCTGCTGCAGCGAATACACGTTGTAGCCCGATTGCATGAAAACGATGGTCGGGAATTCCAGCAGGTCCAGCCCGGTTTTGACCAGCTCGGGATTGGTGATGAGCACGTTGATGCCGCGGTCCAACTGCTCGGCGATCCAGTCCTCGCGGCGGGAGGCATCCACGCTTGCGCGCAGCACCGCCACCTTGAAGCCCTCCTGCTCCAGCAGCACCTTCAGGCGCGACGTGGTGTCGCGCGTGCCGGTGTAGACCGAATAGACCAGAGTCTTGCGACCTTCCGCTTTCTCCTGCTTGCATATCTCGATCAGCTCGCGCTCCTTGGGCATCACCTCCAGCTCGTTGAACTGAGCCGGGACGAATTCCAGGGTGTTGCGCGTGCGCGGATGCACCACGGTTTCCGACCGGAAGCAGCAATCCGGCCAGGCCAGCAGCACGTTGAGGACCACGCCGAGCAGTGTCGTGTCGCGTTTGGCCAGGGCCTGCTTCAGCTCCTGGGTCAGTCGACCCGCCAGATCGCGGTAGGCTGCGGCCTGCGCCGTATCCATCGCGACTTCGCGGAACTCCTCGTCGTAGGGCGGCAACACGTTGCCACCGATGTCCTTGAGCTTGAGGAAGACGGTGAACGGCAGGACGCAACGCAGCACGCCCTTGGGACCGAAACCCGGCGCCTTGACCGTGCGCACCGACACCTTGGTGCCCTTGGCCGTCTTGTGCGCCGTGCCCGTGCTCTCCGAATAGATGTCCTTGAGCACGCCGTGATCGCGCATGAACGCCATCGCGGCCGAGGTCATGCTGCCGCTCTTGGTCGGGCGGTAGCCGTCTTCGATCATCCGCCCGGGCAGGGCTCGGAACAGCAGATGGAACAGGTCGTCGCCGTAGCCGCCCATCAGCGTGCCGGTGAGCAGCAAGGTCTTGCGCGACTTCGCTGCGAGCACGCCCATGGCCTGGCCCTGAGCGGAACCGCCGTTCTTGTACTCGTGTGCCTCGTCGGCGATGAGCAGGTCGAACGTGCCCTGGGGCAGATAGCGCTTGATGTACTCGGACGGCTGGTAGCCGCCCTCGCCAAAACCAAACTCCATGTTCGCCATCGCGCGCTCCATGCGGTGCGCCTGGCGATCCGAGAAGACCAACTCACCCCGGTCGTCCATCAGGTTGATGAACTCGTGGATGTTGTCGCCGAGCATCGACGCAAGGAACGCATCGCCGAACTTCTGCATCAGCTTCTGCGCGGTGACTTCCCCGATGGTCGGGATGCGCTTCAAGGCTTTGAGCACGGACGAGGACTGGTCGCTGGCGGACAGGCTCCTCGGGCGGATCAGCGTCCACAGCGGTGCGGCGCACTGGCTGCACTTGCGGCGGTACTCCTCGGCTTCCAGCTCGACCGGGTTGGCCGGCTCGCCGTCGAGGTCGGCAATGACATGGCCGCAGTCCGGGCACGCCCCCACGTCGCCGTGGCGTGTGCGGTGGAGGGTGAAGACAGGTTTCCAGTGGAACCCCATCCGCATCCGCACGCGGCCCAGGACGAAGAACTCCTGGCCGCTCGCCGGCACGCCCAACTGCTCGCGGAGCTTCAGCAGCTTGAGCAAGGTGTCCGGGCCGTTGAGCACCCAGACCTTGGCGCCGGCCACCGTCTCCTGGATTTCGCGCCGCCACTTGTAGACCAGGTGAGGTGGCGAGAGCACCAAGGTGCGGCGGTAGCCTTCGGCGTTGAGCACGGCGGCCGTCGCGATGCCGACGGTCGTCTTGCCGCATCCCATCTCGCCATTGACGATCGCGGCGCGTTCGCCGCGGTCAACCAACAGCTCGGTGACGGCATGGACTACATCGGCTTGCGCCTGGAACAGCTTGCGCTTGAGACTGGCGAGGACGATCTGCCGATGCGACCGTGCCTGTCCGGCGTAGACCGGGGGATTGGCTCGGTTGAGCGAGTCCAGCAGCTCGTCGCCGAATTCGGACACGAAATCCTGCAGACTGAGAGTGAGAGGAGAAGCGGACGATTCGAGCAGATCGCCCTGCACAGCGGTTTCGGGAGTGGTTTCGAGATCGAGGGACATGGTGATGCTCCAAAGTAATGGGGCATGCACCTCCCCCTGCAGGGCGATGGCATGCCCCGGGGTGGGGAGAATGGAACGGCGCGGGGCCGTCGAGAAGGATCAGTACTCGCTGGGCAACAGCAGCGTCGTGACGCTGCGATCCCATTCGGTGATGATCCAGAGCTTCAGATCGGGCGCGACCTGGTAGGACGAGAACAAACGATCTTCGCCGGATTTCAGTGCGGCGTCGTTCTGCTGCCTGTCACCTTCGTCGAGATCGCCCCAATCGCCGCTGAGATGGCGACGCAGGTACGGAGACGGATTGAGCCGGCCCTGCTGGACCAATGCATCGATGCCGATGGTCATGACTACCTGACCGGGCGAGAAACGTGCTTGTGACGCGAGGTTGAGGACTGCGAGTGCCATGGTGGGCTCTCCTTCTGGAAGAAGGGGCCACGGCACCCCATCGGGGCGACATGACCCCGGTGGGTGGATGAAAGCGACGGCGAACCGTCAGGGAACAGCGATCAGCGGATGGTCAGCACATCTCCCCGTGTCGGGGAACCTGGCGTCATGTCCCAGGCGCGGATGACCGGCACGAACTTGTCGGTGAGGATGCGCGTCTCGGCCACGGAGCCGTCGTCGCGTTCGGTGTATTCCGTCTGGAGAGTCTTCTCCTTGTGGGTATCACCTTTGACGACGAGCACGCGCCCGGTCCTGGACCTCACCACGCCAGAGATCGCGCCCGCGGCCAGGGCCAGGGCGAGATGCCAATGCGACAAGGCCCGTGCCGGAGGGCGCAGCGCCTGCTGCGCGGCACCGAGGTGCGTATCGAGTGCCGGCCAGAGCCCTTGCAGCCGGCCGACCTCGTCGGCGAACTGCTCGGGTTCCATCGTCACGCGATAGAAGTGCTCCGGTTCGGCCGGGCTGATGGGGACCGAGTACGGCAGGAACGGCCATTCCAGCGGCAGTTCCTCGGCTTCGGCGTCGCCTTGCCCGATCTGTAGCAGCAGACCGCGCGTGGCCTTGACCGAATCCGATGCCTGGTCGCGCTGGCGAACCCTGCGACCGAAGACCACCACCTGCTTGAACTGCGTCTCCACCGCACGGTAGATGCGCAGATCGGCGAAGTGGCGCGTCAGCCATCCGACCAGTTCGGCATCGAGCACGTAGGACGGCACGATGAAGACCAGCACGCCGCCGTACTGCAGCAGCGGCAGCGCACGCTGATAGAACAGCTTCTCCAGCCTGGCCCGACCCTGGCCCTGGTAGCCGATGTTCCCGTTGGCGTCCTTGCTCAGGTCGCCATAGGGCGGGTTGAGCCACAGCAGGCCAAAGGTCTGGCGCGAGATCAGCGTGTCCATCAGGTCGCCATGGATGCAGCGATCGACGAGTCCGCGTGCGTGTGCGGCGCGTTCGTCGTCGTACTCGACGGCGAAAGCCTTGACCTGCTCGCGCCCGAGGGCGTGAGCGACTTCGGCAATCGCCACGCCTTCGCCGGCGCAGGGATCGAGAATGCACATCGGCCCGTCAGAAGGGGCCAGCGCAGTGAGCGCTCTTTCGAGCGTGGGCTCGTCCGTGGGGAAATACCCGTTCTTAACGAAATTGCGGGCGAGCCGCGGAAACATGAGTGCCATGGGATTCTCCTGAAGGCGGGAATGAAGGAAAGCGGACATGCGGGGCATGCCCGATGGGGAAGCGTCTCAAGCCACCGTTTCGAGCGGCAGCGCTGAGACAGGCTCGGGCCGAGGCGTCTCAGCGGCGAGCACCCCACTGCGGATCAAGCCGCCCAGGGTCTGGGTCAGCACCGGCACGTCGATGGCGAGTCGGTGGCCTTCCAGTGGGCCGAGGGCGAACGGCAGGCGGGTCAGCATCGACTTCGCCTGCAGCAGCTCCAGCACGAGGTCGCGCCAGTGATCGAGCAGCGGCAGCGGGCAGGTGTCGCGCACCAGCAACCACAGCCGGTCGAGCCGGTGTGTGGAGTCGCGTGGCAGAAGCGCCAGCGCGCTGGCGTTGGCCTTATCGGGACGCACGCAACGGCGGTCGAACAGCCACACGTTGGAAAGCGAGCCGAACAGCGTGCGCCGGTAGGCGCGCGCGCTGCGCTTTTCCAGATTCTCGACGTTGCCGACGAAAACCGGGACGCTGCCGCCTTGCTCGGTGATGAGATGGAACTGGTCCAGTCCCTGTTCATCCCGTCCCAGGGTCAGGCGAGCGAGGAATTCCTGAACCGCGGTGTCGCGCGCCCAGATGGAGAGAAAGACCAGGTTGCCGTTCTCGTTACCGATGCAGCCGTCGGCCATGAGGTCGGGGCATTCATCGATGCGATACAGCGTCTTGGAGGGATGTGTGACAGGCATGGTGTTGTCCTCGAAGGAATCGGAGGCAGCACGGCCCGCCGGGGCACTCACTGCCCCAAGGGGTGGAAAAAGCGCCGCAAGCGGCTTGGCAAAGAAGGACGACCTACGCGTCGCAACGCGCCGTAGCCTTGAAGGTTTTGGCTACCTGGGCATGCTGTCGGCTTCGCCGACGGACATGGGCATAGCCTGCCTCATTGCCGAGCGGGACGTGAGCGACAAACCGCTGCGCGCACTGCTCACGTTGATCGGCCCTCGCGCATTCGGGCACCTCGACAAAGAAGAAGCGGATCATGCCGCGATGGGCACGATCCGCTTGGAGGTCAGGCTTTCAGCTTACGCAGGCCTTCCGCGAGCAGCCAGAGTGCCCGGTTGAGCCGGACGTTCTGGTCGATGCCCTGGACAGGCCGTGTGCGCTGCTGGCGCCCGTTGGCAGTGCGGCCGGTCAGACCGCCTTTGACGAGGTTCTCCTGGATGCGGTTGAACGTGGACCACAAATCCGCGTGGTTGTCGTCGAAACGACGGGGGCGCAGGATCTGGCCTTCCGTGATCGGCACGGTCTTGCCGGGTTCGTCGTACTTGAGGACCAGGGCCGATCTGGCGAAGACCTCGGCCTCGCCGTCGTCGAGCGTGATGGCACGCATGGCGTCGCGCGAGTCCTGCACCTGCTCGAAGCCATGCAGCACCTCGTAGGCACCCTCGATCACGTGATCGGTGACGTTGCCCTTGTGAGGCACGCGCACGTCGGCGAAGGTGTCGCCGCACACCAGACCGTTCTGGCAGACGAAGCGGAACATGCCCGCCAGCATCTGGTAGCTGCTGGTGCCATCGTGCGAATTGAGCAGGATGATCTCGTTGGCCTCGGCGCCGTTGATCTGGCTCGCATGGCGAAGGCGCAGCATGTGCTTGGTGTAGTCGCGGCGGTCCTCCTGGCGCACGCGGGTCTGGCACACCATGAACGGCTGGAAGCCTTCCTTGCGCAGTTCGGTCAGCACTGCCGCCGTGGGGATGTAGCTGTACCGCTCGGAGCGGCTCTCGTGCGGGGTGTCCGCGAAGATGGACGGCGCTACGGTGCGAATCTGGTCATCGGACAGCGGATGATTCGACCGCAGCACCGGGGAGCGATAAGTGAAGCGGGATGCGAGTTGCATGACGATCTCCTTGGATGAGAGACCGGAGCCCCGCCCCACCGGGGAGGAACCCCGGCGGGTGGTGGAACGTCGCTGGCGCGGCGTTGGGAATCAGGCCTTGGCGAGATGCCAGTCCTGGGACAGCGGAGCGAACTCGTAGCCCAACACACCGAGACGGTCGCGCTGCTGACGCAGGACGCGGCGATCGACGGTGGCATCGAGCTTGACGATCTCGCCCAGCGGCCAGAGCGCACCGAACAGCGCCGCGTCATCCGCGTTGGCCGAGGCCTCGGGGGATGCGGTCGGCTCGCTGCCGAACGGCGTGGTGTCGACCAGGGGATCGCGCGGGTTGCGTGGCTTCGCCTTCGGCTTGGCCTGGGGTACGGCCGGCGCGGGTGCCTGCGCTTCCTCGTCGATCGGATCGACTTCCTGCGGACTCAGCCGGCGGGCTTCGTCGCGGCTCAGAGCGTCGATGTTGGACAGCGTCATCCCGCCCAGAAGGGCGCGGATCTCGATGACCATGCGGCCGTTGGCGTTGTAGGTGGAGGGACGAATCTCGGCAATGGCGAAATCGCCCTCGTACTTGCCTTCGGCGTACTGGTCGAGCTCAGCGTTCTTCACGACGAACTCGCCGATGGAGGTCGCGAGGCGGCCGACGTTGAAATCGCCGTTGCGGCCGTGGATGGTCTTGATGGCCAGTTGGCCGGGGATGGTGATCATGAAGGTCTCCTGCTGACGAAGAGAAGACAAGGCCCCAGGGAACGGGGCCTTGCGGATCAGAACGGCTCGGCAGCGGCCAAAGCGGGGGCATCGGCGTCAGCATCGTCGGCAGCTTCGGCAGCGGGCCTGGAGGGCTCCGGTGTCGAGGCTTGCTGCGCGGCGGGCACCTCGGAAGCCTCGGGGACTTCCGGCTCGCGCGCGTCGGTCTCGATCGGCTTGGATTCGGCCTTGTAGACGAGCTTGCCGTCGACCTTGATCCAACTGACGAACAGCAGGCGTGCCTTGAGGCTCACACCCTGCTCGCCGGCACGCTTCCCCTTGGAATAGGTGAAGGTGTCGGTCCACAGGTCGCCCAGGCGGAAGCCGATCATCACTTTCTTCTCTGCCTCGACGGCGTCGATGCAGCGACGAACCAGGTGCTGCGCTTCCGAACCCGATACGCGCGTGTCGAAACGCACGTACGAGACGTCATCGCTGGGACCGTTCAGGGCCGCGATGTCGCAGGCCAGGAACGCATCGCCTTTCTTGGGCTTCACTTCGCGGATGCGATTGAGGTACCCGAGGCCGGTGATGTGCAGATCGAAGTAGGACTTTTCGGTGGAAGTAGTCATGGTGAATCTCCTGAAGAACAAAGAGGCGGAGACACACCCGACCCAGGCGGGGAAGGTGTGGAACCCCCGCGTGGGTTGATGGAACAGCTTGGTGGCATCGCCATCGAGAACCGATGGCCGTTCGCGCATGGACGCCGGTGCGAACTGGTGGGATCAACGCGGTCGGAACTGCGTCGTAGCCTTGAGGATCGTGGCTACCTGGGCATGCTGCTGACGGAAGTCAGCGGAACATGGTGGGAAGCGTGGCCCGAGGTCAATGCCCGCGCCAGTCGGAATTGGCACCATCTGGTTCCCGCATTGGCGAGGGTCTGACTCAGGCGTCGCAGAACCGGGCCATCGACTCTTTGGCCGAGTCCAACAGGTCGTTCTGGTAGGCAAAGAAGTGCATCACAACGACTGTAGGCCAGCAAAAAGAAGCCCCCGAAAAGGGGGCATGGGGAAGGGGTTGTCAATTGCCGTTGTGCGCAGGGGCCACGGCATGCAATGACAAGTGCGTCGCGGTCGCGGACACCTCGAGGTCGCCCTCGCCGCTCAGGATGAGCGCGAAGACACCATCGTGCGGATCGAAGAACTCGCCGAAGTCGTCGCCACCGAACTCGGCGCGCGCCAGCTCCCACCAATCATCGAACGCATCGACATCCGGATTGCAGTGCACGGCGTAGGCGATGAGCTTCTGGCGCCCATCGGGCCTGCGCTCACCGCGCTCGGCCAGGAAGTACACGCCCTGGTCCTTGACCAGGACGACACGACATTGATTGACCACCGCTTCGGCGAGCACGGGCCGCAGGTCGGTACCTTTGAATCGAACAGACATGGATGTGATCTCCAGGAAAACGAATGAAGGGCCTCCCGCCGAGAGGACGGGAGGCTGCGTGGAGGTCAGTGCCGGACAGGCTTGCGACCGGACAGGCATTGCACGCGAATGCGCCGCCAGTTCCCGTCGTCGATCCGCCGCTCCAGCGTCTCGCCGAGAGAGTCGAAGAACACCTCATCGACCCGTTCGACCAGCTCGCCGTCGCGGTGCAGTTCCACTGCGTACACGTCGAGCCCGCGCTCGTACAGCACGGTGACGCGTCCCTGGAACTTCGCCGTGGCCACCGTGAAGCCAATGGCCGGTGGCGTCGCGATGATGTCCTTGGGCAGCGGATCGACCCAGGTGAAGTCCCGTGCGCCGGCATCCACCAGCATATGGGTGATGCGCCGGTAGCCGTCGGGTGCGGGCAACTGTTCCATCTGCTGGATCAGCTCCTGCAGCTCAGGGCTGCGTACCTCTGGAATTGGCAGCTTCGCCGGTGCGGAACCGAGCACGAACCGCTGCACCGTGTACGGCTTGCCGTCGGCAGTGAATGCGGTTTCTTCCTCGGGCGTGTCGGCGCGCAGACCATCGAAACGGCGTCGGGCGTAGGGTTCGACCTGCACCTTGGCGCCCTCGCCGGGCACCTCGGTCACGAGCGCCCGGTCGAGCACCGCGAATTCGGCGCGTCCCGTCTTGATGACGATGGCCTCTTCGGTGGTGGCGATGACCTTGCCCTCGAAGGGCTTGGGATCGATGTGGAAGCCCAGCGTCGAAACCTTTGGCTGGCCGTCGAAGATGTTGAACTTGAAGCTGCGGACGTTGGAAGGCACATGGCCGTGGACGAGCGTCGGCATCTGTGCGCGGATGGCTTGGGTATCCATGAGAGACTCCTTGTGGCAACCAAGGGACTCCCGCCCGCAAGGGAGGTATGTCCCTTGAGGGTGAGGTGGATGGACGCGGCATGCGTCCGGCGAAAGAAGCGACCAGCGCGGCGAACCGCACCGCAGTCTCGAAGGTCTCGACTGCCTGGGCATGCTGCCGGCAACGCCAGCGAACATGCGGGAAGCGTGCGGCAGGCGCAGGTGCCCGTCGTCCGGGAATCGGCAACCTGTCGCCACCTCGTTCCACGAAAAGGAAGAGCCCCGGGTGGGGGCTCGAAGGTGCTACTCGTCTTCGTACAAGGGCAATCCGTCCAGCACCGGCGCATCGGCATCGAAGATCAGCATGCGGACGTTGGCGAGTGCGGCCAGGTGCAATACCTCCACGAGGGACTCCGGCATGCCCTTGGCCCGGTGCTCCTGCCGCAGCTCTTCGGCGGTAATGCCCTCGACAAGCTGCAGGTTCGCATCCGTCCAGGGGGTGGCGATCAGCTTCACGCCGATCGCGGGGCTGTACGGGATGCGGAAGGCGACGAACAGAAAGCCGCTCGGTGTGGCGATGTCCGCCAACCCGGCGAGGAAGCGGCCTGCCTCGGGGGTGAGATGGGCGCTGCTGATCTCCCAGCACCGGCTGTAGAAGCCCGTCTCGAAGCTCAGTCGCCACACGACTTCCCGCGCAGCTTCCTCCGAATAGGTGTCGCCGACGTGCACGGGCTGGCCGAAGTCGTCGCCGCTGACGGCGTAGACCACGGTGCGCACCACGCCCTCGGTCTGGCATTGGGCCTCCAGGTCTTCTGGAATGTCCTGGCCTTCGGTGATCAGAGCGAAGTCGTTGTTGAAGACGCAGGGGAAGAGCGCGATCTGGTCGTCTGGCAGATGCGCCTGGCTGGGATGCAGCGGGTGCCAGACCGGCGGGCAGTCGTCCTCGTAGGTGATGCACAGGGAGCGATCAATGCGCAGGTTCTGGTAGCCGCGGAGGAAAGGGTTGGAATCGGGGGACATGGGGTTTCTCCATCAGAGGAAGTGGAGCCCATTCCCCGGCTGGGGAGCAAGCCCCCAGCGGGTGGTTGAAGAGATGTTGAGAACAGGGAGGGACACCGCCTCGAAAGGAGGCGCATGTCCCTCGTGGGTGGAAAAAAGGAACGGATGGCGAACAAGCGAATCGGGATCACCAGCCGCTGTAGTTCAGCACCAGATCGGCGATGACCTTGCGGCGATCCAGATCGAGACCTCCCAGATCGGAAAGCCCCTCGAATCCGCAGCGCTTGAGCATCGCGCCGCCTTCGCGGGCGTTGTAGAAGCTCACCATCGCGGACAGGAACATGCGCTGGCCGCCGCTGAGGACATCCAGGGCGTCGTTGAGCAACAGCACCTTGGGGCGCAGATCCCACTTGCTGGTGGCGCGCTGCAGGCCTTCGGGCGTGCCGTCGCCGAACCATTCGGCGCCGGCGATTTCCACACCGCGCTTCCACCCTTCGAAGAAGGCCTGCGGGGCTTCGGCGAAATGCCGCTCTTCCGCGGCGATCTGATCAAGTACGTCTTGGGGCAAAGACTGGTTCATGAGATGGCTCCTTGTGAGTGGAAGTCAGGGGTGGATGCGTTGCTGCCAGCGGCCTGTTGCCAGGGCGTGCTCGGCGGCGTGCTGCGAGCGGAAGTACTCGACGGACTCTCGGGACACCGGGCCGTCTTCATCGGCGGTGCCGATGAAGTGGCCGGCGGCGCTGTGGCGCACCTGCAGGGACAGGCGCTTACCGGTGCAGGCCAGGGCCAGATAGCCAATGGCTTCGGTGCGGGCTTGGGCGGCGCTCAGCGGTGCCGATGCGAATGCAAGGGACATGGGGCTCTCCTGGTTGAAGGACCGGGAGCCCACACCCGGACGGGAGCGGATATCTCCCGAAGGGTTGAAGGAAGAAGCATCGGCGTCGTGAAGACGCACGTCCGCGGTGGTGATGCGAAGCGGACTGGTTCGATCCACGCGGCAAACCGCGTTGCAGCCTTGAAGACCGGGGCTGCCAGGGCATGGTGCTGACGACCGTCAGCAGCACATGACTGCAGGATGGACGCGACGCCTCACTGGCGTCTTCTAGGAATGTGCATCGCGCAAGGGCCGCTTTGAGGCTGTGCGACACCGACCAAGATCAAACAATGACCAACGGGCCGAAGGCCCTTGAGCCTTCAGCCGGAGAAGAGAGAAACCACCTGTGGGCTGTGGCAGTCCCGGCCGTCGTCAAAGCCGCTCGCTGCGTCAGCAATCGCACCCGACCCGTGTCGTGGCTGGGGTCGACATCCTTCGGCACACATCCGCGCACAAAGGGAGCCCGTTGTTCCGCCGGCGGGCACCGGCACCGAATACCGTCGACCCGAGGGGTCTCCTGACGGCTCGCTTCGACACAGGTCCGCCAGGCGTCAGGAGACCCCTCGTCATCGACGGGAGCATCTCGATCAATGGAGTCGCGACAGACGCGATTCGCGGAGAAACGGCCTTCTCGTCTTGCGAGCCCGTCGTTGGGCAGCCAGACGTGCACACCGTTGCAGAAGGGGGCGTGCGCTGGGGAATCCCGCATTGCACGGGAGGTTGGACCCGCCGCTAGAAACGGCTGGCGTGGCGAAGGGATTCGTCGGTGTCAGGACGCCTTGCGGGAAGCCCTCTGCTTGCGTGGCGCACCGTGCTTGCCTGCCGAGCTGTCGATCGGCAGCGTTCCCTTGCAGTCCGGATAGCGACTGCATGACCAGAAAGCGCCGCTCTTGCCGGTGCGCTGCCGCATCTGCCCGCCGCACTGGGGGCAGGAGGGCGAAGGCGGCAGCTTGATGGCGAGCGTCGCACCGCGGTACTCCTGCACGAGTTGAGCCACCCAGGCGGATTGCCTGGCGATGAAAGTGTCCAGTGTCATCTGGCCGGCCTCGATCATGTCCAGTGCCTGCTCCCAGACTGCTGTCGTGCCCGGATCGGCAATGGCCGCCGGCACGGTGTCGATCAAGGTGAAGGCGGCATCCGAAGCACGGATGGCGCGGCCCTTCTTCAGCAGATAGCCGCGACCGAGCAGGCCGCCGATGATGTTGGCGCGCGTGGCTTCGGTGCCGATGCCTGTCGTGTCCTTGAGCTTCTGCTTGAGGCGCGGGTCGGTGACGAGCTTCGCGACGCCCTTCATGGCCTTGACCAGTTCGCCCTGCGTGTAGGGCTTGGGCGGCAAGGTCTTCAGCGCCTTCAGATCGACATGGCCGACCTGGCAGGACAATCCTGCTTGCAGTGCCGGTAGCACCTGGCTGCGCTGGGCGTCGTCGCCATCCGCATCGCTTTCCTCCGGCGCCGCCAGCACCTGGCGCCAGCCGGCCACGGCGATCTGCTTGCCCACGGCCAGTAGCGACTGCCCGCCGCACGCGAGCTGCGCCACCGTTCGGTCGAACTCGTGGTGGAGCAGGAACTGTGCCAAGTAATGCGCGCGGATCAACCGGTAGACGGCCAGCTCCTTGTCGTTCATGGCCGAGAGCTTGGCCGGTTCCAGTGTCGGGATGATGCCGTGGTGTGCCGTGACCTTGCCGTCGTTCCAGGCGCGCGAGCGCTGGGTCGGGTCCAGGCGGTCGATCAACGGGCGCAGGCCGGGATCGGTCTTGACCAGGCTCTCGAGAACGGTCGGCACCTCGGCCAGCATGCTCTCGGGCAAGTAGCCCGAGTCGGAGCGCGGGTAGGTCGTCGCCTTGTGGGTCTCGTACAGCGCCTGGGCGATGTCCAGCGTCTCCTGCACATCCAGGCCCAACTGCTTGGAACACACCTCCTGCAGCGTGCCCAGGTCGAACGGTAGCGGCGGACCTTCGCGCACGCGCTCCGTCTCGACCGACACCACCTGGGCTCTGCTGGCGGCGCGCATGCGGTCGGCGGCCTGCTGTGCCACGGGCTGCTGCAGGCAGCGGCCGGCGTCGTCGGTACAGCCTTGCGGCGGCGTCCAGCTCGCCGTGAAGGACTGCCCCACATGGGACAGCGTGACCTCGATTGCCCAGAACGGCACCGAGACGAAGCGGGCGATCTCGCGGTCGCGATCCACCACCAGCTTGAGCGTCGGGGTCTGCACCCGGCCCACAGACAGCACACCGGTGTAGCCGGCCTGGCGTCCAAGCAGGGTGAACAGCCGGCTCAGGTTCATGCCGATCAGCCAGTCGGCACGCGAGCGGGCCAGGGCCGAGTAGTAGAGCGGCAGCGTCTCGGCCGACGGCTTCAGCGCGCCCAGTGCCTTGCGGATCGACGCATCGTTGAGCGCCGACAGCCATAACCGCTGGATCGGTCCGCGATAGCCGCACAGCTCGATGATCTCGCGGGCGATCATCTCGCCTTCGCGGTCGGCATCGGTGGCGATCACCAGCTCGTTGGCCTGGCCGACGAGCTGCTTGACGATCTTGAACTGCGCGGCGGTCGCAGCCTTGGGCTCGACGCGCCAGCGTTCGGGAATGATGGGCAGTTGCTCGATGGCCCAGCGCTTGTAGCGCTCGTCATAACCCTCGGGCGGAACTGCTTCGACCAGATGACCGATGCACCAGGTCACGACGATACCCGCGCCGCTGTAGCAGCCGGAACCACGCTGGCCGGCACCCAGCACGCGGGCGATGT
This sequence comes from Zoogloea oleivorans, assembly GCF_008107625.1. Lineage (GTDB taxonomy): Bacteria > Pseudomonadota > Gammaproteobacteria > Burkholderiales > Rhodocyclaceae > Zoogloea > Zoogloea oleivorans. The sequence goes on from NZ_SDKK01000002.1 coordinate 294,559, forward strand.
CCTTGCCTTGCGAAGGCTTCTCGCACAGGAACACGCGCATGAAGCCTCCTCGGGAATGTGCGGTTCATCAGATGGACAACAGCATGGCTGGGCCAGGAGAGACCGGCAGCAAGGAAGCCGGACGGCATGAACACCGAATTGTCCTCGGTTGGGGAATGGTTGCCGCAGCGGTATGAGGGGCGGGAAATTCGCGTCGGGAGGGCGGCTGGAGCTCGGTGGGCCGCAGTGGAACTATCCCCAGGGGATAGCCCACTGGTGCAAGGCGGGCGTCTGACGGTTGCTACAGCCGCCCGCGATGCTTGGTCACTGGCCCCCGGCAGGCTTGGCGCCGAGCGTCACCGCCTCGATGCGATAAGGCAGGATGCCGACGCGCCGGGCCTCGATCTTGAAAGTGACGCGCTCGTTCTCGTCCGCGTCCTCCCATTCATCGCGCACGGTGCGACCTTCGACCAGTACGCGCATGCCCTTCTGGTACAGCGACTGCCAGTGCTCGGCATCGCGATGCCACAGCTCCACGGGCGCCCAGAAGCCGCCGCGGTCCTCGTACTCGCCATCCTTCTTCGGGATGGGATTGTCGAAATAGACGTTCAGCCGCAGCAGCCGCCTCGGCTCGTCGTTGCCGTTGGGGAATTCGCGGTACTCCGGCGCGGAACCGATGTTGCCCTCGCCGACGAAGTGCGTGCTCATGGTGACTCCTTGGGAGTGGTGGGAACGGACGCGACATGCCCGTGGACACGCCGCAGATAGGTTGCCTCGGCCCGGTCCACCCTGCTGGCGCATTCCAGGGCGAGGCGGGTGATGCTGTGGGTCAGACTGATCTGCATGTTCAGCGCGATGCGCTGCAGTTCCATCGCATACAGGTCGTCGATCAGCGAGGCCGGTGTCGCGGGGCGATCGAGCAGCGACTCCCACAAGGCCACGCCCATGGCCGAGCGGTCGAGGTTGCGCCAGCGCAGAAAGGTCGTCCCTGCGCCAGTCGTCTGCTGGGCCAGTTGCACATCGAGCAGGTTGAAGGGGTAGGCCCGCGCCTGGGGCAACACCTGCCGTTGTGCCAGGGCGATCAACCCGTCGCGCAGCGCCATGCACTGGCTGGCCCAGGTCTCCAGACTCCCCTTACCCTTAAAGGGCTGTAAAAGGCCTTTTAGGTAGCCTGCATGTTCCAGCCGCTGGAAGTCCGTCTGTCCCAGCGGAATGAAGCGCGCTGGGTGGCCGGAAGAAGAAGGTGCCGTCATGCGTTGACGCCCTCATCGTCTTGTCTCGCGGAGTCGCCTGCGCCAATGCCTGACTCCAAAGCATCAGCGACCGGTGACTCGGGCCGGCTTCCCCTCCGTGCGATGGGTGGCGCAAAGCGCGAACGGCGCGTGCCTTCGAAAATGTCCTGCGGCAGCTCGCCGAACTTCTCCAGCGCCGCCCGCGCCACGGCGTTCTTCGCCGCAAAGTCGTCGCGCGTCGCACCTGAGTAGCGGTACTGCTGCGCCAGGGAGAACAGGCTGCGCAGTGCATGCGCACCGTCGTTGAGCCAGCGCTCCAGCGTGCTGCGGTCGATCAGTGCCGTGTGATGGGCCAGGATCAGCTTGCGTGCGAGGTCGTCGTAGTCGGCCAGCAGGTACACCGCCATGAAGCCAAGCTGCGCATTGACGAACAGCGGCAGCTTCACTGGCTGCACGTTCATGTTCTCGCCCAGGGACAGCGCGGGCGGCACATCAGCCAGTGCTTGGTCCACCTGTTCGCGCAACGCCTGTAGGCTGGTCTTGGTCTGCGTGAGCTTGTCTTCGATGCGCAGCATCCACCAGTCCGAGTAGGGGTCATCCTGCTCGGCACCGCGCTTCATCTTGTTCATCACGCTGATGTAGCCGTTGAGGCCGATGATGCCAGGACGACCCTCGGCCGGCGCGCGGCCATGCCAGATGCGCGATGCGTGATGGGTGTGCAGCGTCAGCGACATCGCGCTGCGCAGCGATCCGAGATTCAGTTGCAGGGGTTCGTTGGCCATGGAGACGACTCGCGATGAATGAACGAGTCGCCAGCATCGGCACCAGCCGGAAGGCTGTCAGTCAACAAACCGCATCCAACGTCCGCCCGGTTTGCCCGACGCGGAAGGCTGTGTGTGCCGGCTATCCCCTGGGGATAGGCAGGCGTTGGCCGAGATCGAGATGGACAATGCAGAAGATGGCCCGGCGTTGCCCGCCGACGGCTGCGATCCGCAATGCCTGCAGGATCGACTCCTGATCGTCCGCGAACGCAAACGCTGCATCCTGCCCGGTACGCCGATTCCGCGCGGCCGCAACGCGCCGCAGCGTGGCGACCTTCGTTTGGTCGTTGGCATCCCGGGCGGAAGGGGCAGTCGGGGTGTTGAAGATCTCAAGGCCGCGCCAGAAGCGCAGCAGGCATTCACTCAAGATCAGCATCCGCCGCTTCGACATACGGCAACCGTACCTCGAAGCGGCTTCCCTGCCCTGGCGTCGACTCCACCCGAATCGTTCCGCCCATCAGCCGCCCCACCCGCTCCGTCAAGGCCAATCCGAGTCCCATTCCGCCGAAGCGGCGCGAGGCACTCCCGTTCGCCTGTTCGAAGGGGCGGAAGAGCTGTCGGACGTGGTCGATACCCATCCCGATGCCGGTATCGGCCACCACGAAGACCAGCTGGTCGCCGTCCCGCCCCGAAACCAGGGTGACCCTCCCTTCATCGGTGAATTTCACGGCATTG